>JAAYAN010000212.1 GCA_012719345.1 Ignavibacteria bacterium | reverse complement strand
ACTTCTTTGTTAATTTGCTTTCCGGTTTGCTGGCTTATTCTCTCAAAGATCGTAAACCCAAAATTGATTTGTCCGGTTATGCGAATCAACTTGTTTTTGCTTGATTCTTATATCGAACTCAGGTTAATATGAATATTATCACAAAAATGTGATTTGTAAAGTCCGATTTTGTTAAAGTATTGTTCCGTATTTCCGAATATACTTCCCAAGAGGAAAAAAATAAGTATCTAATGAAATTATTGGAACAAATAACTTTAGTAGTTAAAGATATATGTTCTGTATTAAATTACTATTTCTTTAAACGAATTAAACCAGGTACTTAAATTTTATATCATAATTTAATATTTAACATTATATAAATAACTTAAAGGGAAAATAATATGAATAGTAAACAAACATTTTTTGCGTTTTTTTTGTTATTGTTTTTGACAAAAATCACACTTGCCCAGAACAATGATTTGAATATCTTTGGGTATTATCAAATGAATTATACTAATTTTGATGTTTACTATGGTGATGTAAAAAATGATGAGGTAAATTCGTTTATAACACAGCAGATGAATATATTTTTCCAGAAAAATTTCACTCCTGAATTAAGTTCATTTGTAAATTTTGAGTTTACCAATTCTTTCTCACTTCAGGATAATATTGGAGGATTTTAAATAGAGGAAGCTTGGTTAAAGTATTCACTTTCTTCGTTACTTAACATAAAAGCCGGTAAGCTTATCCCCAGATTCAACAATTTTAACGAAATAAAAAACAGAACCGTATTATTGCCTTATATCTACAGACCTATTGCATATGAGACTTACTTTTTTAATCTGTTTGGAACTGGTGAATTCGTCCCAATATCAGCAAATTTACAAGTTTACGGCGAATTCCCTGTTGGAGACTTAAGTTTAAATTATGCTGTATATTATGGTAATTCAGAAACTGAAATGTTAAATAATAACAAGTCTTTTCTTGGCACTGGACAGGACCCGACACCATATAAAATGGTTGGTGGAAGAATTGGAGCAGAATACAAAGATTTGCAGATTGGCGGATCGTTTACATATGATAGAAAAGGTTTAGACAGTGCTAGTAATGCAATGGGAATTGTGAAATATAATATCGGTTTTATTCCGCGTACAAGAGTCGGCGGTTATCTTAATTATTCAGTTGCAGGATTTGACCTGGAAGCTGAAATAATACAAGTATACTATAAACTATCAGATGTGAATAAAGCTACGCTTGCTACTAATCCGATGAACCCGAGCAGTTTTGATAAAACATTTTATCATGTCAATCTTTTATATAATATTACAGATCAATTAGGAGCATATGCTGGTTATGATTACCTAGAAGGTAAAGACAATTTTTTCATCAAGAACGGAGTAAAAATATATAACTTTGGTTTAAGTTATAAAGTGATTGATGAAGTATTATTAAAAGCGCAATATGAACATAGCAGTTTTCTTATTACTACATTAGGTACTATACCTATTGATGGAACTAGAAATGATTATATGTTAGGCGCAAGCGTAAGTTTCTAAAAAAATCATAAAAAATATTATTGGAGAAAAAAATGAAATTGTATAAATATTATATTTTAGTCTTTTTGTTTATCGGGTTTTCTAATGCTTATGCACAGGTAGCAATAATTGCAAATAAATCTGTTCCCGAAGGTTCAATAAGCACCGATAAACTTAGTCAAATCTACTTATTAAAAGCAAATAAATGGAGCAATGGAGCAGCAATAATTCCAATAACTCTAAAATCAGAAAATGAGACATCTAAGAAGTTTTTCAATGTAATAGGTAAATCGTCAATGGAAATGAAAAAAATATGGATGAAAATTCAATTGACAGGTGAAGGACAATCACCAGCAGGATTCGGTTCGGAAGAAGAAATACTTGAAAAAGTGGCTTCAACTCCAGGAGCTATTGGATTTATTTCATTAGATAAAGTTAATGATAAAGTTAAGGTACTTCTAGAAATAAAATAACAAAGATTTAGTAAAGTCGGGACTATTTATTTTAGTCCGACTTTACTTAAAATTTTTGGAGATGGTATATGAAATTATATGAGAGAATAAAAAAATCAATTCGATTAAAAATGATAAGCGGGGTTGTAATTACCTTAGTTCTGGTAATAACTTTTGTTTCCCTCTATTTCCCGGCAAAGCAAAGATCGATGAGTTTGGATACAATACAAAAACAAGTAAATACTCTTAGTGAAATGTTATCTTTCTCTGTTGGAATGGGTTTGGGAGAAAGTAATTTTACTTTAGTTCAGAACACATTTTCGTGGGCACAAAAGGATAAAAACGTTATTTACATTTTAATCCAGGACGAAAGCAATGCTGAAATTGTATCGTATAATCCTCAAAATATAAGTGTTGACCCTTCAACACTTCAAGATATCGATAAAACTATTAGAACAGATGAAGCAATAACTTCATATACCACAATTAAATATAATGAAGAGAAATTAGGCAAGATTGTTCTTGTTTATTCTCTAAATGAAGTAAATAATGCAATTCTAGATAATTCTTATTTCTCGCTTGTAATAAGTATTTTAATATTTGCTTTTGGTGTTATTGTTATTCTTTGGTTAACAAAAGTTATTACTCGCCAGATAAATAAACTTAATGCAGCGGCTCAACAAATTACAAATGGTGAACTTAATGTTGATTTGGATGTAAAGAGCGAGGACGAATTGGGTAATCTTGCAAATTCATTCAAGAAGATGATTCAAAGTATTAATGAGGCAAATGAAAAGCTTGTAAATGAAAAGAATAATATTGCTCTAAAAGTTGAAGAAGCTGTAAGAGAGAGTGAAAAGCAGAAGTTATATTTATCGCATAATATCGATTATATCCTTAATGAAATGAACAAACTTGCAGAAGGAGATCTTACTGTTAACCTTGAAATAAAAAACGAAAAAGACATTATAGGAAAATTATTTTTCGGATTCAATAGAGTGGTAGAAAATATAAGACAAATGATAATTAATGTTACCGAAGCTGTTCAATCAACTGCTATTGCAGTTCACGAAATATCTTCGAGTGCAGAAGAAATAGCTTCCGGATCACACGAACAGTCTTCACAAACAAACGAAGTAGCAAGTGCAGTTGAAGAAATGACTGCAACTATCATAACAAATACTCAAAACACAACATCAGCAGCTGATTTTTCGAAAAAATCTGGTCAGTCGGCATTACATGGCGGTCAGGTGGTTAAACAAACTGTAGACGGAATGAATCGTATTGCTCAGGTTGTTGGCGATGCGGCTTTAATAGTAAAAAAACTTGGTACCAGCAGCGATCAGATAGGTGAAATAATTCAAGTTATTGATGAAATTGCAGATCAGACTAACTTACTTGCGTTAAATGCCGCAATTGAAGCAGCAAGAGCAGGGGAACAAGGACGCGGATTTGCGGTAGTTGCTGATGAAGTAAGAAAACTTGCAGAGCGTACTTCAAAAGCAACAAAGGAAATTGCTGCTATGATAAATACTATTCAGTCGGATACCGGAAATGCTGTAAAATCAATTGATTCTGGCACTGAAGAAGTTGAAAAAGGTAAGTCGCTGGCAAATAAAGCAATTTCAGCATTGGATGAAATTATAGAAAATACAAATGAAACTATTGATGTTATAAATCAAGTAGCCGCTTCAAGTGAAGAACAATCGGCTACGGCAGAACAAATAAGTAAAAGTATACATAATATTTCAAGAGTTACACAGGAATCCTCAACCAGTATTCAGCAAATTGCCAGAGCTTCAGAAGATTTAAGTAATCTTACAAGTAATCTGCAAAATTTAGTTAATATATTTAAACTTAATACAGATAAAGCAGATAATAGGACAGATGTAAATAGCATAAAAGGAAATCCAAGGAGTTGGATATCTTCACGCTAAAAAATGTTTGAGATTGTAGAATTATTTGTGTATATGGGAAAAAACGTTTTAAATAATTAAAAAACCTAAAATAGTCATTTAGACAATCATTATCTTTTTAGAGTTTTAATCATTGGCTGTTTTAGATAAAACGGGGTTAAAATTTAACGAAAAAATGCTGTTAATTAGGAAAACAATCCTTTAATTCACAATTCCATTGACTAATAAAATTGACGGATTTGTGACAATTTGAAAGCAGTAATATATAGTGTGTTTATGATTAAGAATTATTTGTTTTTTTGTTTGAAGGAAAAATACTTTTTAACTCATTAACTTTTTTTTCATGTCCTGCTGCGGGGAATTCAAATCTTCCTTCGAGAATGCAGTAACGGGAGCCGGGTTTACAATCTTTTCCTTTCCGGCGGCGGCATTTGCCGTCAAAAAAATGCGGGCATTCAAAACTCATCAATTCTCCTGAATATTTTTATCGTTACACTTGCTGCACAATCCATTGGCAATAATATTTACAAAACTTACTAAAAGATTATCTGGCAGTTTTACTTTAATTTCAGCCTCGGGAGAGATGCAAAAATTATGACCGCAGCTGTCGCAATGAAAATGAATATGTATATCGCCTGAACACTTTCCGGTTTTTAATTCTTTATTAACTGCATAACTGGATTTCTTTAGGTTATCCGGAATTTTATGAATTATATTTTTCGATTCAAAAATATTGATTGTACGGTAAATTGTGGTTTCATCGTAAGCAAATTTTAGCTCTTTAATTATATCCGATTGCGAAAGAGCATAATTGAAATGAAAAAAAAGAGACAGAACATCTTTCCGCACTTTTGTTTTTTTTAATGAAAAAGAAGTAAGTATGTTTTCTATATCCATATTTATTGTTCAGATTTAGTTATATTTTTAAAAGAAAGTGTTTAATAATAAAAGCTAAAAGGTAGCCTGCTCCGGTTATTAAAATAATTGTTGCACCGGCTGGCAGATCAGTTAAAAAAGCTGTTAAAATTCCTGTAAAGATAAAAAGATAATTAAGTAAAATCGATGAAAGAATCATCTTCTTAATCCTTTTTGTAAAGATTGCTGCTATGGCCGAGGGAAGAGTTAAAAGAGCAATTACAAGAATAACTCCTACTGTTTGAACAAGTACAACTACCGTTAGAGCGATAAGGGAAATTAGTATAAAATAAAGTAAATCTACTTTTAATCCGCGGATTCGTGCATATTCTTCGTCAAAACAGATAAACACAAGCTGCCTGTAAAACAGTAAAACAACAACTAAAATTATTATATCCAGAATTAAAAGCAGCACAAGATTTTCGGTTGTAACCATAAGTATATTGCCGAAAAGAAATGAAAGAAGATTTACATTGTAACCGGGAGTTATAAATGCGAAAATTAATCCTGTTGCCATCCCTATTGACCATAGTGCGCTGATAACAGTATCTTCGTTTTGCCGAAGGTTCATTTTAACAATGCTTATTATTACTGCAGAAAATAAAGCAAATGCCAAGGCTCCGTACATCGGATTTATTCCCGCAAAATATGCTATGCCTAGTCCGCCCATTACAGCGTGCGAAATACCGCCCCCTATGTACGAAATTCTTTTAACAACAACAAAACTTCCGGTAATTCCTGTAGCAACACCCGAAAGCAATCCGGCTAAAAATGCAAATTTCAGAAAGGTGAATTCAGTTAAAATATTTAATAATTCGTACATTTTATAAGCCGCAATTATGATGAATAGATGAAATGTTTGTTTTGTAAAGATCGCTTAGCAATGTTTCGCCTGTTATTTCGTGGCTGTGGTGGCAAACCAGATTTTTATTTACGCAGGCAATTTTGTTTACAAATGTTGAAATAAATGCAATATCGTGCGATACCAAAACAATTGTCATATCTTTATTAAGATCTTTTAATAAAGAATAAAAATCAGATTCAACTTTCGAGTCCACACTTGCAGTAGGCTCATCCAAAAATAGAATTAATGGATCTGAAACAAGCGCGCGCGCTATAAGGCAGCGTTGTTTCTGTCCGCCCGATAATTCTCCGAAAGGCATTTGAGATAAAGGAAGAATTTGCATTTTATCTAAAATAGCATTTGTTCTTTTTATATTTTCTTTTTTAAACCATGGGAATAATGAATTATTATTGCATAATCCGCTTGCCACTACCTCAAAAACGGAGATAGGAAAAGTTTTATCAATTTCGCTGTATTGCGGAACATAGCCTATTTTATTGCGTGCTTCGAGAGGATCTTTTCCAAGAATACTAATTTTACCGTTTTGAGGTGAAATTAATCCCAGCATTAATTTCAGCAATGTTGTTTTTCCACCTCCATTAGGTCCTACAATACCAACAAAATCCTTAGGAAGAATATCAAGATTGATATTTTCCAGCACCGGCTGTTTTTCGTATGCAAAACTCAGATTTGATATTTCTATTTGCGTGTTCATACAACCTTTATCTAGTTTTCCGAAATAAGAATTGCAGTCTGCTTAAGATTATTGATATAATCCTCCGCAAGAGGGTCTATAAGTATAATCTTTGCATTTGTTTCTTTTGCAATTGCTTCAACGCTTTTGGTGCTGAATTGAGCTTGCGCAAAAATTGTTTTTACTTTATTCCTTTTTGCATAATTTATAATTTGGCTTAATTCTTTTAACCCCGGTTCTTTGCCTTCAATTTCCACCGGAATTTGTTTTAGTCCGTACTGCATTGCAAAATAACCCCAAGAAGGATGAAAAACCATAAAACTCATTCCTTTTTTACTTGCGAGGGTTTTTTCAAGAAACAGATGAAGTGAATCGAGTTCAGCGCAAAAATTTTGATAATTTGTGCGGAAAAAAGCTGAGTCCTCGGGTTGTAATTTTATCAGTGAAGATAAAATATTACGGGCTTGAATTTTAACAAGCAAAGGATTAAGCCAGATATGCGGATCGGGCATGCCTTTGTGAGAATGATGAATGCTGCTTTTTTTTTGTTGAAGAAATAAATCCTCTGCATCGGGCATATTAATAAGTTTTATTCCATTTGTTGTGTTAACAAACTCAGTTTTACCGTTTAACGATTTAAACTTATCAATCAAATGTTTTTCTATAGGAAATCCGGTTGTAAAATATAATCTGCTTTTCGATAAAGCAATCAACTGTCCGGGCAAAGGTTCAAAAAATTCCTCTGCCGAACCGTTTTGAACCATAACATTCACATCTAAATTATCGCCTGCGATTTTTTCAACAAAAAATTTCTGAGGCGGAATTGTAACAAACACAAGCTCTTTTTCATTTTTATTAGAGCAGGAGACTGCAACAAGTAAAACAAGGATTGACAGAATAATTTTCATAAAGCACTTTTTTTTTATGGGTAATATAAAAAAAATAAGTACGCAATTGCAAGTAACTTGCAACAACAGCCATTTAATAATGTGTTATTTCTTTCGATTATTAACTAATTGAAAACTAAATATTGACAAATGGAAAAACAGCACGAACAAAATAAGGGGTTAAAAAGCATTATTGATGCCGATTTACTTAACACTGCCCTTAATGCTTCAGCGAATGTAATAGTAATTACGGACTTGTCAGGAAAAATAATATGGGCTAACAAAGCTTTCGAAAAGCTTACCGGATACAAATTAGATGAAATAATCGGTCAGAATCCGAGGATATTAAAATCGGGTATCCACGATGTAGATTTTTACAAAAAGCTTTGGCAAACTATTTCAAAAGGGGAAATATGGGAAGGAGAAATCCTCAATAAAAAAAAGGATGGTACTTTTTTCTATGAACAAATGACAATTACTCCTGTATTTGACAAGAAAAATGAAATTATTAATTATGTTGCAGTTAAGCAGGATATTTCAGAAAAGAAAAAATTACTTGAAGCTCTCTTCGTCAGCGAAAAAAGATTTCGGACAATCTTTGAAAATTCGCCTATCGGAATAATGCAATATGAAAAAAACGGTTATCCTAAAGTAGTTAACAAAGCTTTCTGCGATTTGCTAGGATATACCGAAAATGAGTTGAAATTATTGAAAATTATTGATATTACACATCCGGACGATATTGAAAAAAGCGTTGAAAACATTAATCAGCTTTTTGCTGGAGAAAAAAAATTTTATAATATTGAAAAAAGGTATATTAAGAAAAACGGGGAAATTATCTGGGTTGATGTTAATGTTGCCATAATGAACGACGAAAACAATAGTGAAGTGCTTTTAGGAATGATCCAAGATATATCCCCTAAAAAACAAGCTGAAATTGAGCTGAAAATAACAAACGAAAAGTTGATTAAATCAATTGAGGAATTGAAAGCAACTCAAAAGCAATTATTAGAATCCGAAAAACTTGCGGTTTTAGGACAGTTAATTACAGGTATCGGGCATGAACTTAATACGCCGCTGGCAGCAATTAAAGCAGCACAGAATAATTTGGCGGATTCTATTTCTAAATCTTTTTACGACCTCGGCACTTTCCATTATAATCTTACTGCAGGCGATTTTGAAATATTGCTTGTTATACTTGCTCATTTTGCTTCTTCCGAAAATATTATCTCAACCCGGGAAGAAAGAAAAATAAAACGCGAACTTCTTTCAAAACTGAATGAATTAAATATAAAGGATTCCGATAAAATAGCAGAATATCTTATATATCTTAATATATGGGATATAGATTATATAAAACCTTTGTTCGAAAATTCAAATTGCGTTTTTATTTTAGAAACTGCGAAAAATCTGCTTTCAATTAAGAAAAATAATCAAACTATAAATAATGCTGCCGACAAAGCTTCTTTTGTAATTAACGCATTAAAAAAATATTCGTATAAAAGTAACACAAATGATATGGTACCTGTTGATTTAGCCGAAAATATTGAAACAGTTCTTGCTTTATATAATAATCAATTTAAGCATGGTGTTGAACTTATTAAAGAATATCAAAATGTGCCTAAAATTTTTGCTCATCCCGATGAACTGACTCAGGTCTGGATTAATATTCTGCAAAATGCAATGCAAGCAATTAAATATAAAGGTATTATAACAATCGGTATTTATCCTGAAAACGGAAATGTAGTTGTATCAATTAAAGATTCAGGGACAGGTATTCCGGTAGAAATCCAAAATAAGATATTCGCCCCGTTTTTTACTACAAAACAGCGCGGAGAAGGAAGCGGAATCGGTTTGGATATTGTAAAAAAAATTATTGATGCTCATAGTGGCAAGATTGAATTTTCGAGCAAAATAAATAAAGGTACAACTTTTTTTGTAAAGTTGCCTATTAAATAATTTTGAGATAATTATGCTAAAACCCACAATAATTTGTGTAGATGACGAACAACTCATCTTAATAGCAATTAAAGAGCAGCTTCAAATTAATCTTAACAACGAGTTTTATATTGAAACTGCCGAATCTGGTGAAGAAGCGCTTGAAATAATTGAAGAGCTAAGAAATGAAAGTTCAGATATCCCGGTTATTATATCCGATTATCTTATGCCCTCAATGAAAGGAGATAAATTTCTGATTAAAGCTCACGAAATAATTCCGGAAACCAGAAAAATACTTTTAACCGGACAAGCCAGAATTGAAGGGGTTACAAATGCTGTAAATAATGCGGATTTATACAGATTTATTGAAAAGCCCTGGAATCAGGATGATTTAATCCTTACAGTGAAAGAAGCAGTAAAGAGTTATTTTCAATCGAAGAAAATATTTGAATACAACAAGCAGCTAGAAGAAATGAATGCTGATCTTGAAGACAAAGTCCGTATTCGTACAAAAGAACTTCGTGAAGCAAATGCCACAAAAGATAAGTTTTTATCAATAATTGCCCACGATCTTAAAAATCCTTTTACTGCAATTTACGGATATTCTTCGATGCTGAAAGAAGATTTTGATGATTTTGAAAGAGAGGAAATATATAAATTAATTAATACTATTGACGAAGCTGCAGGAAACACGTTAAATCTGTTAAACACCCTTCTTGAATGGGCTCGCTCGCAGCAGGGAATTATTGAAGTGAATAAAGAAACATATAATTTGCTGCCTCTTGTAACAGAAGCTGTGGGAGCTTACAAAGCCGCAGCAAATAATAAAAATATTTCTATCGAAATAAATATTCCTCAGGATTTTACAGTATATTGCGATTATTATATGATTAACACAGTTATACGCAATATTGTAAGCAATTCAATAAAATTTACAAATCCCGGCGGAAAAATTGAGATTGAAAGTAAAAAAACAAAAACCTGTTCCGAAATAATTATAAAAGATAACGGAGTAGGAATGGATGAAGCAATCTCTTCGGGATTGTTTAAAATTGATAAAAATGTTTCACGAAAAGGTACAAATGATGAGACCGGTACAGGTTTAGGATTAATCCTTTGTAAAGAATTTGTTCTAAAAAATGGAGGAAGAATTTGGGCAGAAAGCGAAATATCAGCTGGAACAAAAACAACAATATCGCTTCCTTTAAAAGAATTATTTATTGCAGGTTGATAGTAAAATAAATTAATAATTTGAATATTTTGAGGAATTATGTTATTGTTACAATATAATTTTTCTAAAAAAAAATCTAAAAAATGATAACAAAATCCATATTAAGCAATCAATACGAATCATATTTCGATTTTGAAAACAAAGACGATATTTCAATTATCACGGTAAAAATTTTAAGAGCAAGCCTTAAAGTATCGTTAAAATTTAAAGAGTTTTCTTCAAACGTTGTTTTCGGCGGAGAAAAAAAAATAATAATCGTTATGACAAAGGTTGAATTTATGGATTCGTCGTTTCTCGGAGCAATAGTTCATCTTGTGCGTACAGCAAGGGCAAACGGAGGCGATGTAAAAGCAGTAATGCCGAATCACATTCAGCAATATGTATCGCAAGTAACAAGAATGGATAAATTATTTAACATTTATCCGGATTTAGTTTCTGCAAAATTAAGTTTTATGTTTCCTGAAGAATAATTGTAGAATTTAATTTCAAAAAAATCTATTTTCACTTATCTTACTTACTGATTATTAAAAATATTTCAGGAAATTTTATGCCTCCTTTCAGTCATACCTGGTTGCCCTTTATTTATCTATATGGTTTTGGCGGGTTATTTTTCAGTCTGGGGCTATATATTATTTATAAATCAAAAAGTATAAATCTGAAAAGAAAAGCCCACCGTAGATGGTTAAAAATTTTAGTTTTTGGTTTTGCATACTTTATGATAATCCACGCAATTTTAATAATAGCAGCTCTTTACTGGTAAATATATGGAATCATTACACGGACTTGGAACAGCGACCGATTGGATAGTTATGCTTGCGTATTTTTTCAGCATAATGCTTTTTGGCAGTTACTTTGCAAAATATAACAGAAGCACAAACGACTTTTTCTTTGGCGGAAGAAGATTTGCCTGGTGGCTTATAACAGTTTCAATTGTTGCTACGGGAGTAGGCAGCCACAGTTTTGTAAAATATTCTGCAAAAGGCTTCGAATATGGTCTCTCTTCAACAATGACTTACATGAATGACTGGTTTTTTATGCCTTTTTTTCTTTTTGGATGGCTGCCAATAGTTGTTTACACAAAAATACGTTCAATCCCCGAATATTTTGAAAGAAGATTCAGTCCCACTGTCAGGTTTATTGCTACAATTTTCCAATTGCTTTATATGATTGGGTATCTCGGTATAGGACTTTTAACCTTGGGAAAAGTTTTCACTCCGCTTCTGCCGCAAGCTTTCGATATTATAGGGATGCATATTCCTGTAACTTTAATGGGAGTAATAGTTGTAATTGCCATTATTACAGGAATATACACAACCTTTGGCGGACAGACGGCAGTTATTTTTACTGATTTGCTGCAAGGCGGAATATTACTGGTAACAGGTGTTTTAATATTTATTACAGGGGTTAGCTACGTCGGGGGATTTGATACTTTCTGGCATCTTTTACCTGTAGAATGGAGACTTCCGTTGGCTGATTTTAATAAGCCGCCCGATTTTAATTTTGTAGGGATATTTTGGCAGGATGGTGTTGCCGGTTCAGTTGGATTCCTGTTTATGAATATGGGTTTGCTGATGAGGTTTATGTCAGCAAAAAGCGTTGATGAAGGAAGAAAAGCAGCTATATTTAACGTCCTTTTTATGCTCCCAATATCTGCATTAGTTGTAGGAAGCGCAGGCTGGATTGGGAAAGCCCTTTTGGAAATGAATAACTCGCCTCTTAATCCGAATGTAAATTCTGATGAAGTATTTATAGCTGTTACTCATATTATTGCCAGTGAAGGGGTATTCGGATTTGTTCTTGCAGCTCTTACGGCAACATTGTTAAGCACTGTCGATTCCTTAATAAACGCAATTGCTGCAGTTTATATTAATGATGTTCACAGACCAATTAAAAAGTTAATTAAGCGCCGGCTTGCTTCAGAAGAAAAGGAGGCAAAAAAAGAACTTAGTGCGGCAAGATGGGCATCAATATTTTTTACAGTAATAGGAATTATTGCAACAATACCTTTTAATAATTATCCCACTGTTTACGAAGCACACGGATATTTTCATTCTACTCTTACTCCGCCTCTTGTAACAGCAATCTTTTTAGGTGTATTTTGGAAAAGATTTACGACTGCAGGAGTTCTTACTACTTTTCTTGGCGGTTCTTCTCTTATGATTATAGGAGCCCGTTATCCCGATATATTGATAACTCCCTTTGCTCACGGTACTCCGATGGATCCCGTGCATCCTTATACTTACATAAGCGCTTTGTACAACACGGTTGTTTGTGTCGGTGTTGGTGTATTAGTAACATATTTACAACCGGTATTTGTAGGGCTAAGTGAAAGAATAAAGAAATATAAGAAACATAAGAATTTGATGTCAGCGCTGATAATCTTTATTGTATTCTTTTTGTTTTTAATATGGTTTGATGCAAGCACTTTGGGTGTGCTTCTTTCAGTAACAATTCTTATGATAATCTTTACATCAATTTCTGCTGTATATTATCTTAAATACGATCCCGAAACTCATCTTGAAGGCTTAACAGTTTGGTCTGTTAAAAAAGCAAAAGAAATGTTTAAAGGAAGCAAAGTTAACGAAAAAGAGGGAGAGAGGGTATATGTTAAATGGAGATTACGCAGTGATGATGAAGATTTTATAAATTTATCCAAAGAGGATATGAAAAAAATGTCTGCCGAAGTTGGCGATATGGTTTATCTTTGCGATGCAAGGAAATATCTCGGAGGATTAAAATCGGTTCATTCCCGCATAGGTGAACCTCATAATGAAACGGGACTTGTATTTATATGCAGAGAACATAAACTGAGCGCTTTGTTTTTGGAAGATAAAATGCTGTATGCGGAAAAGGAAATGTAAAAAGATATAAAAATAACTCCGGTAAACCGGAGTTATTTTCCGTTATACCATATAATTCTTCCAATTTGTATTGCGCATATCTCCGGTTTTTTCGAATGTTGTATGCATTCCGAAACAAGCACTTAAAGTTTGAGGTGTATGAGTTTCACCGCCTATTTTTACATATTCCCGCAGCATATCTTTATATTCAGGGTGTACGCAATTGTTTATAATCAATTCCATCTTTTCTTTGGGCGATTTCGATCTCAAATCGGCAACCCCTTGTTCGGTAATTAATATTTGAACAGAATGTTCGCTGTGATCGACGTGTGATACCATAGGAACAATAGAGCTTATTTTACCGTCTTTTGCTACCGAAGGAGTTGTAAATATAGAAATATATGCATTACGTGTAAAATCTCCCGAACCGCCGATTCCGTTCATCATTTTTGTACCTAAAACCTGAGTGCTGTTTATGTTACCGAAAAGGTCAGCTTCTATTGCGGTATTAATCGAAATTATGCCGATTCTGCGTGCAACTTCAGGACTGTTTGAAATTTCCTGGGGTCTTAAAATTATTCTCGAATGAAAGAAATTTAATTCCTGATAGATTTCTTGTAAAAGTGAAGGAGATACTGTAAGTGAACAACCGCTTGAAAAAGTAATTCTGCCTTTTTGCATTAAGTTAATAACCGCATCCTGAATTACCTCAGTGTACATTTCAAATGCCGGGATTTCTTTGTTTTCTCCAAGTGAATAAAGAACTGCATTAGCAATATTGCCCACTCCTGATTGAATAGGAAGAAAAGACTTAGGAATTCTTCCTGCTTTTAACTCGCTTGCAAGAAAATTTGATACATTTTCCCCGATTTTTTCTGTTACAGGGTCAAGTTCTTTAAATCCTCCGACTTCATCGGGTAAATCAGTTTCCACAACACCAACAATTTTTTTAGGGTCAACCTGAATAACAGCACACCCGATTCTGTCGGATGGGCGATAGATTGGTATTTCCTTGCGATAAGGCGGATCAGCTGGTTCATATATATCATGCATCCCGCGAAGTTCCTTCGGATGTCTTCTGTTTAACTCGATTAAAATTTTATCGGCAGTTCTGCAAATAGAAGGAGAAATTCCTACAGCAGAAGTAAGAACGATTTCACCGTTTTCATTAACATCGCAGGCTTCCATAACTGCCCAGTCGATTTTTCCGAGAAAACCGTATCTAATGTTTTGTGCAACTACAGAAAGGTGCGAATCAAAGAAATTAGCTTTGCCAGCATTGATTAGTTTTCTTAAATCGTTGTTCGATTGATAAGGTGTTCTGAAAGAAATTGCTTCGGCTCGTGCTAAAGAACCATCGAGAGAATCTCCGGTAGATGCTCCGGTTATTACGCCTACTTTAAAAGGTTTCCCTGCGTTGTGTTCTGCCACAGCTTTATCAGCAATGGCTTTTGGTATTGCTTTACAGGCTCCGGCTGGAGTAAACCCGCTAAAACCGATAACATCCCCGTCTTTAATAAACGATGCTGCTTCACCGGCAGTCATAAATTTAATGCTCATTTTTTACCTTTATATTTTTATAAATCAAATTATTTTCGAAAGGAAATGAAAATAGTAAATGAAATATCCATAAATCCTACATGTAAAAATGTTTGTAAATATTAAAAAAAACAATAAAATAATTGTTGAAGAAAGTGATTTAAAATATATTTAGGTATATTTACACCTTATTTGAATTATGGTTGGTTTTTTTGCAAAATAATTTGATAAACACTAACGAAGAACTTGAAAATCTTGACGGAATTATAAAAAACTGCGGGATTACAAAAATAGGTCTGGATCTTGAAGGCGAATCAAATCTTCACAGGTATGGAATTCATATTTGTCTTGTTCAATTAAGAGTTGAAGACAAAATATATTTAGTTGATCCGGTAACAATTAAAGATATCAGCTCTTTGAAATCGATATTTGAAGATGAAAAAATCTGCAAAGTAATGTTTTGTGCCGAATTCGATGTAAAATTGCTTAAGCATTCTTCAGGAATAAAATTGAGAAATATTTATGACGTTCAAGCAGGATTCAAATTATTGGGATATGCCAAGCTTGGTCTTGAAAATATTGTTTCGGAAGTTTTAAATGTAGATAATTCTCATAAGCTGAAAAAGCAAAAATCCGATTGGAACAAAAGACCTTTAAGCGACGACCAGCTTAAATATGCAGAAAATGATGTTAAATATCTGTTTGAACTTGAGAATTATCTTAATAAAAATCTGACTGACGAACAAAAAGATATTCTGAGAAGTAAAAATATACAGCTCGAAAAATGCGACATAAGGGAAAAAAAGAACCCGTATTTGCAGATTAAAGGCAGTGGTAATTTGAATTATCAGCAAAAAAATGTTCTTAAATATTTGTATAATGCACGTGATATTATTGCACGTAAAATTGATTTCCCGCCATTCTGGGTTATAAAAAATGAAGATTTAATTAAATTGGCTGTAAAGAAAAATATTTCTGCGGATTCTTTGCTAAAAAACATCTCAATTCCTAAAAGAGCTGCGCCATTAATTGATTTGATATACGAAGCTTTTAAAAAAGCCGAAAATGAATATTCAAAAAAAACAAGCAGAATAAAATAATGTTTTTGAAATTATGTTAATTCTGTCTATATTATCTGCATAAATTATTTAAGATAAGTATGTTAAAAAAAGTTATTCATCTTCATCACCATTCAAATCTTTGCTAAGAGGCTAGGACAAAATTTAATTTTTTGTAAATAAATAATAAATGAACCCCGGCCTTAACCGGGGTTTTTAATTTTAAAGGAAAATTATGGCAAACGGAAACTTGAAATTAGCAGTGCAAAAAAAAGGCAGACTTTCAGAAAAAACGATGGAAATGCTGAAAGCTTGCGGGCTTGAAGTTGATAATTACGGTGAAAGACTTCTTGTTCCTTCGCGTAATTATGATATTGATATTCTGTTTCTTCGCGATGATGATATACCTGAATACGTTAAGGACGGAGTTGCGGATATCGGAATTGTGGGCGAGAATGTGATGGTTGAAAAACAGGCAGCGGTATCAATTGTAAAAAGGCTTGGTTTCAGTAAGTGCAGACTTCTGATTGCTGTACCTGAAAACAAAGAACTAAGTAACCTGAATGAAATTAACGCGAAAACAATTGCAACATCATATCCTAATATCCTAAAATCATTTCTAAAAGAAAATTCTTTAAATGCAAAAATTATTGAAATAAGCGGCTCAGTTGAAATTGCTCCTTCTTTGGGTGTTGCCGATATGATATGCGATATTGTCTCTACCGGAAACACATTGAAAATGAATAAACTAAAAAAATCATTTCCTGTTTTCGAATCGGAGGCTGTTCTTATTCAATCATCGGCAGTAGAAATGGATGCCCACAAAAAAGAACTTTTGGATAATCTTTTAATCCGAATAGATTCGGTTCTTACTGCAAAAAAATCGAAATATCTTATGATGAACGTACCAAAGAACCAGCTTGAAAAAGTTATTGAAATATTGCCTTCAATTAAAAGTCCAACAGTTTTACCGCTTGCAGATGAAAATCTTGTTGCCGTTCATGCAGTAATTCCTTCAGAAACATTCTGGCAGATAAATAACAAACTTAAGTATGCAGGAGCTTCGGGGATTTTGCTTTTACAAATTGATAATATGATAGTTTAATATGAAAATTATAGATGTAAATAAATTAAATGACGATGAAATTAAATATCTTTTTAAAAGACCGGCAATTAACAATCAAAAAGTACTTGATATTGTAAAGCCTGTTTTAGAAGATATAAAGCTTAATGGAATTGATTCAGTACTGAAATATGCCAGAAAGTTTGACGGACTTGCTACCGATAATATCAAACTTAGCAGAGAAGAAATATGCAAAGGCGCAAAGTATTTGGACGAGAAAGTTAAAAAAGCAATTGACAGTGCCTATGAGAATATTTTAGAGTTTCATAAATATCAGAAATCCGAAGGTTACAGCGTTGAAATTTTACCCGGAGTAAAATGTTTCAGGCAGTACAGACCGATAGAAAATATTGGACTTTACATTCCGGGAGGCACTGCAGTATTGCCCTCAACTATGTTAATGCTGGGTATTCCTGCAAGAATTGCGGGATGCAAAAGAATAGTTGTATGTTCGCCTGCAAAAAACGGAATTGTTAATCCTGCATTGCTTTATGCAGCGGAAAAATGCGGAATTGAAGAATTTTATCTGGTCGGTGGAGCACAGGCTATCGGGCTAATGGCTTACGGTGCGAGTAGTATTCCCAAAGTTGATAAAATATTCGGTCCAGGAAGTCAATATGTAACTGCTGCAAAATCAATTGTCAGTATTGATCCCGATGGCTGTGCGATTGATATGCCTGCAGGTCCGAGTGAAGTTTTAGTAATTGCAGATAAAACTGCAAATCCGGAATTTGTTGCTGCGGATTTGCTTTCGCAGGCTGAACACGGATTAGATTCGCAAGCTATTTTAGTTACAACAGATTTCGAAATTGCACAAGCTGTTTCGGATGCAGCAGAAAAACAATCCAAAACTCTGAAAAGAAAAGAATTTGCCGACAGTTCGTTAAATAATTCATATATACTTGTTGTAAACAATATTAAACAGGCAATTGAATTCAGCAATAGTTTTGCTCCGGAACATTTAATTCTCAGCATAGAAAATTTTAATGAAACAATAAAAGATATTACCAACGCGGGTTCTGTTTTCTTGGGAAAGTATTCTCCTGAAAGCGCAGGCGATTATGCCAGCGGAACAAATCATTCGCTACCGACATACGGTTATGCCAAATCGTTCAGCGGTGTAAATGTAGAATCTTTTATGAAAGGAATTACGTTTCAGGAATTAACAAAAAACGGATTAAAAAGTATTTCGGAAACAGTTATCACACTTGCCGAAACAGAAGATTTACAAGCTCATGCAAATGCTGTAAAAATAAGGATAGAAAATGGAAATTGACAAATTAGTTCGCGAAAATATCAGGAATCTTAAACCGTATACTTCTGCGCGCGACAGCTATTTAAGCGGCATTCTTTTAGATGCAAACGAAAACGGAATCGGTAGCGTAATTGAGATAGAAGACATTGAATTGAATAGATATCCGGATCCGGCGCAAAACGATTTGCGAAAGGTTGTAGGAAATTATATTGGCATCCCTGCTAAAAATCTATTTTTCGGCGTAGGTTCCGACGAAGTTATAGATTTGCTTGTAAGGATTTTTTGCAACCCAGGAAAAGACAATGTTATTACAGCCGAGCCTACTTACGGAATGTATCAGGTAGCTTGCGAAATAAATGATGTTGAAGTTAAAAACGTAACTCTTACTGAAGACTTTCAGCTTGATACCGAAAAGTTACTTGCAAACACAGACGCGCAGACAAAAATTATTTTTGTTTGTTCGCCTAATAACCCTACGGGTAATTTGTTAAGAAAAAAAGATATTATCAATCTGGCTGAAAAGTTCGATGGAATTTTGGCTGTTGATGAAGCATACATTGATTTTACAGAGTTGGGAAGTGTTATAAAAGAAATAGAAAAATATAATAACCTTGTTGTTCTCCGGACATTTTCGAAAGCTTGGGGGCTTGCTGGAGTTCGCTGCGGTTATTGCGCCGCAAGCGAGAGCATTATTAAATATTTTATGAAAATTAAAGCCCCTTACAATTTAAATAAACTTACCAGGCAAGCTGTTATAAATTCAGTAAATAATTATAGTAAAAAAGATTTGTATGTTGCTGAGATTATAAAAGAGCGTAAAAGATTGAAAAATGAACTTGAAAAATATGCTGCGATACAAAAAGTTTTTGATTCTGATTCAAATTTCTTATTATTCCGGGTTCCAAATGCAAAAAATATTCAATTAAAACTGGCGGAAAAAGGTGTTATTATTCGAGACCGGAGTTCACAGATAAATCTTGAAAATTGTTTGCGGGTTACTATCGGAAATAAAGAAGAAAATGATATCTTTCTTAAAGAACTAAACGAAATATTAAAATGAAAGTTAAAATAGAAAAAGCGTTGTTTGATATTAAAAATGCTAAATCCAAAGGACTTATAAGCGGATTAAAAAAACTATCGGAAAGAGGTTATCTACTCCTTTCGGATGCTGATTTAGGTTCAAAGGATTTTTTACTGAATGATATATTAAAACTGGAAAACATTTCGGTAAAAAAAGCAGGTAAAGAGAAATTCGATTATTTTATCAGCGATAAGAAAAGAAGCAATTCGGAGAATACAATAGTAATTTCGGACAGCATTAACGATTTTTTATCTGCTGCTGAAGAAATTATAAAAAGCGAAAGATCATCGCTGAAAAAGAGAAAGACAAAAGAAACGGATATTACAATTGAAACCCGGTTAGATGGCAACGGACTTTCGCAAATATCAACCGGAGTCGGATTTTTCGACCATATGCTTGAGCAGATTTCAAAGCATGGGAATATTGATCTTAAAATTAATGTTAAAGGCGATCTGCACGTGGACGAACATCATACAGTTGAAGATGTTGGAATTACTTTAGGCGAAGCATTGCTTGAAGCATTAGGAACAAAAAAAGGAATTAAAAGATACGGTTATTTTATTCCTATGGATGAATCGGTTTCTAAATGCACAATAGATTTAGGTGGAAGAACTTATCTTAATTTCAAATGCAGATTCGAGCGCGAAAAGGTAGGCGATTTCCCAACTGAATTGACAGAGGAATTTTTCCGGGGACTGGCTTCGGGATTAAAAGCAAATATTTATATCCGTGCAAAAGGGAAAAACGATCATCATAAAATTGAAGCAATGTTTAAAGTATTTGCAAAAGCTCTTAACGAAGCCTGCAGAATAGATGAAAGAACAAACGGCGCTCTGCCGTCAACTAAAGGAATGTTATGATTGCACTTATAGATTACGGAGCAGGAAATACAGCATCGGTTGCAAATGCATTAAAATCAATTAATGCCGATTACAAAATTACAAATTCCGAAAAGGATATCTGCGATTCCGAAAAGATTATTTTTCCCGGAGTAGGCGAAGCCGGATTTACAATTAAAAAACTGCATTTGCTTAATCTGGTAAACCTTTTAAGAATAATGAAAAAACCTCTTTTAGGTATATGCGTAGGTATGCAGGTAATGTGCGAAAGATCGAAAGAGGGAAATTCTGCCGGTTTGGGAATTTTACCGGGAAGCACTGATATGTTCGATCCTTCCGCTGTAAAAGTACCGCATATGGGATGGAACCGAGTGAAACTATTAAAAGAAAATGTACTTTTTAACGGGATAAAAGACGAAATATATTTTTATTACGCTAATTCGTTTTACGTCCCTTTAAACGATTATGCAATTGCATCATCTTCGCATGGACTGGAATTTTCCGCTGCTGTTAAAAAAGATAATTATTACGGTGTTCAATTTCATCCCGAAAAATCTGGTGAAGCCGGTTTGAAAGTACTTAATAATTTTATTGAACTAGCATAAATTAAGAAGTGAAAATGAGAATTATTCCCGCTATAGATATACTTAATAATCAGGTTGTGCGTCTTCTTAAAGGCGATTACCAAAAAGTTACAGTGTATTCCAATTCCATTATTGAACAAGCTTTAATTTATCAGGATGCAGGATTTGAATGGCTGCATCTTGTTGATTTGCTCGGTTCAAAAACAGGAAATATTAACATCATTGAGAATATCAGGGAAATAAAATCCAAAACCTCCTTAAAAATTGAGTTTGGCGGGGGAATAA
Source organism: Ignavibacteria bacterium (assembly GCA_012719345.1). GTDB lineage: Bacteria > Bacteroidota > Ignavibacteria > Ignavibacteriales > Melioribacteraceae > JAAYAN01. The sequence continues at coordinate 22,802 of JAAYAN010000212.1, read as the reverse complement.
GAAGTTATGAAGATGCCGAAAAAGCGATAGATGCCGGTGTGGACTGTATAATTATAGGTTCAATATCGGTTAAAGACAAGCCGGAATTTGAAAAAATTGTTAAAAAATTGGGCGCTCAAAAGATTATTATAGCAACTGATGTTTTTGATGAAAAAATTGCAGTAAGAGGCTGGACTGAAAAAACAGAGATTACGATTTCGGAACATATAAAATATTGTTCCTCATTTAATATTAAAAATTTCTTATGCACAGATATCTCGCAGGACGGAATGTTAACAGGACCAAGTTATTTGTTATATGAAAAACTTCAGAATGAATTTCCGGTGATTAATTTATTTGCATCAGGAGGCGTTAGTTCATCGGATGACATAGTTAAATTGAAGAAAATGAATGTTTTTGCAGTTATTGTTGGTAAAGCAATTTATGAAAACAGAATTAAAATTGAGGAACTGATAAAAATTGGTAAGTAAAAGAATTATACCTTGTTTGGATGTTAAAGACGGCAGAGTGGTAAAAGGAACAAATTTTGTAAATTTGCGGGATGCCGGTTCTGCCGTTGAATTATCCGAAAGATATTATCGTGAAGGCGCTGACGAGCTTGTATTTCTTGATATAACCGCTTCACTGGAAAAAAGAAAAACATTGCTGCAGCTTGTAAAAGAAGTAGCTGAAGTTATAAGAATACCTTTTACGGTAGGAGGCGGAATTTCTCAATTAAACGACATAGAATCATTGTTGAAAGCAGGTGCCGATAAAGTTTCATTAAACACATCGATAGTAAAAAATCCGGATTTAATAAAACAGTCTTCAAAACAGTTTGGAAGCCAGGCAATTGTTGCTGCAATTGATGTGAAATTTGTTAACGGCGGATACGAAGTATTTATTAAAGGAGGTACCGAACCAACAGGAATTGAGGCATTTGAATGGTGCAGAAAAACAGTTGATCTGGGTGCCGGTGAAATTCTTCTTACTTCAATGGATAGGGATGGAACAAAGGAAGGTTACGATTTAAGATTTCTTAACGAGTTAGTGAAATTGGTGAGCGTTCCGGTTATTGCTTCAGGAGGGGCAGGGACAAAAGAACATTTTTTTGAGGCATTCCAAGATGCCGATGTGGAAGCTTGTTTGGCAGCAAGCTTGTTCCACTATCAAATACTTAATATAATGGAATTAAAAAAATATCTTAAACAAAACGGTGTTAATGTAAGATTATGATAAATATTGATAAACTGAATTTCTCGAAACTTAATGGAATGATTCCTGCAATAATTATAGATTCGGTTACCGAAAAAGTACTTATGCTCGGATTTATGAACAGGGAAGCATTAGAAAAAACAATTGAATTAAAAAAAGTAACTTTTTTCAGCAGGACAAAACAAAGATTATGGACAAAGGGTGAGACGTCCAATAATTATTTGCATGTAAAAGATATAAAGGTCGATTGCGACAGCGACAGTCTGTTAATTTATGCGCAGCCGGACGGACCGACATGTCATATGGGTAATTACTCTTGTTTTGGAATTCAAAAAGACAGAGATATTAAGTGGCTTTCAGGATTGTTTAATTTAATTTCGGAGAGGAAAAAAAGTCTTCCGGAAAATTCGTATACTACAAAGCTGTTTAAATCAGGCGGGAACAGAATAATTCAAAAAGTTGGCGAAGAAGCTGTAGAAACAATTATTGCTGCAAAAAACGAAGATAAAGAGGAAATAATAAACGAAACTTCCGATTTGATTTTCCATTTATTTGTTATGCTGAATTATTTGGATATCGACTTAAGCGAGATTGTAAAAAATCTTGAAAAACGGCATAAATAATATAAATATAAAGCTTATCCTTATAAATTCTTATTAAAGAGTATATGAATTGTTTGTTTATAGAACTCTTAAATAAGAGTTATTTTTCAACTTAAAAAGTTGAAGTTTGTCAGATATAAAAAAAAGATTTTTATTTTATAAATAAAATGAATAATTTTCGACTGTTTTATTTACAATTAATATAAATAACTTAATTAGGAGGTAGTATGGTAAAAAGACTGATGTATTCGGTTTTTGTTTTTGTTCTTGTTACATCTGCTGTTTTTGCAGGTGGTTGGGATGTTGAAAGGGCAGGCGGCTATGCAAGAATAGTGTCGCTTGGAAGTAACCCCTATGTTATGGATCCATTTTATGTAACATTGAACCCTGCTTGGGGAAGTGTTTACGATGATATGGTATGGGGTGATATCGGTTCATCCAGCGGAGCTGGAAAAGACCAGTTTGTAGTTGCTAATTTCCGGCTTGCAGATAATTTGACAATAGGCGGTATTTTAACACAGAGCGGATGGAATGGCGCTTCTATTGCTAAACTTGATCCGCTTGCAGGTATTCCTGACCCTTATAGTTCAACTTCAGGCAGCAATCTTGGAGTTGGTTTAGGATTGGATAACAATATACAATTAATGACTTCTATGGATTTTAATGATTTAATAATTGGTCTTGGTATTGCATATGCATCATCAACAAACGAAACTCCGTCAAGAGATGTTGATACAATGCTGGTGAGTAAAACTGAAGCTTCGCAGATAGGTTTTAATTTTGGAGCATTATTAAGATTAAACAGAGATATCAGAATGGATGCCGGTGTGTCTTTAATACTCCCAAGTATTACAAATACTCCTGCAAGAGCACAAGAAATTTCTAGAGATCAGACAATACTCAGTGCTAATTTAAGAGGATTTTGGGATGTATCGGATGTTGTAACATTAGTTCCTAACGTAAGTTTTGTTACTGCAAGCGGTACTGATAAAAATACTAATTTAGTTGCTCCTACACCAATGGAAAGAGATCTTACCAGCTTAACAAGTTTTACAGTAGGAATGGGTATGCAATATAGAACCGGAGATCTTTTATTGGTTGGCGGTCCGGCATTTAATGTTACATCAATAACTGATCCAGCAGAAAAAGTTTTACACGGTGAACCTGAAGAAACAATGACTGTAACATCATTCCCTGTATGGAATCTTGGTGCCGAATTTCTTCTTACAGAATGGCTTACAGGAAGATTAGGTTATCAATCTACTACAAGCAAAATGTCAACAGAGGAAGCTTGGGCTAATTTGAATTCTGCTGGACATCAAATTGTTGAAAATGTTTCAACGTTTTATGGAGTACCAGGACTTACAACAGGTGTTACTGCCGGTATAGGTCTTCATTTCGATGGTTTCTGGCTTGACGGTGTTGTAAGCGCTGATGTATTAAGAGCAGGATTAAAGAATATCGGCGGAAGTACTGATACATTTGCTTATTTATCAGGCGGTTACGCTTTCTAAAAAAAATATAATCAATAAAAAAGGATGCTTGATAAAGCATCCTTTTTTTATGTAAGTATGATACTTATTAAATAATTGCTTTTAAAGATTCATATTGCATTTTAATTGTGTAATCTAAGTCTTTATCAGTATGAGCAGTTGATATGAACATTGTTTCAAATTGGGCTGGCGCAAGATAAATCCCTCTGTTAAGCATTTCGTGAAAATAAGCCGCATATAAAGAAGTATCCGATTTAACTGCTGTTTTATAATCAAATACGAGTTCTTCGGTAAAAAACATACACATCATTGAACCAACTCTGTTTAAGCAATATTTCCTATTTAGTTTATTAAGATTATCCTTAAATCCTTGTTCAAGATATTCAGACTTATTTTCAAGCAAATTATAAATGTCTGTATTTGTTTTAATGTAATTTAATGCAGCAATTCCTGCAGACATAGCTAAAGGATTGCCGCTGAGTGTTCCTGCCTGATAAACCGGACCGGAAGGAGCAAGAATTTCCATTATATCTTTTCTTCCGCCAAAAGCTCCTACTGGCAAACCTCCACCAATTATTTTACCGAATGTTGTAAGATCAGGATTTATTCCCAATAATTCCTGAGCTCCGCCTTTGGCAACACGGAATCCTGTCATCACTTCATCAAAAATTAAAATTATATTGTCGTTTGAACAAATTTCTCTCAACTCTTTTACAAAAGCAATATCGGCTTTTAGTACACCCATATTACCGGCGACCGGCTCAATAATTATTGCAGCAATATTATTTATATTTGCTGAAATAAGCTTTTTAACTGAGCTTATATCATTGAAATCTGCAACAAGAGTATCTTCTGCATTTCCTTTTGTTATTCCGGGACTTGTCGGCATTCCAAAAGTAAGAGCGCCAGAACCAGCTTTAATAAGAAAATGATCCGCGTGTCCGTGATAACAGCCTTCAAATTTAATGATCTTTTCTTTTCTTGTAAAACCGCGTGCTACGCGTATTGCGCTCATCGTTGCTTCTGTTCCGCTGTTAACCATTCGTACCATTTCCACAGATGGTACAAGTTCTGTAATAAGCCTCGCCATTTCTACTTCTAATAATGTAGGAGCGCCAAAGCTTGTCCCTCTTTCGATATTTTTAAGTAATTCGCTTTTAATAAACTCAGGGTTATGACCAAAAAGATGAGGTCCCCAGCTTCCGATATAATCAATAAACTCATTCCCATCGGCATCATAAAATTTAGAGCCGCTTCCTCTTTCAATAAAAAGGGGAGAGCCTCCAACGGATTTAAATGCTCTTACAGGAGAGTTTACTCCGCCTGGAATATACTTTTGTGCTTCACTGAATAATTTCTTGCTTGTCTTAAAATCCATTACAATTCTCCGGTTTTATAATAATTTTGCTGCTTCTTTTGCATAATAAGTTAAAATTAAGTCGGCTCCGGCTCGTTTAATAGAAATAAGCGATTCTATCATAATTCTTTTTTCATCAATCCAGCCGTTTTGCGCGGCAGCTTTTATCATAGCATATTCGCCGCTAACTTGATATGCAGCCATCGGCATTCCGAATTTGTCTTTTATTCTTCTAATTACATCCAGATAAGCTCCTGCAGGTTTTACCATTATAATATCAGCTCCTTCTTCAATATCGCTTTCAGCTTCACGTAAAGCTTCTTCAGAGTTGGCAATATCCATCTGGTGCGATTTTCTATCTCCGAAAGAGGGTGCAGATTCTGCAGCATCGCGGAAAGGTCCGTAATACCCCGAGGCATACTTAACAGCATAACTCATTATAGGAATATTAGTAAATCCTTTATAATCTAAAGCTTTACGGATTGCCCACACTCTTCCGTCCATCATATCCGAAGGAGCAATAATATCAGCTCCGGCTTCCGCGTGGCTTACTGCTTCTTTTGCAAGAACAGAGACGGTTTCGTCATTTAATATTTCTTCGCCTTTCAAAATTCCGCAATGTCCGTGCGATGTATATTCGCAAAGGCAAACGTCAGTAATAACTACCAAATCTTTTATGCTTAATTTAATACTTCTTATTGCTTGCTGAATAATCCCATCGGGAGAATAAGCTTCGGAACCGGTTTCATCTTTATGTTCGGGAATTCCGAATAATATTACCGCAGGAATACCAAGCTGGAAAATCTCCTTGCATTCTTCAACAAGAATATCAATAGACATTTGAAACACGCCCGGCATCGACTTGACTTCTTTTTTTATATTTTTGCCTGGAACAACAAAAAGTGGATAAATCAAATCTGTTTTGTGCAGATGAGTTTCTTTAATCATTTCCCGTATTAGAGGATTATAACGTAAACGCCTAAGTCTTGTAGTAGGGTACATAATCAACTCAATGAATGTTTTAGAATCAAATATTTATTTAAAATTACTGATCAATAGAAAAAATAACTATAAACTAAAAAAATAATCTCCGGCATATTTCAGTGTTTTATCATATACTGTTCTAGAATTATTTATACAGTCGCCAACAGAAATGCCTCCCCGGTAATTTCCGCTGAGAATAATTCCGGGATGAGTGTTTTCAAAATGTTCGAATTGTTTATCGTGTTCAATATAACCAATGTTGTATTGAGGAATTGCTTTTTCCCAGAAAAATGATTTCAGGTACACAGGGCTTTCTTTAATTTGCATTAAAGATTTGAACTCAGCCAGCACTTCATTTATAAGAAGATCATTTTGAGTTTTGAAAATATCCGATTGCCGGGCTCCGCCAATAAACAATGTAAACGCGGCAAGATCTTTGGAGCAGCGGTCAGTAAAAATAACTGAACTCCATATAGCTCCAAGAAATTGTTTTCTTTCTTTTTCTGGGATCAAAAAACCGAATCCGTCAAGTTTTTTTAAAATATCTTTTTTACGAAAAGCTGCAAAAAGAACCATAACAGGTGGATAATAAATTTGAGATAAGTGTTCAGCAAGTTTATCATCAAGTGTTTTGAACAAATTCGAAGCATTATATGCAGGAATGGCTGATATCAAAATATTAAAATTAAAATCCTGATTTTTCCCATTAAGTTCGGAACTAACAGAAATGGAGTTGTTTTGGTAATTAATGTTTTTAATTTCACAGTTTAATAGAGGCTTTTTTATAAGCTTATCGGCTATTGAGTTTGGAAAACTCTGCATTCCGTTTCTAAACGAGAACATCTTTGCATTCTGTTTACTGTTTTCATTTCTTTGTTTCCTTTCTTTGCTGCCTTTGATTGTTCCTTTAATCAGTCCGCCGTATTCTTCTTCAAGTCTGTAAAGTTTAGGGAAAGCAGATTTTACACTCAGGAAATCCGGGTTGCCGGCAAAAACACCCGATACAAAAGGATTTATTATGTAATCGAGAAAATCGCTTCCCAAGCGGCGCTTTACAAATGTAGAAATGCTTTGATAATATCCGTCTTCCGATTTACCTATAAAAGGTTCTTTCAACAGTTCGAGTTTCCCTTTAAAAGATAATAAGCCAGATGAGAAAAATTTTATCGGATTGGGTGTTAATGCATATAGTTTATTGTTTTTAAGGATGTATCTTTTATTACCGGCAGAATCTGCGTAAATCATTTCATTCCCCAGCCCAACAGATTCAACAATTTTCCGGATAAAAGGCGATGTTTCAAGTCCGCTGTTCGGACCCAGATCAGCCATAAATCCTTTTTCAGAATGAGAAATCATAGCACCGCCGGTATAATTGTTTTTTTCGAGAACTGTTACATCATAACCATCCTTCGAAAGCCAATACGCAGCAGCTAAACCCGAAATACCTGCTCCCAATATTCCAATCTTTATATCTGAGTTTGCCATAAATTATTGTTTTAAATATGTGAGTGCAATGTTTTTTAATGCCGAAATAAAAGTTCTGGAATCGTTTAATCCTTTCATTACAACATAATTTTCAATACCGCATTTATCGGCAGCTTTACGGTATTCAATATCAAGTTCAAAAAGCGTTTCAACGTGATCCGAAATAAAACTGATTGGAATAATCAGAAGGTTTTTCAATCCTCTTCCTGCAAGTTGTTTAATCATATTTTCTGTGGAAGGTTCAAGCCATTTAACCGGACCTACCTTGCTTTGAAAACACAAATGATGACCATTTGTAAAATTTCTTAATTCCATAACTTTATTAACTGTTTTTTGAATTTGAATACTGTAAGGATCTCCTTTTTTTACCATACTAACGGGAGTTCCATGAGCGCTGAAAATGAGTTGTACATCGTTTCGTTTTTCTTCAGGAAATTCAACTAAGGATTCCTCGATTCTTTCGTTTAAGGATTTAATATAATCATCTTCATCAAAATAATTGTTAACGTATACTATTTTGCTTTTATCACCTTTGTAAACACGTTTCCATTCATTAAAAGAAGAACCGGTTGTGCTTACAGAAAAGTGGGGATATAATGGAAGAAGAATAATTTTCTCATAATTCTTGCGCTCCATTTTTTCTGCGGTTTCTTTAGATAAAGGGTGCCAGTAACGCATTGCAGAAAATACATCTATTTCAGTATCATTTTTTTTTAACTCTTTTTCAAGCATTTTACGCTGTATTTCAGTCCATTCATTTATAGGAGATTTTCCTCCGATTAGTTCGTATTCTTCCTTTACAATAGGAGCCCGGCGCTTAGAAATTATTCTTGCAAATAGTTTCTGTCCGATTGGAATTTTAAAAATGTCACGGTCGCAAAAAAGATTATATAAAAAAGGTTCAACCGCTTCAAGAGAATCGGGGCCTCCAAGATTCAATAAAACTACTGCCGCTTTCATTTTTCCCCTTTCATTTCATACTGTTCTGGAATAACGGGCAGAATCATGGTTTCGTTCAATAAAACCGTCAAAATTCATTGCAATATTCCGGATCAGCAGTCTGCCTTTTTCAGTAATAATTATTTTTCTGTTTTCAATTTTAAGAAGATTATCATTAATCATTTCCGAAAGATTTTCTAAGTTTTTTGAAAAATAATCTTCAAAGTTAATTTTAAATTCATTTTCAATTTTCGAAAAATCCAATTCAAAATCGCACATAAGTTTCATAATAACTTTTTTACGGCACATATCATCTTCGTTAAGACTGTAACCTTTCAAAACAGGTAAAATACCTGTATCAAGACAATTAAAATATTCATTTTCCGTTTTAACATTTTGCGAATATGTTTTTCCTATCTGACTTATGCTTGTGATACCGAGAGCAAATAAATCAAGTTCAGAATGAGTGCTATAACCCTGAAAATTTCTATAAAGTCTTTTTTCTTTCAGTGCAATTGCAAGTTCGTCACTGGGTTTAGCAAAATGATCCATTCCGATAAAAACATATCCGGCAGAAGTAAGTTCATTAATCGACATTTCAAGAATTGCAAGTTTTTCAGCCGGGTTAGGAATATCTTCCACATTTATAAGCTCCATATGCTTTTTCATCCAAGGAACATGAGCATAATTAAACAAGGCAACTCTGTCAGGTTCAAGTTCAATTATCTTTTTTATGCTGTCTCCGAAACTGTCAACAGTTTGATGCGGAAGTCCGTACATCAAGTCGAGATTAAAACTTGAGAATTTCAAATCTTTAATCCAACTAATAACTTTAAAGGTCAATTCTTCAGGCTGAATCCTGTTAACGGTTTTTTGTACAAGCGGATTAAAATCCTGAACGCCCATACTAATACGGTTAAAGCCTGAATTTCTCAATGCAAGAAGATGCTCGAAACTTAATTCTCGGGGATCAATTTCACAGCTTGCTTCAGCATTATCATCAAAATTAAATTTTTGTTTAATAACACTGGCAAGATTGCGAATTTCATCGGGTGTTAAATGAGTAGGTGTGCCGCCTCCCCAATGCAGCTGTTTAATTTTGCGCGAAGGATTTATAAGATCGGAATAAATGTCTATTTCCTTTTCCAAATATTCTAAATACTTCGATATTCTATCACGGTTGCGTGTTACTATCATATTGCAGCCGCAAAAATAACAAAGAGTATCGCAAAACGGCAGATGAAAATAGAGAGAAATATCTTTAAGATTATTCCCCGAATTAGTGCTTTTGATTTCTTCCAAAAGATTGCTTGCAGTAAATCCCTCGGTAAATTGAGGTGCTGTAGGATAACTTGTATAACGGGGACCGGGTTTATCGTATTTGTTTATAAGTTTAACGTCAATTCCAAACATTTTAGTTTTCGCTTTTATGATATTTTACGCTGTATTGTTTAACAAAACGAACCAGCTCTTTTAAATTATCAGGATTTGTATCCGGGTGAATTCCGTGTCCGAGATTAAATATATGTCCGGAACCATATCCAAATGAATCAATAATTTTAGAAGCTTCCTTCCTGATTTTATCGATACTTGCATAAAGCACTGCCGGATCAAGATTTCCCTGAAGAGCTGCTTTTTCTCCGATTCTTTTTCTAACATTTCCGATATCCGAAGTCCAATCGAGACCAATAACATCAGCTCCGGATTCAGCAATATTTTCTAAAGCAAAATAAGCTCCTTTTGAAAAAACAATTACAGGCTTATCTTTTATTTTAATACCCGATATAATCTTTTTTATATAATTCAGTGAGAATTCGTTAAACATATCGGGGGAAAGAATCCCTCCCCAGGTATCAAAAATCTGGACTGCATCAACTCCCGTTTCAATTTTTGCATTTAAATAATCAGTAACAGCATCAGCAAGAAAATCCAGAATAAGATGTGCAAAATCCGGTTCATCATAGATAAGTTTTTTTACTTTTCCGAAATTTTTAGAACTTCCGCCTTCAATCATATAAGTAAGCAAAGTCCAAGGCGATCCGCTGAATCCAATTAAAGGGACTTCTCCGTTCAAAATGTTTTTTGTAATTGTAATTGAATCGAGTACGTATTTTAAGTCTTTAAAAGGATTAATCTTTTTAAGATTTAAAAAATCATTTTTATCTCTAACCGGATTTAAGAAAACCGGACCTTTGTTTTCAAGTATTTTAAGTTCCAAACCCATCGCTTCGGGAATAACAAGGATATCCGAAAATAAAATAGCAGCATCTATATTTATTAAATTAACAGGCTGAATAGTAACTTCGGATGCAAGTTCAGGGGTTTTACACATTGTGAGAAAATCATATTTCTTTCTGATTTCTCTGTATTCGGGCAAATATCTTCCTGCTTGACGCATTACCCAAATTGGTGTTCTTTCAACCGGCTTTCTTTTGCAGGCTTTTATAAAAATATCATTTTTTAGGATTTTCAAATTACCTCCGCAATAATCCTACATCTAATTTTCTAATAGAAAGCGTTCAGAAACTTTAATAAGTTCATCAACAGTCGAAAATTCCGGAACTATTTTTACTTCAACGCCAAAATTTTCTATCGCTTCTTTAGTTACTTTTCCGATAGCAGCAATAGCTGAAGCGGAAAAATAGGTTTTCACATCATCGATTTTTAATATTTTTACAAAGTTACAAAAAGTTGAAGGACTGGTAAACATATAAACATCAGGAGGATAAATTTTTATAAGATTACTTGCTTCATCAATAATGTTTTTATCGGGCAAATCAATATCATAAGTATGTACAACTTCTACAAATGCACCGCTTTCTTTCAATTTATCTGGCAGAAATGTTCTCGAGAGTTTAGAACAGGGGATGAGGATATTTTTATTTAGAAGATTTATCTTTTTTAACTCATCAAAAAGACCTTCGCCGCTGAAATCGCTTTTGGGCGAAATTGAAATGTTAATTTTATTCTTTTTGCAGAATTCTGAAGTCCGTTCTCCCACTGCAGCAAAAACCGGTGTTAATTTACTAAGATCAAAACGTGCATCGTTGATTTTTGAAATGAAAATCTTTGAAGCATTTACAGAAGTTAAAATAATTATATCAAATTTGTTTAATTCGGATATACTTGAAAAGGGGAAAAGCTTGTTTACAATTTCATTTATTTTAATTACAGGAAAATGTAGCAGCCTTATTCCGGAATTTAAAACTGATTGCGAAAAAAAATCGAAGTCGCATTCACCATGCGTTAAAAGCATACATTTTTGATGTTTGCTGCTAAACACTTTTTTCTGAAGGAACCGGATTATAAATTTCTGATAATATTTCTTTTGCACCTGCGTTCAGTAATTCTTCAGCAAGATTTTTACCTAATTTTTCAGCTTCTTTCTTACTTCCGCGCATCTTACTGCGAAATATTTTATCCCCTTCTATGCTTCCTACCAAACCTTCCATAAAAAGTCCCGTGGGGCGTACCTGGGCGTATGCGCCTATTGGAACCTGACATCCGCCGTCTAACGCTTTCAGAAAAGCTCGTTCTGCTGTAACGGCTGCAAAAGTTTCATCATCGTGAATTGATTTAAGTATCTTTTCAACCGCTTTATTGGTTTTCTTTATTTCAATCCCCAAAGCTCCTTGTCCTACAGCCGGTAGTATCTGATCAACACTGATAACAGAGCTGATGTACTTTTCCATATTTAATCTTTCTACGCCGGCGCGCGCTAAGATTATTGCTTCCCAGTCTGATTGAAGGAACTTTTTGATTCTTGTTGGGACATTCCCCCTTAAATCAACAACATTTAAATCCGGTCTTATAGATTTAATCTGGCATTTTCTTCTAAGGGATCCTGTACCGACTGTTGCTCCCTGGGGTAAGGTTTCTATTGCCGTTCCTGCATTTTTTGTAATTAATACATCTTCGCAGTTGTGCCTTTTTGTTACAGCCGCTAATTTTAAACCTTTCGGGAGATCAGTTGGTAAATCTTTGAGACTGTGCACTGCAATATCAATATTGCCAGCTAGCAGCTCATTTTCAAGTTCTTTAGTAAAAAGTCCCTTATCTCCTATTTTAGCAAGCGGAACATCAAGTATGTTATCTCCCATTGTTTTTATCAGTTGAATTTCAATTTCAACATCGGGATTAGCGTTTTCAATTTCTTTCTTTATAAAATTCGATTGCCAAAGCGCTAAGGCGCTTCCGCGTGAACCAATAATAATTTTCGTTTTATCCGACAATTTGAACCCCTATAGTTCTAAAAAGCAATGCTAATTTAATGCTTTATTTTCAATTTTTCCATTAAGTCCGAAAATTTCTTTAATAATTGCAGTCTCTTTAAGCTTTTCTTGTTCGCTTAAGGACGACTCAGAAATGCTTTTCAACTTCATAGTTGGATTATGAAGAAGTCTTCCGATAAGTCTTTTTGTCATAGCTTCCAATTTAATATAGTCGTCTTCGGTAACTTTATTTTTTATTTTATTTAATTCATCGTTGCCTATATCTTCGAAAAACTCGCGCAATAATTTAATAGCCGGCACAATATTCAGATTATTGCACCAATTATGAAATGAAATCATTTCTTCCATTATAATATTATCGATTTTGATTATTTCAGTTTTACGTCTTTTTATGTTTTCGTCAACAATATTTTTTAATGAATCGATATCATTATAAAAAACGTATTCAATATCCCTGGCTTCGGGGGAAATATCGCGGGGAAGGGCAATATCCATAATGCAAACCGGATTATTCCGCCTTTTTATCATCGACTCTTTAATTTCTTTTTCCGAAAGGAGAAAACCGGGTGAGGAGGTTGCACTGATTATTATATCAAATTTATGAAGGTGTAACTTGAATTCTTCGAAAGGGATTGTTACTGCTCCTGTTTTATCCGCCAGAATTATTGAATTTGCCAAGGTTCTGTTTGTTATGAAGATTTTACCAATATTCTTATCTTTAAGATGATTTGCAGCAAGACTTGCGGTTTGTCCCGCGCCGATTACCAGAGCCGATTTTTTATCGAGGTTTGAAAATATTTTTCCGATTACCTGAACAGCCGCGTAACTTATTGTAACAGCTCCTTCGCCTATTTTGGTTTCGCTGATTGTTCTTTTCCCAACTTTAATTGCCGTATCCGAAAGACGATTAATAAATAATTCCGAAAAATTATTATCTGAAGAAATCGTAAATGCTTCCTTTACTTGGCCTAAAATCTGGCTGTCCCCGGGAATCATAGAATCAATACCGGCACTTACATTAAAAATATGTTTTACTGCGCTGCACGAAAAATAACGTTCGATATTTTTTTCTGTAATATCATTAATCTTTTTCCAGTCTTTAATAAAATTCAGAATATCGCTATAAGAAATATTGTCCGAAACAGGGATTCCGAAAATTTCTGTTCTGTTGCAGGTTGAAATAACAACTCCTTCGGAAAAGATATTTTTTTTTAATTCGGGAATAAGATTTCTGATTTCTTCCGGCGAACAAAAAAGTTTTTCGCGTAAAGAAATATCAGCAGTCCTGTGATTTATTGAAATTCCTAAAAGATCCATCTATAATAAAAATCCTTTAACCGAAATAATGAAAGCTTTTGGTAAAAAATGAAGTAAGTATCATCGAAATTATTACGAAACAGAAATCGGCAATTAAATACAAAACAACTTTTTTACTAGGCAGATCATTAAACCATTTTGCAAAAATAACATATCCGTAAATTATCCAGATTAACAACGAAACAAGCAATTTGGGATCCCAAATGCTAAAATCCGGGAAAGCCCAAGGCAGCCAAAAAAGACCAATAACAATTGCCAGAGAAAGAAGCATAAACCCGATTACAGCAGAAATGAAACTCAAACGCTCTAAAGTTTCTAAATTTGGCAGTCTGTTAAATATCAATCCGAAATTGCTTATTTTAATATCTTTGTAAAGCATAAGATATAAAATTCCGTAAACTGCCGAAATTGTAAATCCCGAGTATCCTAGTATAGCACTTACAACGTGAATTCCTAAAAGCTTGTTTCTAAAAATATCAGGAACTTCCAGAAGATCTTCAATAAACAAGGAAGAGAAAACCTGAAAAAGAAAAGAGATAAAAATAATAAAAACTCCGGTACCCGAAACTTTTGAAAATATTTCCAGCAGTAAATAGCTTAATGCAACTGAAAACGCAATAATAGTAAATATTTCGGCTTTTGCGGTTATCGGAGGATGATTAAATTCTATAGTTCGCGAAATTATATAAAAGAAATGAGTGATCAATACAATAATCAGATATATACGGTTTGCTTTCCTGAATTTATTTTCTTCCGATATGAATTCATATCCGTAAGAAAAAAAGAGGAAAAAATATAAAAACGGTAAAGCAGTATTTAAAGAGTTTATTGCTGAAATCATTGCAATTATTACCTCGGCATAAATAATATCAGCTCAAAATTAAGATTATTTTAATTGAAATAAAAGTTCCGAAGTTATTCCGCATTAATAATTGCATCTGCAGAACTTTCTTTTTGATATCTGTCCAAAGATGTTATAATAAAAGTTTTTATTCCCAGATTTTTGATTGCAAAGCAGTTTTTGTTCATCCTTTTTACAATTCCAAGAATATTTTCAGGATTATTCACCGAAGGGATTTCATTTTTTCGGAATCCATAAATAACATAATAAGCCGGAATTTCAAGACTGCTGCTTATTTCCGGATTATCCCAGCAAATATTAAAATTATTATTTGTTGACTCAATTCTTAAATTTACAGGGGGTAGAGGCGGCGGAATACTGGCTGCATTTTTGCTTACTGGTATAAGAGCAGGATATTTGAAAAGATTGTTTCTTAGATTATCGAATAAACCGCCGTAATTCATAAAAATTGATTTTGCGCTGAATAAAACCTGACCTTCAACATTTTCAATTTTTCTATTGAATAATATTTGATCGGGAATTTCTTTTTTATAATTTTTATAATCTTTTGCTGAATATTTGCTTGAAAATTGCCCGATAAATAAATTTACCGTAGAAGTAACTTCAGCCCACCATTTTGTGAGTTTATCGTAAGGTGCATTTTTATTTCCGAATTCCCAATAAACTTGGGGAGTAAGAAAATCAACTGTATTATTTTCAATCCAATTTAGCGGGTCGCAATAAATTTGATTATACGATTCAAATCCTTTTGTCCCAGCGTATTTATTTTCCACTATTCCAAAAGGACTTACGCCGAATTTAATAGCCGGATTATGTGATTTTATTGTTTTGCTGACCTTACTTATCATCGAATTAATATTATTTCGCCGCCAGTCATCAATATTCGTAAAGTTTTTTCCGTATTGTTTGAATACTACAGCATCCTGATTTTGTATCTGTGGAGAATAAGGATAAAAATAGTCGTCAAAATGAATCCCATCAACATCATATTTTTCGATAATATCCTTTATTATATCATTGATATATCCGGTTACTCCGGGAATTCCGGGATTAAGCATTTTAAGATCGCCGAATGAAAGTATCCAGTCGGGATGAGTTTTTGAAATATGATTTCCTGAAAGAGCGTATTCGCCGGATTTTCTTACTGCTCTGTATGGATTTAACCATGCGTGAAGTTCCATGCCGCGGTAATGAGCTAATGCAATTGCAGTTTCCAAAGGGTCAAAATAAGGGTCGGGATTTTTTCCTTGTTTTCCGGTAAGCCAATAAGACCAAGGTTCGTAATTGCTGTTATAAAGCGCATCGCATTCGGTTCTTACCTGAAAAAAAACGGTATTAATTCCAGCCGAATCAAGTTTATCGAAAATGTTTATTAATTCCAGAATCTGGTCGGTTGAGGATAATTTTGATGATGAAGGCCAGTCTATATTAACTACTGTAGCAAGCCAGGTTCCGCGCATTTCACGTTTAGGATAATTATCCTGAGCATTAATGCTGAATGTGAATAAGAATAGCCAAAAACAAAATGTTCTCAAAACAATCCAAAAATTTATTAACTTCGCAAAGTTAAAAAAAATATAAGTTTAATTATTATTAAAAGGTATTTTATGCTTAATATTCTTTTTGTTTGTATGGGAAATATCTGCCGTTCTCCGGCTGCTGAAGCAATTATGGAAAAAATTGTTAACGAAGAAAAACTTTCAGATAAAATTAATTGCGATTCAGCCGGTACTATCGGTTATCACGAAGGAGAGAAAGCAGATAAAAGAATGATAACTCATGCAGCAAACAGGGGAATAAATATTACAAGCATTTCCCGAAAAATAAGACCGGATGACCTGATGAAATTCGATTATATTGTTGCAATGGATGATGATAACTTAAAGAACATATTCAATATTGATTCTAGCGGAATATTCCGGAAAAAGATTTTTAAGATAACTCAGTTTTCCTCTGATAAGCGGGTGAAAGAAGTTCCAGATCCATATTACGGCGGTTCGCAGGGTTTTGAAAATGTTCTCAACATTTTGGAAGACAGTTGTAAAAATTTCCTATCATTTATTAAAAAAGAAAATGAAATGTGAAATCTTTTTGCCGGAAGAAATAAAAGGTGAAGTGAAACAAATTCTACCTCTCGGGGGCGGCTGCATTGCTGATGTAAAAAAGATAATAATGCAGGACGGAAGAAAAATATTATATAAAATCTACAGCAGAACCATTATTTCGGAAACAGAAGCCAACGGATTGAAAGAAATTTCTAAATCAGGTGCAATCCGAGTTCCTAAAGTTATTTACAGCAACAAAAACATCCTTATTACTGAATTTATTGAATCTGGCAGCAAAATAAAAAATACTTATTCCGACTTTGGAAAAAACTTTGCTAAAATGCATAAATATTATTCGGAATATTTTGGATTTTATGAAGACAATTTTATCGGGGAAACTCCTCAGAAAAATTTGCCTAAAAATTCTTCGTGGACAGAATTTTATTTCACCAACAGACTACTTTTTCAAATTAAGCTTGCCGAAAAAAACGGTTATCTTAGCAAGGAACTAAAAAACAGTTTCGAAAAATTAGAGCGTCGAATTGATTCAATTATTTTGGATGAAGGACAAGCTTCACTTTTGCACGGCGATTTATGGAGTGGAAATTATATTGTTGACGAAAACGGAAATGCTTGTCTTATTGATCCAGCCGTCTATTATGGAAACAGAGAAGCCGATTTAGCAATGACTAAACTTTTCGGCGGTTTCCCTCCCGAATTCTATCACGCCTACAATCAAGAGTATCCGCTACAGGAAGGATATCTTTTTAGAGAAAATATCTACAAACTATATCATATACTTAATCACTTAAATTTATTCGGATACGGATATTATTCTCAGGCATTGGGAATAATTAAAAGTTATATCTGAGTATCTGTAATATTGTCCTGCCTTAAATAATTATGACATAAATTATTAAAAAAGCTGTCATTATTACCACATATAAGAAATAATGACATAATAACAAATAAAATGTATAATGTGTTATAAGTTATTATAAAATAATTATTTACAGGAATTAATATGAATTGGCACGCCAATTGGGTTAATTGGGCATATCAAATTAAGGAGAAAAAAAATGGAAAAAGAAAATATTCTGATGAAAGTTGAAGAAAGTGTAAGCTGGGAAAAAGCTTTTGAAACAGAAGAGTGGAAGGAACCATCTACAAATATCTTTGAAACAGATGACGATTATGTTTTAATAGTTGATATTCCAGGTGTGCAGAAGGAAAACTTAAAATTAAAGGTTGAAGATTCGTCCCTTATTCTTATGGCTCGAATTGATTATAAAAACGCAAACAGACAGAATTATATTTTAAGAGAATCGCAAGTATCGAATTATTACAGGAAGTATAATTTATCTGACAGCATTGAAATTGAGAAAACTGAAGCAGAACTTGTTGATGGACAGTTGAAGATTAAACTGCCTAAACACGAAAGAGTTAAACCAAGAACAATAGAAATTAAATAAAACTACAAAAAAAGGAGGATTATAAAATGACACTTGTAAAATGGAACCCGGCAAGAGAACTTTTGAGTCTCGAAAAAGAATTCAGCAAAATGTTCAGTGAAATGGAATCAAAGTTCGGATTCAACAGTGGTAAGCAGGATACAGAAGCATACGAAAATGCAGTTTGGTGTCCACTAACTGATATAACTGAAAACAAAGATAACTATGAATTAAATCTTGATCTTCCAGGTGTTGAAAAAGAGAATGTTAAAATTTCTTATACTGACGGACAACTAAGTATAAGCGGTGAAAGAAGACAAGATAAAGAAGAAAAAGATGCCCAATATCATCGTGTTGAACGGACTTATGGAAAGTTCTATCGTTCGTTTGCTCTTCCAAAATTAGTTGTTGCCGAAAAGATAAATGCTGAATTCAAGAACGGCTCATTGAATATTACAATTCCGAAGGCTGAAGAAGCTAAGCCGAAAGAATTAGAAATAAAAGTGAAATAAAAAAGGCAGCTAAGCTGCCTTTTTTTTAGTTAGCTATTTTTAAATTTTTATTTTCGGGCAGGTGAATATAACCTATTGCATCGTCAAGAGTTTCAAAAACATTAAAGAATGCTTTTAAATTGTTAGTCTCAAAAATTGTCCAAATTTGACTGTCAGCTTTATCATTAACAAAACTGATTTTTGCTTGTTTAGCGCCTTTTTTAAGTGCAAATACCATTGCACCTAAAAATACTGTATCTATATACGAAATTCTGCGGCAATCAATAATTATTGCCTGCTCATTTCCTGTAAGCTGTTCTAATAAAGAATCTTTATACTTGCTGGCAACTTTAGATGAAGCAACATGTTCGTTAATTTCAAAAATGCAAATATTACCTAACTGTCTTTTTAACATTCCCATAATAAGTTAACCTTATCTTTTTATTGCAAAGTTAATATAAATATCTAAATCAAATTGTGATTTCAGGCATAAATAATAAATTATATAAAACAAAAATATCTATTTCGAGCTAATAAAAAAAACAAAAAATCAAATTCAGATAGAAATAATTTATTTATTATCTTCGAATATCTAATAATTATTTAATAGGGAAATATGAACAGGGAAGAATTAGGAAGAAAAATTTACGAAACATCGCATATTACAGGTGAATTCTTATTGCGATCAGGAAAGATATCGAATGAATATTTTGATAAGTATTTATTTGAATCGGATCCTGTTTTGCTGGAAGAAATTGCAAATCACATGGTAAAACTTGTTC
Organism: Ignavibacteria bacterium; assembly: GCA_012719345.1. Lineage (GTDB taxonomy): Bacteria > Bacteroidota > Ignavibacteria > Ignavibacteriales > Melioribacteraceae > JAAYAN01. The sequence goes on along the minus strand of JAAYAN010000212.1, from coordinate 3,568 downwards.
CAGATGGTTGCCAGATTTTTGCCGGACTGGAAATGGGAGGTATTCCTATAGCTACCGCTCTTTCATTCAAAACAAAAACTCCTTCTGTTTTTGTTAGAAAAAAGGCTAAAACCTATGGTACTTGCAAACTTGCCGAAGGTACTGTGTTTTCAGGCAAAAATGTTTGTGTTATCGAAGATGTTGTAACAACAGGCGGACAGATAATTGAAAGCGTTGAAGAATTGCGTAAACTCGGTGCAAAAATTAATGAAGTTATGTGTGTAATTGTCCGCGAAGAAAAAGCTTTTGAAAATCTTGCTAAAGCAGGATTAAAACTAATTCCATTATTTACGATGGATGAATTAAATAAGCTGAAATAAGAGTTTTTTAACCCATACAATTATTATGGTATGGGTTAAACACTTTTATAAGTAGTAGTAAGTAGTATTTGTATTGTTATTAATATTTAAGAAAAACGTAAACAAATATTTACATCGGCAAAAATAATTTCATCAGATTATTATTATTATTAAATACTAAATGCTGTTTTTGTATAAAAAAAGCATTAAATATTAAGTGGCACATTTGTAGAGTATTCTTTGCAATGAATGAAGATGTAAAAATATTACTAGTAGAAACGGATTCATATCAAAAAGAATTGTTTTCAATAATTCTTGAAGAAGCCGGGTTTAAGATTAGCTCAGCAGAAACAGTTGCTGAAGCAGTAAACTTTATTGATAACGTCTGTATTCCGGATATAATTGTGAGCGATGTAATTTTACCCGATTCAAGCGGTATAGATTTAATAATAATTTTATCGGAAAAACAAATTTATATTCCTTCAATTCTTATTTCATCTTTTCGGCATTCAGAGCTTCGGTTAAGATATTTTATGAACAAAGAAGAAATTCACGCCGAATTGCAAGGGACGGGCTTCAGGGCAATAATTGAAAAATCTGCCGATGTGGAAACTTTATTGAAGGAAATAAATAATATAATAATTTCTTCAAAACTCAAATCTGCTGTTAATAATTGATATGAGAAAAAATCCTTTTCTCTAAAGGATTTACTTGGTTTGATGTCATTTTATTTTTATCGATTTCTATCATATTAATCAAAAGTTCCTTTTCATTGCCGTTTTCTATTGAATTACCAGCATTTATAAAATGTATTCCCGATTTCAAATAGTCAGAATAAATATGAATATGACCGTGTAAAACTAATTTTACATCCATCGTTTTAAACAATTTTAATATTTTATTCTTTTTTCGCAGCTTCATTGTGTTTTTTTCAATCTTGTTCCAGAAATAATTATTCAAGTGAACATTGTCTTTTTTAAATCTGGAAAAATGATGATGAATTAAGGCTATCTTGAATTTACTTTTTATTTCAACAGAATTAACTGCGGTTTTTAATACTGTAAAATCTTTTTTACATAATTTCCCATTAGAAGCCAAAGGATTTTTTATATAAGAATACTCTGCAATAGAATTAAGTCCAAAAAATGCAACATCTCCTACAGTTTTTATAAATGGATATACATTTTCAGGATCAGGAAAAGAACAATTCTCGTATAATTCCGAAAAGTGATTAAAGAAATTATTTACCTGTTTTTTATAGTCTGTATTTTTACATTTAATAGGGAAATTATAAACATCTTCAGCAGTAACAACTCCTCCAAAAATGTCGTGATTGCCAATAATTATAGTAGTTTTTTGATTATTATACATACCGAAGGTTTTAAGAATCTCTTTTAAACTCTGAAAATCGTATTTTTGGGCAGTATGCGTTATATCTCCGGTAATTACTAAGTGATCAAAACTATTGCCAGAAACATATTCAAGAATTTTAATAAGTTTATCGAAGTTGTGGCTTTTATATCTGTAACTAAGGTGTATATCCGAAATGTGAGCAATCTTCATATTTTCCTTTTTATTGTCCAGACGAAAAATATGAAGAAGATATTACAGCAATGTTACAATCTCAACTAAAATCGACTAAAAAAACTAACTATTATTAAGCCGGGATTACCAAAATCGGTCATTTAACCCAAATCCGCCATTAGAAAATAGAATAATGGCGGATCCGTCAAAGCCGGACGGGTCGACTAACAAAATCTATACATTCTTGAGAAACATCCCGATCCAATCGGGATAAGTCGGGGTTACCCATTTCGGTCAAATATACTTGGTATTTTAATAATTACATAATTTGTAATGACCGATCTGGGTTTAATATTTTTATAATGTTATATTATTTGAAATGACCGATTTGGATGATACTATTTTGTAAGAATCATTTTTCTGGTTTCAGAAAATTCATTATTTCCGCTTTTTGCTGAAATACGATAAATGTAAACGCCGCTTGCAATTGAACCGGATGAGGATTCGAATTTAACAGAATATGAACCTGCCTGAAGACGATTATTTACCAAGGTTTTTACTAGCTGGCCTAAAATATTGTATATCGAAAGATTTACTTCCGATTCTGAAGGAAGGTTAAAAGAAATTGTAGTTGACGGATTGAAAGGATTTGGATAATTCTGGGAAAGAGAAAACACAGAAGGTATTTCTACAGAATTATCCAAACCGGTATAATCCCCTTGTGTAAAATGATTTTCGGGTGATGTAATATTGCTGAAATTATCACCAAGGATTATTGTTGAATTAATGCCCTCAAAGTCCCATTCTAAATTTATTTCGCTTAAATCAGTTGAACTGCTTGATATTAAGAATTTGCCAACTGTTTTAGGAGATTCAGCAATTACATCATTCCCAGGTAATGCAGCAAAAGTAACTTCAGGAAGTCCGTCGTAGTTACTTGCATGAATGCCATAAGCTGGAATGTTTGTAAGTTCAGAACTATTGTCAATATACGAAAATACTACATCTTCACCAAGCTGTTCAAGATTATTCAGACGCAATGCTACTTGAAAAGAAGTAAGATTAAATGGGGCTTCAACGCCTCTTATTGTCACATAAAACTCAATTTCATTATTGTTTTTATGATTAATATCTTTAACATCCATTTCGTATTGGATGCTAAAAGCATTATTTGATAAAAAGAAAAAGAAAAATAGAATAAATGTGTATTTAAGCGAAAAAGAATTTATATGTAACTTGTTCATAATAGTAATCCAATATTTTTTCTCGGATTATTACCACAAGTGTGCCATATATCACATAAAAAATAAAAAGTTGCAAAATAGGCCAAAAATCGATTATTACAGCGAACCATTTAAAGCAAGGAAATTTCAAACACCTGTAAAAAAAATTAACTTTGGTAAGCAGGTAATAATAAAAGTTGACATAATTAAGGAAAGATATCTATGAGATCAGATTAATAAAAAAGCATATCATTAATTGGATAGAGCAAGAAATAGTTAGCAGGCCATTTACTATAAGCTGGGGAACTGATAATAATACATGGGATTTTATTGCATCAATCACACAATATTTTTATCCCAAATCCGCCATTAGAAAATAAAATAATGGCGGAACGACTAACAAAATCTATACATTCTTGAGAAACAGAATGTATGATTTTCTAAGTCGGGGTTACCCATTTCGGTCAAATATACTTGGTATTT
>JAAYAN010000267.1 GCA_012719345.1 Ignavibacteria bacterium | reverse complement strand
CGCTCATCATCGCCAATGCCGCCTTGGAAAATTGCTACGCCGCCAATTTTGCTTTCTTGATGTACCCTGGACTGACGCACGGTGCAGCTGCGTTGATTCTCAATTTCGGCACGGATGAGCAGAAGGAAAAATACATGTACAAGATGTTCGCCGGTCAATGGACGGGAACGATGTGCCTCACGGAACCGGGCGCCGGAAGCGACGTCGGGGCGCTGAAGACGACGGCAAAAAGGCTTCCGGACGGAACCTACAGCATCACGGGAACGAAGTGCTTTATATCCTGCGGGGATCACGATTTGGCCGAGAATATCATCCACCCAGTCCTGGCCAGAATTGAAGGTGATCCCCCGGGTACGGGAGGAATCTCCATATTCATTGTTCCAAAGTACCGGGTGAACCCAGACGGAACGGTGGGAGCGTTGAACGATGTGCATACCGGTAATATCGAGCACAAGATGGGGATCAAAGGTTCGGCTACCTGCACTTTGAATTTCGGCGATGACGGAAAATGCATCGGAGAACTCCTCGGCAGGGAGAGGGAAGGAATGAGAGTCATGTTCCATATGATGAACGAGGCCCGTCTGGAAGTGGGAATGCAGGGGCTCGGTCACGCCTCTGCCGCGCTTGAGCACGCGATCCAATACGCGAAGGAGAGAATCCAGAGTGCGCCAGTGTGGGAAATGAAGAATCCCGAAGCCAAGGCGGTGCCCATCATCCAGCATCCGGATGTCCGCAGAGATCTGCTCTGGATGAAGGCCCATGTGGAAGGAATCCGCGCACTCAATTATTTCGCCTCGTACTGCATTGATAAGGCCAAGGCCCATCCTGCCGAGCGCGAGAAATGGCAGGGATTCGTTGATCTGCTGACGCCGATGTGCAAGGCCTATTCCTCGGACAAGGCAATGGAAGTCTGTTCCAAGGCAATCGACATCTACGGCGGATATGGATATTGCCAGGAATATCCGATCGAGCAATACATGCGGGATTGCAAGATCGCCTGCCTTTATGAGGGGACAAACGGGATTCAGGCGCTCGACTTGGTCGGAAGAAAACTCGCTCAACGCAAAGGGATGAACGTGATGGCCATGTTCGGGGAAATCGGCGAGACCGTTGCCAAAGCCAAGGGAGTTGAGGAACTGAAGCCATACGCCGTCCGTCTGGAAGAGGCCTATAACGCTCTGGTCGATGTTACCCTGACGCTGGCACAATTCGGGAAGAGTTCGAGCTTCATCGTGCCTATCCTGAATGCGTCTCCATATCTGGATATTTTCGGGGATGTTCTGATCGGCCATTTTCTCATTCAGGCGGCGACCCTATCTCATAACAAACTCGGTACGATATATACGCAAAGAGACGCCATGGAATCCAAAGGGAAGAGACGGGCACTCGTCCATGAGGATGCCGATGTCGCCTATTACACCGGCAAGATTGCCACGGCGAAGTTCTTTGCAGTGGAGGTTCTTTGTACCGTCAAGGCAAGGTGCGAAGCGATCAAATCGGAGGAGAAGATCCCGATCGAACTGGCTGATGAATCCTTCACCTGTTAGTCCGTTCTTAAGTTGCGATGACACGTGGACGTGGCGGGTGGGAATGGGATCAGAGGACATCCAGCATCGGCCCGTGAAGAAGATTACCCAGAGGAGGATGATATGGCGTACGATATCAAAAAGGCAGCTGTTCTCGGTGCGGGAGTCATGGGATCGACCATAGCCGCGCATCTGACCAATGCGGGGATCGAATGCGTCCTGTTGGACATCATCCCGTTCGAATTGACCGAGGCGGATAAGGTACAGGGTTTGACCGAGAAAAGCCCGGCTTGGAGAAACCGATTTGCATTG
>JAAYAN010000211.1 GCA_012719345.1 Ignavibacteria bacterium | reverse complement strand
GTAGCAGATCATCCAACAACTTTGTTTGTTCTTCTGTGGTAAGTTGTGAGAATATCGATTTTATTTCTTTTTGTTTTTCCATATTCTAATATAATCTTTTATTGCTGTTTTTCATAGAACTAAGCCGGATTTTTTAACAAAAGGTTTAACACGTTCGTCATTTTCTGTCATACAATCCCACACAAGCGATGCTGCCCGCCAGCAATAAGGATGTTCATCCGAAAGCGACATTTTAACGGCTTCTGTAAATTCCCCGGGATTTTCGGCAATGAAATTTGCCATATCAGGTTTATAAAACCTGAGTAAAACATTTTTCAGTTTAGATTGCATAATTAGGTAATATTTTGATTATGATTAAGGACTTTAAAAATAATCCGGCAAGAAAGCCGGATTATCAATTTTTCTCAGTCTTAATTTCATTATTCTTAATCTTTAAAAAGTGTACATCAGCGAAATAGTATGACCGCTTCCGAAATTATCTGTAAAAGGCGTGTTTGCATAATCGAAGTTAGCAGAATTCCAGTTTATACCGATTCCGAAACTGATATTTTTAGCATCGTAACCTAAAGCATAACCAAGACGCAAAGCTAAAAGCTGCGCCCATAATATTTCTGTTCCTGCGTGAAAATGCATGTCTTTTAATTCGGTATATTTTTGAATTCCGCCGACTAACGAAATATTTGAATTTATTGATTCTATTTCATTACTGTAAGCCGCTCCAAACCTGATATCGGTCGGTAAAACCGTCTTTTCGTCGCGTAGATTATTCATCGAACCCATATTACGGACTGCAACTCCAAGTTCCAAATTTTCCATCAATCCTGTGTAGGCAGCTCCAAGATCAAATGCCATCCCGCTTGCATCGTCCGAATACATACCTTCGTAAAGATATTTCATCGAAGCGCCGAGATATAAATTTTCAAAGGGACTGAATCCTGATGAGATACTTCCCGAAAAATACTGCGCTTTAAATTCAGCAGTCGGATCGCCGGGTCTTTCTCTTACTTCTATTCCGGGAATTGAAGTTGTGTTTACGCCTGCCGCCAGGGGAATTCCCCAAAGGACGAATGAAGCTGCAATAATTTCAGTTTTAACATCCTGAATCCATTCGTTGTGTGCTGCAAAAATTTGATATTTCGGTTCAATAACCATATTTGCAGGATTGTAAAATATTGAAGTAACATCTTTATTTCCTGCAACACCCAAATCGCCCATTGCTATGTTGCGCGCGCCGGTTCCGTTTTTCAAAAAATGCATTCCGATTTTTCCGCCGTCCTGGGCAAAAACCAATCCTAAAAACAATACTGATAATAATATTTTTTTCATAATTCACTTCAATTAAAGTTTAAAATTAACGCCTATTATGTGCTGATCGGACGGAGAATAAGGTTCAATCACAAAAGCATAATCAATTCCTGCAGTAAATCCGCCTGTGTTGTAAAAATACGAAAACCCGAATGACAGTTTCATCGGATAATCGAAATTACTGAAATTCAATTTATCAAAACCTGTCCGTAAAAACAGGCTTTCAAAGATATTATATTCCGCTCCCATTCTCAAGAAATTTGTTCCCGCATTGCTGTTTTCAAATTCCACGGAAGCTAGTATTTTCGGATCGTCAAACCGGTATGCTACACCTATTTTTTTCAGCACAGGAAATTTTGGCTCGGTTTTATTTCCGTCCTGTCCGTAAATATTTCCTGTATCCCATTTATAAGTGGCATTTATATCGCAAATTGAAGCAGCATAAGTAAGGTTTTCGCTTGCAAAATAAATTACACCGATATCCACCCCAAGAGCAGTGGCAGATACATCTTTATGAATTTTATTGTAATAGTATTTAGCCATAATTCCAACGGCTATTTTATTAGAAAACCTGTTAGCAATGCCAAGGAAGAATACGTCCTCAACTTCATCAAAAGTTCCTATCTGCTCGCCTTCTCTGTCGCGCAGACTTATTTCTCCCACTCCTTTATTTATTAAACCGGCGCTTACTCCCGCAGTTGAAGAAGGAACATTGCTGTCATTCTTTTTAGAATAAAAATCGAATCGCCTGGTGAAACTTAAGAAATTCAAAGATCTGTCCATCGATAAAAACGAATAAGAAGCCTGAAGCGAATTTCCTTCCTGAACAACCGGTACAGCAGGATTATAAAAAGAAACGACATTTCCGTTTGTAACCGCAAGCATTGCATTACCCATACCCATACCGCGAGCACCAAAACCCATCCTGGCAAACGATCCGGGCATACTGTTAATTTTACTGAAACCGTCCTGAGCATGAATAAAAACTGCGGAAACAAACAGATAGATAATATATTTTTTCACATAAACCTCTTTTTACATTAGAACAATAATTTTACCGTATTGGGCATCGCCTTCGGAATCGATTCTGAAAAAATAAACTCCGTTGGGAACAATTTTTCCGTCATCATCTTTACCATCCCAAAAATCAATCTGCTCAGATTCACCGGCTCTCGCTACATTTTGTATAACAGTTCTTACCAGGTTCATTCCGAAATCGAGAATTCTTATTGTTACTTTTGCTCCTTCTGCCGGAATTACATATTTAATTCTTACACTTTCTTCATCCGGTGAAAAAGGATTAGGGAAAGCATAGCAGTCTTCTTTGTTTTCTATTTTTTTTGATACAAAAAAACTCTGCCAAATTCCCGTCCACTCATTTCCGGTCTTCGTGAATTTGGCAAGTCCTTCTCCGGCAGTACCAGCCCATATTGTGCTGCTGTTTATCCCGGGAACTGCAACAGAATAGAATTTATTTTTCAGCACCTGAAATTCTCTTCCGGGGTCATATATTTCGGGAGCGGAAATCCAGCTGTCGCAAGTTTTCTCTGATATATAAAGACCGTCATCAGCTGCAGCAAGCACCAGACTTTCATCGGGTTCGGTATTCATAAATGCAAAATCGTGAATTTTAAATCCGGATAAATACGTCTGCCAGTTTTTTCCGCCGTCGTGCGATGAGCTTATTCCGTAAAATTCCGATTCGCCTTCGGCTTTCCAAGCAGCTGCCCATATGCTTTTATCGAAATGATTATAATCGATTGATACAACAAAATTTCCGCTTATCGGATTTGCCTGATTTTTATGAGTATATTTTCTCCAGCTCAGACCTCCGTCGGTTGATTTGTTTATTCCGCCGGCAGTCCCAACAAACAAAGTATCGTCATCAACTGCAACAACCGAAAAAACGCGGTGGTTTAGGTAGCTTTCTTTTCCGAAATTTCCGGCAACAGGCTGAAGCGAAAATGTATAGGTGCTGTCGGGATGTATATAATCTAAATTATCCGGAGGGAGAACAACGCGCTGCCAGGTTTGTCCTTTATCGGTCGATTTCCTCAATCCTCCTGCAAAATTTGTAGTCCATACCGCATCATCTGTAACTGCAATATCATACGAAATATTATTTATTGCAACCGTAACAGGAAGCGCCCTGATGTTATTTGTTCCGTAAACAATTATCGAATCGGCAGGATTATCCACAGACTGAGCAACCGAAATCCAATTATTTCCAAAATCTGTTGAATAACGCAATCCGCTTCCTTCCGGCAATGTGCTTCCGTCTCTTTCAACAGAATGGGATGTTGTTGCCCATATGATTCCTTTATAAAATGTAACTGCCGAAACACTTTCGGAACCGAAAGCAGGTGTGCCGAAACTGTTCTTCCAGTTTTTCCCGCCGTCAAACGAACAGCTTAGTCCTTTGTTAGTAGCAACAATTACTGTGTCGTCTTTTGCAAAAACATCTATTATTGTGTTGCTTTTTATTTCATCCGAAAAGGAATTATTTAATGCTGTTTCCTTATAACTTTCGGGTTTAAGCTGTGCAAAAATAATTCCGGAAAGCATCAGAATAAATACAACAAACAGTTTATTTTTCATCGAATCTCCACAGTTTTCTGAATTATTTCGCTTTTATTTCCGGTTCTGTCGGCTGCCTCAAATTCAATTCTCCAATTACCTTTAGGCACTGTCCCCGGGAAATTCAGCCAGCTTGTGTAAATGTTGTTTCCCGCTATTAAATCGTGCGAAGTGTTTCCATCGCCGAAAACCTGCACCGAACCGTCATCATACATTTCAAATTCCTTTTCGCCCTTCGAATTCTGCTGCTGCGTGCCGTCAGGTTTAAACAGACGGTAATAAACTCTTTTTACATCGCTGTTTCCGTTCCCATCGGTTGCTTTTATAGAAAAATCGAAAGAAGTATTTACATTTACCTGCGCCGGACAAGATAAATCCGAAAGAACTGGATTGTACTGAACGGAATTATTTTCATAATAGAATTTACGGATTGCAGCAATCTTTTTTTCTGTAATTTTTGTATAAACAAATACTATTATCTGATAATATCCGTTAGGCACAGTCTGACTTAATGCTATTTTGTTGCAGTAAATTCCGTCATTAATCTGAGCATCGCCGTATTTTTCCTGATTGCCGTTATCGCGTAATTCCTTTAACGGAACCATTTCAATTTTTCCGTCTTCCGAAAGAATTTGGAACTTTACATTATCAAGACTCTGCTTTTGGCTGAAACTTACAGCCACAGTATAATCCTGCTCAGCCGGAGAAAATACAAGCGTATCAGGCAAATTAATACCCGCCAGATTATATCCGCCAGCAGGAGCATCAATTACTTCCGAAGGGATATCTTCGCACCGGAACAGAAATAATATTACAAACAAAAAGACTATTTTTTTCATAACATCCTGATTTTTTTTAAAATGAAAAAGGAACATTTACAGAATAATCCAATATTTAAATTCCTTTCTTAAAAGGCTGTAAAGAATTTAAATACTGTAAAAATATTCTATATATATTCCTTTTTGATTAACGTATCAAAAAATAAAATAATGCCCGCCTTTTGTCAAGTTAAATTTGCCGGACAGATAATCAATAAGCAATAATAGGAACAGGAATAAAAGACAAAATAAGTATTGCAAAACTAATATATCCAAGAATTATTCTGCCTGTATTCAATTTTTCGAAAGTATAAGCCGGCGGATGCTTTATTTTAATTACAAACACCAGCATTAAAACCCACACTATCCAGCCAGACCATCCAATAAATGTATTTATTTCAAAAAAAGATTCCAATATTCCCAGCATTCCGGCAACAAACATTAAAATTACAATTATATGTGCAAAAGCCGTATGTTTCTTTTCACCGAACATTGCGTAAAAAATATGTCCACCGTCCAACTGACCAACGGGAATCATATTTAGTGATGTAACAAATAAACCGAACCAGCCTGAAAGCAGATAAGGATAATGGTACATTTCACTCATCGGGGGTATAAAATCGCCGGGTGAAGTAAAAAGCTTTTGGCATATAGAATAAAGCAACGGAGCGCCAAATTCAAGATAAAGTCCTTTATCGGTTTTATAACCGGGAGTAAAATAATCGGGATGAATATTTGTAATATATTCGGGACCCGGTAAATTTGAAAATCCGTAAATCAGAATTGCTAAAGCTGCAACAAAACCGGCTAAAGGACCCGCTATTCCGATATCAAACATCGCCTTATTTGATTCGATGCGCGATTTTGTTTTAATTACCGCGCCGAATGTTCCGAAATTAATCATCCAAGGAATTGGAGGAAAAGGAATATAATAAGGCAGAGTGGAATTTACTTTGTGATATTTTGCTGCAAAATAATGTCCGAATTCGTGGCAGGATAAGAACAGAAGGATTGAAGCAGCATAAGGTATTGCCGAACTCCATTCCGAAAGCGTCCAAGGTCCGGGATTCGGCGCAATCCACAGCATACCCGAATAAAGCGTTGTTATTACGGTTGCCGCAAAAAGAAAAATATGAGTTGAATATTCTTTAAATTTATTTATCATTAATTTCCGTTTATAAATCGAGGTTTACCCCGAATGCGTTATACTTTTTATTGTAATCGAAATATTCGCCGTGAATACTTTTCCCTGAATAATGTTGGAAATAAACGCTTATTCCCCTGCTTTCCGAAATTCCTATTTTGCATCCGAGCATAAACGAATTGCAGGCTGTTGTTTTTCCGACTTGTATCAGCTTTATATCGTATGCAGCAAAAGGAGTAATCAGATTATGAATTATTCCGTTCGCAAAATATTCTATTCCCGCCTGATAATTGTTTTTCCCAATCCACTCGGGATCGATGTGATAAATATAAGTATATCCGGCATACACTCTTAAATCTTTATATCTAACCGAAGGAATTAATTCGAAAAATTCGCGGCTGTAAACCCTTGGAGAATGATCGTTGCGCCATTTATTATTTGTTCCGTCAAAATGTCCGTCTACAAAATGTGCGCTTATATGGCTTATTCTGAAGCGGGTTTCGAACTTTATATTTCCTAAATTTTTAGAATAACCGAAATTCACTCCGAAAAGATAATCTACCGCATCAACAGGAAAATGGAAATTATTCTCCCCTCTCAGCAAAGTGTAAGTAAAAAGATCTGCTCCGAATGAATAAACCTGGCTGCTGTCGGGACTGTAATGGATTAAATCCATCGAATTTCCTATATCGAGACGTATATCATTTTTATCAAACTGCGTAAGAAATCCTAGTTTAGGTTCGAGAATATTTGCAGTAAACGGCTGAATGTTTAATTCTGAAGGGAAAAAATCCAATGATGATTGAGGAAAAATGTTACAGAACAGCGTAAAAAACAGTACGATAAATAATCTTTTCATAACAACTTTATTTAATAACTCCATATTTTTTTAATTTCTGTTTAACTAATTTATTAAATCCATATTTAAATTTTGAAGAAAGACTTGCTATTCCGTATAAATTTGTAGGAAACGCAAATGACGGTTCAAAATAGCAATTGACGGTGCAGCCCTTACAAAAGTTATATCTCCCTTCCATTTTTATATGATTTTTTATTATTTCCATCTCTCTAATTTCTTTAAGAGGACGATCAATTTTCACTTTACAGTTTGAAAAATGATAGCAGGGAAGAATTATTTCGTTATCAGGAGAAATTACAATTACTCGCGAAACTGCTTTGCATAAAGGTTTAGAAGGGTCGTTTCCCCCGCTCCGGCGCAATTTTATAAATGCTTTATTTAAATATGCGTTTGGTTTGCCTTCAACAAAATTTTCAATGTAATCAAGAGCTTCATCGCTAAGTCCTGGATTTCCGAAATAAGAAAAAACAGGATTTACTAAAAGGACAAGATCATTTTTTACCGCAATTTCATACATTCCGGGAAGTTTTCTGTAAGTATCGTTTGTTACTGTAAAGAGTATATCGGGAAATTCGCCGATAGATTTTGCAATTTCCAGACTTTTAAATACATGATTGTAACAGTCAATTCTTCTTATTTTATTGTGTTCTTCTTCATCGGGAGAATCAAGAGAAAAGTGAAGCAGATTTACTTTTCCAGCGAGTTTTTCTGCAAATTTAGGATACAACAGTCCGTTAGTTGTAATGCTTGTCTGCATTTTTACTTTCCTGCACAATTCAGCCATTTTATGAATATTTTTGTTAAGCAGAGGCTCGCCGCCGGTAAGATCGATAAATTTTACTCCCATCTTTGCAAGCTGGTAAACGTTATCTTCAAAAACACCCAAATCTGTATTTTTAGTATTTTTGAATTTTTCGTGATCGGCAAAATGGCAAAATTCGCAAGCTGCGTTGCAGCGGTATGTTACATAATAATTGCATAATAGCAGCATTAGTATTCTCTTTCTTTCCATTTTACTTTTCTGCTGATAATCAAAACAAAAGGCAAAACGGATATATATGATATAAAATAAATTTCGAATAAAATAAAACTCAGCAGATTCATTTTCTGTTTCAATTTAGATACTGCATACTTCAGAAAAAGAAAATCAATTGCAAATTTAAACAAAACAAGGAAATAAGAAGAACATAAACTTAATAAAGATATTAAAATCATTATACTGGTTATCCAGCCGGCAGACATAACAAATAGTCCGATAAAACTGCTGTCCATTCCACCCACTGCCCAGCGTTTTTTCTGATGATAAAGAGATTTAAAATCTTCGCAGGCTATAGAAGTTACAACTGTACCGGCATCCGCAGGAAACAGCATTTTATATTTTTTTATTGACGAAAATGCTTTTATTAATGCATAATCTTCCGTAACGGAAGGTTTTAATTTTTCAAGTCCTCCCGTCTCGATGTATGCACTTTTACGAAAGGACATATTATTACCGATTGCGCTTACAGGCAACCTGCTGTTCATCATACCCGAAGCAACTGAAAGTAAAAAAGTGAGATCAATAGTTTGAACCGAGCTGAATATGTTTTTCGTTCTGTAATTTGTAAAACCGCAAACAACTCCTACATCTTTTCTGTAATACGAAACAATATTTTTTGCCCAGTTTTTCCCGACTGTGCAATCCGCATCGGTGGTTAATATAATTTCACCGCGGGATTTCGAAATTCCTTCTGCAAGAGCAGCCGACTTTCCGGTTAAACTTGTTTTTAATTTACCTGTCTGCAAAAACACAAAATTGCTTTTACCGCTTATAAATTCTTTTATCAGCTCCGGAGTTTTATCCTGTGAATTATCGTCTATTATTATTATTTCAAGTTTCCCTTCGGGATAATTTAATTCGGATAAAGATTTCAGACAAAGAACAATGCTTTTTTCTTCATTTCGCGCGGCAACAATTATCGAAGCAGACGGAAGTTCGTCATCCGGAATTTTTAAATATTTTTCTGCCAGACCGACAGTAAAAAATATAAGGCTGTAAAAATAAACGGTAATTACTGCAAGAAAAATTATTTCAAACATTCTTCAGGCACTCCTATTCCGTAATTACGTTTTTCAGCTGTTTCAAGCAGAAACTCGAGTGATTCTATTATAATTTCTGAAGATTTAATACTGTCGTGAAAAACTACTATCGAATCCTGTTTAAGAAATCTTCCGGACGCATTCTTAACCAATTTAATATCGTTACGGAAATCCCAGGTAATAAGCGACCACATTACGTTTGTCATACCAAATTCTTTGAGAATTTTCGAAGTTCTCAAATCAAATTTCCCGTGCGGAGGACGAAAATATTTAATCTCGTAATTAAGCTTTTCTCTGGCTGTTTCATTCACTTCTTTTATATTCTTAATAATTTCGCTTGTTTTCATTCCTGTTATAATTTGATGCAGCGGCATATGATTCCCAATTAAATGCCCTTCGGAAAGAATTTCTTTAGCGAGCGATATATTTTCTTCCAGATTATTACCGACACAAAAAAAAATGCTTTTTATTTTATTTTCGGATAAATATTTAAGAATCTTTTCTGAATTTCCGGGTAAAGGTCCGTCATCAAATGTTATCAATATTTTACTATTAGATGTACTCCATTTGAATTCCGGGAAAAGATATTTCATAAAAAACGGCGGACTGTATTTCCATTTATTCATCGTTTAATTGTTCTCCCCCGCCATTTGTAACCGCCTGCTGCTCCCCCGATTGCAGAAATTACTATATACGGCACTTGAAAAATCTCTGCCGGAATAAAATATTTAATCAATCCTTTTATTCCCAATATTTTTGAGCCTTTTGAAATTATCAGAAACTCGAAAAACATTTTTATTAAAAGTGAAACGGCAAATGTTAAAAAGAAAAATTTAGAAATAAACAGACCTAAAAACGGCTGAATTAAAAGTCCCAAATAAAACAAAAATATCAGAGTAAGCGTAAATATAAGTCCTTTGTCTTTGTAATGCAGACCCTTGCTTGCCCATCTTTTTCGCTGGTTCATCAATTGGTTAAGACCGCTGTTCGGTTCTGTAAAAACCATTGAATCTTTTTCCGGGCAGAATTTTATTTTGTATTTTTTATGAGATGCAATTTTTTGCATCAATAGCTCGTCATCGCCCGAAGAAATGCCCATATTATCAGAAAAACCACCTACTTCTTCAAATATTTTTTTTCTGTAAGCAAGATTAGCGGCATTGCAAATTACCGGTGTTCCGGCTCCTATCAATCCTGCTCCTGTAAAAATTAATCCCGCAAATTCCAATCGCTGAAGTCCTGCGAAAAAAGTATTATCGTCAACAAACTCCACTGGTCCCGATACAAAAGCTGTTTCTTCATCAAAATAATTTATTAAGGTTTTTAACCAATTCTTGCCATGAAGACAATCGGAATCGGTACTTACAATTATTTCACCTTTAGCTTCTTTTAATCCTTCCAAAATTGCCGTTTTTTTATGAGCGCGTTTTCCGTCGGATTCTGCATTTATTATCCGTATATTTTTTTTTGTTATTGCTTTTTCAAGAAGGATTTCGCCGCCGTCATTGGAATTATCGTTAATGTAAATTACTTCCAGCCGCTCATCCGGAAAATTCTGATTTTGTATGCTTTCAAGATTTCGAAGTATTTTTTCGGATTCATTGCGGAAAGGAATAATTAAAGTTACAAGTCCGTTAAAATTTCCTGTTTCAGCTATTTTTAGTTTTTTAAGACCTGAAAAAATTCTAATCAGAAAAAAAGAATAATAGACCGCTAAAAATAAGAAAACAAATCCGGCATAAACCACAGTTTCAGCTCTTTTTTGTTAAAAGAATAAGACCGATAACTGACGGAATTACAAGATTTATAATAAAAAGGAACAGCGAAGCATCAAAAATTGCGCTGTCGTTTGCTCCCATTATTCCAAAAAAGAAAAGAGCAACTCCTTCCCTTATGCCCAGTTCGCCGAAAGTAACCGGAGGAATCATCGATTTTGTAAACATTACAAGACTGCTTGCCCAAAAGAACAGAATAAAATTCTGAATTTCGGAAAAAGCCATAACAAGCAAGGTAAATTGTAATGTATAAACTAAAATAAAAAGCAGCGATAATAAAGAAAGATTATGTGTTATTCCGGTTGTAAGTTTTGTAAGTATCTGAAATTTTTCTATCTGTTTCTTAACAAACGAAAAGGTCTTGAGTTTATTAAAAATCAAATTCCGCCAAAAAGCCCTGTTATTCATAAGATTAAGCAACAATGAATAAAGCAGAACAATTACAAGCATCAATATCCAAACTAAAAATTCAGGAATATCATAATAATATTTCATAAAAATTATTGTTGCAACCGAACCGGTAAAAGTAACAATTATGAGAGGAAACAATTTATCGACTGCAGTTAAGAGAGTTACTTTTATAACGCTCATATCTTTAAAAGGAATAGCTCTCCCTAAATATTCGCCAGCTCGGAAAGGAGTTGTAATGCCCGCGCTGAATCCGTAAAAAAGCGAATAAAACACGGAACGGTTATCCTTTATCTTTAATACTGAATTACATAATAAACGCCATTTCAGGAATTGAAAATAAATATTTACAAAGCTAAGCAAAAACGCCGCTGATATTAAATAGAAATCTGCATTTAAAAACGATCTTAATATTTTTGTGGGATGAATTGATTTTGTAAGATAATAAAGCAAAACACCGGCAATTAGAATTTTTGCGGTTATAATTAACAACGACTTTTTGTCCGCTACAAATATGTTTAATCTTTTTAATGCCGCACTCAGCATCAATAATCACCTATATTTATCTTTAAACCTTCCGTACAGTTTCTGCAAATATTAATGCTTTGACGGTTATTCAAAACAGCCTGACGGAAATCATTGTATTTTTTGCCTTTCCAAATATCGTTGAATTTATTTTTTAAAAGGCTGCCTGTTTCGTATTTTGCATCTTTATCGAAACAGCAGGGAGCAACTTTGCCATCCCAGGTTACTACCGAGGAACGCCACAAGGCAAAACAATGATTTTTTAATTTATTTTTAATTTTTAATTCGCCGTCTGCTAAGGAATATCTGCTGTATTTCTGGTTTTCGGGCAGAAACATTAAAGCATTTTCGTAAGAACCTACCTGCATAGTTTTTAGTACCACTTTATCGCAACCCTCTTTCCTGCCAAAATTTATTACATCTTCAATCTGATGTTCATTTTGCTTCATCACAATAAATTGAAGTTCAATATAAGGTTTTTTAAGATTAAGTTCTCTCTTTTTCTTAATAATTTCCGACAAATTTTCTTTAACATCGCTTAATCTTCCTCCTTGTCTGTAAATTTCATATGTTGCCTGATCGAGTCCGTCAACCGATAATATAAGTTTATCGGGCGGATTTTTAAGCATTTCTTCAACCGTTTTCCCTTTAAGCAAAATTCCGTTTGTGCTTACTGCAACATACATATTTTTCTGCCGGGCGTATCGTGTCATTTCCGGAAGATTTTTATTGATGTAAGGCTCACCCTGAAAAAAAAGCTGCAAGTAAAATGATTTTTTATAAACCTGATCAACAAAATCCTTAAAGTCATTTAATGATAATACCCCCAAAGGTCGGGTAAGTTTTCCTGTACCGGACGGGCACTCAGGACATTTTAAATTGCATCTGTTTGTCGGTTCAACCGAAATTGCCGGAGGCAGCCCCCACACAATTGGACGCCGAATTATTTTCGAAATAATAAAAGATAAAACCGATGCCAAAAGATTTATTAAACGCCTGAATGAAAAATAATTAAGATAATTTATTTCCAAGTTTTCCCTTTTTTTTTATCAATTGAAATCCACAAAAAAGCCTATACCGAATTTTTCTATTCTGTCTTTGTAATACTCACTGAAAACATTGTTACCGTTAAAATAAGAAAGATAGAGCGAAATACCCTTCCCTTCCCATTCGCCTGCTTTTATTCCCAGCATCGAATGACTGCTCCCCATATATTCGGGAATTCCAACAAGACTGAAATGATACGCAAAGTAAAACTGAGTACTTTTATTTAAAAACTTGCCTAAAATATCCGTAAACGCAATTTCTACTCCGCAGTTTCCCGAATATTTTTTAAGATCAGCCGGACGCACAAGTGTTGAATAAGAAATTGACCCGTAATACTTCAGGATTGCCGAAACGTAATTAATTTGATTTGCCAGAGTAAGCTCACCCATATCCCGCGTAAAAGGAATGGGAGTTTTATCATCAATCCATTTATTTTCGGCAACATTAAAATGTCCATCCACAAAATGCGCGCTGTTATGAACCACTCTGAAACGACCCAATATTTTACCATTTCCCGTTTTTTGCGAATACGAAATATTACCGCCGAAAAATCCATCCAAAGCATCAATCTGCAAGCGGTTGCCGGCATAACTTGTAGAAAACGCATAAGCCATAAAATCAATTCCGGCGGTCATTTTTGTGTTTCCTTCATTAAGATAATAAGCAATAATATCCGAAGAATTGCCTATATCTACTTTAAGATTTGAAGTTGCAGTGTAATATAAAATTCCGAAACGCGCTTCCTGGTGATTAGCATTCAGCTGCTTAAAATTTTTTCCTTCCGGAAGAAACTCGAAACCGGATTTTATCTGAGGAAATATTACTGCTGTTGAAAATAAGAGTAGGAATATAATTCTAATTTTTTTCTCGCTTTAATTATTTTTTCTGCGGCAAAAGATACAAAAAAATATATTTTTATTTAAGTGGTACTGAAAACTAACTATTGCCGTCTGCCAACTTTTTCTTTTTTTTATTCCTGATCATTACAATCAAAGTTTATCCTTCCCTGTAAAAATATTCTAATATTTCTTTTCATTTTTCGGAAAATATTGTTTAAGTTTGTTTCTATGTACAGAAACAATAATGGTAATTATAACGAGCTGATCAATATTTTTTGCAAAGTGAATTGCGAAAGCGAAATGAAAAAGCTTTTTGACGAACTTTTTACTGATGCGGAAATAAAGGATATTATATTGCGCTGGGCATTGTTTAAGGATTTAAAATCCGGTAAAACCCAGCGGGAAATAGCAAAACTTCATAAAATCAGTTTGTGCAAGATTACGCGCGGATCAAAATTATTAAAAGATAAAAATTCAATTATTAATCATTTATTCGAAAACGGAGCACACGATGAACGATGTATTAAAAGCTGATCTTATGCCAAACAAAGACGGCTATTTCGGGAATTACGGAGGAAGTTTTTTACCGCCCGATCTTCAAAAATTAATTGACGATATTACAGAAGCTTACTTAAAACTTAAAGATGATCCGGACTTTAAAGCCGAATTAAACTACCTTTTGAAATATTACGTTGGCAGACCAAGCCCTGTTTATTTTGCAAAAAATCTCTCAAAAAACATCGGCGGCGCAAATATTTATCTTAAAAGAGAAGACCTTAACCACACAGGCGCTCATAAAATCAATCACACTTTAGGTGAAGCCCTTGTAGCCAAACATATGTGCAAAAAGAAAATTATTGCCGAAACCGGCGCCGGACAACACGGAGTTGCGCTTGCAACTGCGGCAGCTCTTATAGGACTTGAATGCGATATTTATATGGGCGAAGTTGACATAGAAAAAGAATATCCGAACGTTTTAAGGATGAAAGCTCTCGGCGCTAATATTATTCCTGTAAAAAGCGGATTAAGAACTCTTAAAGAAGCTGTTGACGAAGCTTTTATGGGTTATCTTAAAGATCCTGTAACGCAATTATATGCAATCGGTTCGGTTGTAGGTCCTCACCCTTTCCCTATGATGGTGCGCGATTTCCAGAAAATTGTAGGCGAAGAAGCGCGGGTTCAGTTTGCCGAACTTACAGGCAAAAAACTTCCCGATAACCTTGTTGCCTGCGTTGGCGGCGGCTCAAATTCTATTGGCTTGTTTACCGCTTTCCTTGATGACGAATCTGTAAATATTTACGGAGTTGAACCTATAGGCGTCGGTAATAAAGTAGGCGAACACGCTGCAACTTTAACTTTCGGCAAACCGGGAATGATTCACGGCTTCAAATGCTATCTTCTTCAGGATGAAGCAGGACAGCCTTCCCCAGTTTATTCTGTTGCCAGCGGTTTGGATTACCCCGGTGTAGGACCGCAGCACAGTTACCTTTTTGATATTAAACGCGTTAATTACGTTACAGCAAGCGACGACGAAGCAGTTGATGCATTTTTCCGTCTTTCGCGCGAAGAAGGAATTATTCCTGCATTGGAATCTTCGCACGCGGTTGCTTATGCCATTAAACTTGCAGGAAAATTAGCTAACAGCAAAACTATTCTTGTAAACCTTTCCGGCAGAGGCGATAAGGATATTGAATTTGTAATTAAAAAGTACGGACACAAATACGGTATTTAATCTTTCAAGCTCCCTTCGGGGAGCTTTTTTATTACGGCGGTAAATGTTTCACTATTTACTTTAATAGTTAAGCCAACCTACTTAATAATGATTTGACAACAAGCTTATGACCAATTTTTACAGGCATGAAATATAACTTTCCCCATATGTTATTATATTTTACTATTGTATTTAGATATATTTCCGATTCTTGCTCGATTTCCCTTTTCATTATCGATATTCTATAATATAAATGTTTATCATCGGAACCCATAACAATTTCATTTTCATTTTTTCCAATAATTGGGACTGGGTTATCATTCTCTTTAAGGTTTTCAATTCCGCTATCAAATCTTCCTGTTGATAAACCTAATGGGCGCACTATAAGATAATATCTAATTCGCAGCGCGAAAATAATCCAACTTGGAAGGGTTAATATTTTTTTAGTAATTATTTCAATTGAGTCACTTGTTTTCTTTTTAATCATATAGGAATCATAATAATTAACTGATTCCATATTTTTCATTATCAATGTTTCTTTAGGTAATTCTCTTATTTTATATATTCTGGTCAATTTTTAATCCATCACTTTATCTTTTATTTTTGCTCGCCACGGATCATTCCGTGTCGATGTTTATTTACTACGCAATATTTATTCCTGCCAAACCTATATTAATTTGTAACACGGAATGATTGCCGGATTTATAATTTGCTGCACTTGAATAAAGATAATCTTCAATCCTTTTGGCAAGTCCCGCTTCAACAGGATTATTATGAATATAATTTAATTTTGTCAAAAACATTTTTTCATCCCTAATCGCTTCATCGTGAAACCTGCTCATCCACAATTTTCTTTTCTGCCCGGGATATTTTTTAGAAGCTTCAGTAAATATTCTAACCATTTCCGGGTTTTTCTTCTCGATTACATCTAATATTTCCCACGCGGAATACTTCTTAATGTCTCTCATTATATCCGATATTGTTCCGGTTTTGGGATTTGTTTCTATTATCCAGTGAAAATGCGAAGGCATAATTACATAACCTAGTATTTCAAATTTGTATTTTTCCTGATAATACTTTATCACTTTAATTAAAATATCGCATAGTTCCGGGTCATTGAAAATATTTGTAAAATTAACAACTGTTGTCGTAACAAAAAAGTAACTGCATCCGCTTAAGTTTGTTCTTCCTCTCAATGGCATTGCAATCTCCTTATTTCACAACGCCACGGAATGAGAAGTTTTATCCGGTTTACCGGAGGCTGGCAGAATAATTTTCTCTCTTTTCACGCTATCTATTCTGCCTGCTGAATGAATTACTCTTGTCCTGTTATTTTAGAATAAACTAAACTCCACTCACCATTACTTTTTTTGAACATTGCTTCTCCAAACTGATAAACTAACCTGAATCTTACCCGGGCTGTATCAAGTGAAGAATTTAACTCGATCATCCGAATATCAGGATGTGTTGTTAAATGCCAATATCCACCCCAATGCCCGGAAATAATTTTTATTTTAGGTCTAAGAAATTCAACTCTTTTTTTACTTTCGCCAATGGGCTGGGCAGTATTCATTATACCTTCAGCACCAAATGGCGACTGTTCATTTTTAAGAAACTTTGTGATAACCGAATCATAGTCGGAAGTAAGATAAAGTACTTTATGATACGGGAAGTGCAAACGTGGAGCAAAATTATCAATTGAGAATTCACAAAGAAGGTTTTTCTTGTAACTTAATGAATCCATCCATAAATAATTCAAAAATTTATCAACAAATCTAACATTGATAGTTGGAGAAATAATTATATAATCAATAGGATTATAGTAGTGATTTCCATACTCAGAACCTTTAATTTTATCTAACTCAAAAGGGTTGTAAAATTTTTCGTATATCTCGTAAACCGCTATTACTGTATCCGATAACTTTTGAAATTGTTCTGAACTAATAGGACTTGATTTTAAATGCCAATTCATTAGAAACCAATCCAACCGCTCAGATGAATCGTTTTTATATGCGAGTTCTAACTCAGTTGATAAATCGTTTTGCGCATAATACATTTGTATAGATAAAAATAAAATTATCAACAATAAAACTTTCTTCATAATCAGTACCTATAATTTACACACCGCGTATTATTTCATAGTGATTTTTATTTGTTATTGAATGTTTTCTCATCATTCAGACTCATACCCTAAACCGAAACCATTTTATTGTTTTCATTATTCCAAAAATACAAGGATTAAATATAACTTATCAAAAATTTATTCCTGCTTTTTGTTGTCAGGGTGCGACCTTGATAACTTGCAATACCCTTTTAATTCTATTTATTCAGAAAATTGATTGCATAATCCATTACTTTATCCTTTCCGGCGGTAATATCATTTTTCGTGTTTTCTACAAGAAAATCAGGAATTATTCCAATTCCTTCGGGACATTTGCCATCCGGTGTAGTTGTTAATCGGCAGGGATAAGCAAATCCCCATCCGTTCGGCAATTGGGCATTGTTTATTATATCCCCGAAAGCTCCGAAAGTTGTGTCGCCAATCTGCTTTGAATAAGGTAAATTTTTAAGAACCTGTGCAAAATGTTCCGATCCGCTTGCCGAAAACCTGTTTGTAAGGAGTGCAATATTTTTGTTAAAAGTTACAGTACCCGGCGATACAGTAAGTGCAATCGGGCTGCCAAAATCATTATGCCCCGGACCGTTTTTTTCCTGCTGGTACAAGTAAGTAATTTCCCTGTCCACAAACGCCGAAGCTATTATTTGTCCCGTTATTTTCATTCCGCCGCCATTGTTGCGGACATCTATAATAATTCCATCGCAACCTGAAAATTCATTTAATATATTATTTATATCATTTGCCCATTCATAACCGTTACCGCTGTTTGAAGCCATAAAAGTGGAAATGAAAATGTACCCGAGGTTTACCGCGCTTAAAGATTGTTTTACTTTACCGTAAATAAAGTAACCGTCCCCGGCAGTTTTAATTTCCGTTAAAAATTTGCTTTTTACCAGTTCAAGGCTGAAATCATACAGCTTTCTATTAATCATCCTGCTGCCGGATATTCCATCGGTATATCCTTTATTGTACAGCTTTACATGTCCGTCATTAAGATTAAGCAGCAAATCTGCTGTAATATTCCATAACTCATTTTCACTTGTAGATGAAGAAATTTTTGATGCATAAAACGTATGCAGTGAGTCCCAGTTTATATTTTTTACGCCGAATAGCGGATAATTTTCGTCAAAGGTTTTCCAGAGAATTTCAAAATTGGATTGTGGTGTGTTTTCGGGTTCGGGTCCAAGAAGCACTTCCGTACAGCTTGTTAAAATAAACGCGGCTGCTATTATTATAATTATTTTTTTCATATTTCAGATTCCTAAAAACAATAAAATACGCCTGCGCGGAGATTGTTCATATACATTTTAACATCCTGCGGACGGTTGTAAAAAGAATAGTAGAATTCGTAATTTAGTTGGTAATTGAAGTCCCCTGCCAAAGGAGCCTGATATACAATTTGGGAGTTGACAGAAAAATTCTCCGGGAAAAATTCTGTTTTTCCGAACATTCTAAATTTCCAGTCATTTTCTGTATAATTATAATCCCCGCTGGGAGAATATTTGGGTCTCGAAACATTGCTTAAAACAGGTATATTTATCTGAAATGAAAAAAACTGTCTTTCTGTTGGATTATATTCAAGCTGCATTGAAATATCGGCAGAATTACTCCAATACCAGGATTCGCTTCCCTTGCCGTTTGAATTTTTTGGTGCGTAATAAAAATAATATTCTGTATGCGAAAGAAAAGTTACCAAAGATCCCCCCAGAAAAAACCTTATCTCCTTTTCAAATATACTGAAATCCGTAACTTGATAAAGATAGCTGTATTTTACTTTTCCTCTTTTGTTATTAGCGTTAAAATTATCCGCCTGCGAAGTTAAATAATCTTCAAAATAAGCAGCTTCAAACTGATGAAGGGATGTTTCTCCTTTATAATAGTATTGCAAAGCCGGTGCAATTCCAATACTGCCGAAAATTAATGGGGAAGAATGTTCATCCTTAATGTTAAAACCGCTAATTCCAAAGCTTCCGCCTATAAAATTTCTTTCAGTCTGCTGAGCATTTGAAATAACACTGCAGCTTAATAAAAGAAGCAATGCCGAAAATAAGAAATTCATTTTTGAGAATTGGAATCTGTTGTTGATTAAAAACATTATTTCTCCATTATTTAGCTGTTGCATTTCTAAGTCCGGTAACTGAATAGTATCTATGTTATCTGATAAATTCCCAGGTAATTCAAGTATTTACCCTGGACCGAAAGCAATTTATTATAACCTGAGTTCGATATAAGAATCAAGCAAAAACAAGTTGATTCGCATAACCGGACAAATCAATTTTGGGTTTACGATCTTTGAGAGAATAAGCCAGCAAACCGGAAAGCAAATTAACAAAGAAGT
>JAAYAN010000019.1 GCA_012719345.1 Ignavibacteria bacterium | reverse complement strand
TCAAACTACTGATTGTTAAAATATTTAATTATATTTTGCCTTTCAATTATTAAAATAATATTTTTTATGGAATCGAAATACGAAGCTGTTATTGGATTAGAAGTTCACGCTCAATTGCTTACAGAAACAAAGATTTTCTGCGGCTGCTCAACAAAATTCGGCAATCCTGCAAATACTAATGTTTGTCCGGTATGCTTAGGCCACCCGGGAGTTTTGCCTGTCCTTAATAAAAAAGTTGTTGAATATGCGGTAAGAATGGGAATAGCCACAAATTGCACCATAAATAAGAAATCAGTTTTTGCACGAAAAAATTATTTCTATCCCGATCTTCCCAAAGGTTATCAGATATCGCAATTTGAACTTCCTGTATGCGAAAAAGGCTTTGTAGATATTGTTTGCGCCGACGGGACAGAAAAACGGCTAGGAATTACCCGGATTCATCTTGAAGAAGATGCAGGAAAATCAATTCACGATCAGGGTTCTGAAACTTTAGTTGATGTTAACAGGTGCGGTGTTCCTCTTATCGAAATTGTAAGTGAGCCGGATATGCGCACACCCGAAGATGCATATTTATATCTTACAAAGATTAAACAGCTTGTGCAGTATCTCGGCGTTTGCGACGGAAATATGGAAGAAGGGTCTCTGCGCTGTGATGCAAATATTTCTATCCGCCCGAAAGGACAGAAAGAATTAGGTACAAAAGCCGAAGTAAAAAATATGAACTCCTTCAGAAACGTTGAAAAAGCCATTGCTTTGGAAATTGAACGACAGATTGAAATAATTGAAGAAGGCGGCAGAATTGTTCAGGAAACTCTTCTTTTCAACGCAGATACTAACAAACTTGCATCAATGCGTAGCAAAGAAGAAGCTCACGATTACCGCTATTTTCCCGATCCCGATCTTATTCCTACAATTATAAGCGAGGAATGGAAAAAACAAATATCCGATTCCCTTCCTGAACTGCCGGATACACGAAAAGCCAGATTTATTGAAGGATACAAACTTCCGGCTTACGATGCTGAAATACTAACAGGTCAAAAAGAACTTGCTGACTATTACGAATGCGTTCTTAAAGAAACAAATGACTATAAATCTGCCAGCAACTGGGTTATGGGAGAAGTTCTTAAAACAATAAAGGAAGAAAAAATTGAAATTTCAGACTTCCCTGTTTCACCTGAAAACCTTGGGAAATTAATTAATTTGATAAATAAAAATGTTATTAGCGGAAAGATTGCAAAGGATGTTTTCCCTGTACTATTGAAAGACAACAGAGACCCGGAAATAATTGTAAAAGAGAAAAATCTTGTTCAGATTACAGATACAGGCGCAATAGAAGAATCTGTGGATAAAATTATTTCATCTAGCCCGAATCAGGTGCAGGAATATTTAAGCGGAAAAGAAAAAGTTCTGGGATTTTTTGTAGGACAAATAATGAAAGAAACAAAAGGGAAAGCTAACCCGGCAGTAGTTAACGAAATACTTAGAAATAAATTAAACACACTGAAATAGTTTATTCAACCATTTTGTTATTTTTAATATTATCGTAAATTTCGTCTTCGGTTGATACGATTTTGATCGGGTATGCAGCAAATAACGATATAAGTGAAGCTCCCATTCTTATCACGCTTGAATTTGTTATAACCCATATCCCTTCTATTTTGTTGCTCATTTTTTTTAACGTTTTTTGCCAAATTTCTCTTGCACCTTTTTCGTAACCGGTCATTTCAAGACAATGCCAGATAATAATTATTTTCCGGTTCTTATTTTTCAGAAAATATTCATCCCATATTTTTATTGCTTCGGCTGCTTCGTCTTTTTTCAGCTTACCGTAAAACTTAAATTTAAGATAATATTTACCGAATTTCTCGCTGAATTCTATTTCTGGAACAGGCAACTTTTTAATCCATTATTTTTCTTAATATTTGAGTATCGGAATTTTACAAAAATTATTTCGCAAATAGTGAAACAGATTTAAAATATTTTTTTAAAATGTTGATTTAAA
This sequence comes from Ignavibacteria bacterium, assembly GCA_012719345.1. Lineage (GTDB taxonomy): Bacteria > Bacteroidota > Ignavibacteria > Ignavibacteriales > Melioribacteraceae > JAAYAN01. The sequence continues at coordinate 22,417 of JAAYAN010000019.1, read as the reverse complement.
TCATAATTAATTAAAATCTTTAGCAGTATCTTATTCACGTAATAATTTATAATAAATATAAATGAATGAACCTGTAATAATATCGTCAACAAACTCCGAAAAGCTGAAAGATAAAAGCATTCCTTCTTTCAGAACAATGATTAAACCGCTTATCCCTGCAGGTTTTTTATTCATTATTACATTTGCTTTTACGCTTTTATTTACCCAGTTCAGCCAGATTTTTATTCAAGGCAAAGGAATTGATTATATCGGAAGGGGTTTGATTCTTGCAAGTATTTTCTTTTTTTTAATGATTACAATTAAACTTACTACAATATTAAAACAAAAGATAAGCAGTAAAAATATTTCTCATTAAAGATTCTTAAGAATTTCTCTTACGGACTCTCTTACCGAAAGCCTTTTTATCCCCAAATTATCAAGTTTATTGCAATTCAATGAGACATCTTCCACTTTATAAATGCCGTGTATTTCTTTCATTTTTACGGGATTTAACAATTCCCTGTCTAACCTTGCTTCCTTGCATAAAATTTCCCCTAGTTCAAACCTGCTTATTCTTTCTTTTCCTCCAAAATTAAATGTTTCGCTTTTAATATCACTTTCGCATAATTTATTTATTATTCTTGCAGCTTCAAATAGTGATAGAGGTGTACGATACTGGTCGGTAAATAAATTTACAGATTTACCGTTCTTAAGAGAAAAATACATTTTATGAAAATTATTATCGGAATGATTTAAGCCCACCCCATAAAGAAGACACGTCCGTAAAATTAAGTAATTGTCGAAAGTTTCTTTTATTTTCACTTCGCCCATCAATTTTGTTTCGGCATAAAGCGAAACAGGAATCAGTTTTGCATCTTCCTTGAGCATTTGACCTCTGTAACCGGCATAAACAAGATCGGTGGAAGTGTAAATAAGTCTTGAATTACATTCAGCGCAAAGGAGGGCAAGATTATGCGTAACACTAACATTAATTGAGTAAACTTCTTTATGATCCATTTTTTCAGCAATTTCGGGTCTCGAAACGGCTGCCGTATGAACAACAATATCAGGTTTGAATTCCTTAAATATTTTCTTCAACAAATCTATATCGGTAAGATTAAGTTTTGCGGAATTAAACATAAGACAGTTGCCCGGATTATTATAGTACATCGTAAGAAGATTTTGGGAAGACAGATGTAAATTTAGATACTGTCCGAGCAATCCGCCGCCGCCGGTTAATAGTATTTTCTTTTTCATAATATTTACGGTTCCAGCGGAAATGCAAGCATAACGCCGGTCTGAGTTTTATTTCTTTTCAGATATTCGGCTAAAGGCATTTGTGTAATTTGTATTTTTTTACCGCCCGAAGGAGCATGTAAAAAATATATTTTTTTGTCTTCCTTTCTTATAGCAATACCTGTATGCGAAATATCAAGCCCATTAATATTTGTTGTAATACCTATTATAGTTCCATTTGGTATTTTTTTCTCGTAAAACTTTAATTTTTCTTTTGGTATGAAATAGTAATCTCTTCGATTAATTGTCTTTTCAATTTCTCTTATAGATTTATGATTTTCCGGATTTTCAAGCCGCAAATATTTATCCGGATTGCTTCCCATAAAATTAATACGCTTATTGTAGCGGCTACCCCCGTTTTTCTTGGTTATATCTTCAACTATTCCTCTTGCCGAATTATCAAATATCCAGTCGCTGAAATAATGCAGACGCGAGGTATATCCGTTTAATTCTCCGCCTCTGTAACGTATTTTTTTGAGTTCTTCAATAAACTCAAAAAAAGTTCTTTTCTTTAATTTTATCATTCTGGCAGATGCAAGGCTTGCTTCAACAAGCGTGTAGCAATCAAATCCTGAAAGATGTACAACAAGTTTTTCTTCATCACCGTCCGGTTCAATGGGAGATATATGATAATCACTGCCTATAAAAAAAGAACCGATTTTTGCCACAATTTCATTAATTGAAAGTGTATCCATTTTTTGCTCTTGGGCATATTGCATAATATACACAAAAGCGATGGAATCCTGCTCGGTATAAACTGCCTGTGGATAAATACAACAAATAAATGCAATTAAATAAATTAGTTTTCTCATATCGGGTAGTCATCATCCGGTTTCATTTTGGGTACCGGGGTACCGTGAAAAAATACATCTATATTATCGTATTGTGCATACTCTTTTACAAATTTTACTTTTGCTTCGCCAGTAGGACCGTTACGCTGTTTTGCAACAATTACTTCAGCAAGTCCTGCCGTGGAATTTCCATCCTGATCTTGTGTTATACCGTAAACTTCCGGTCTGTAAAGAAAAAGTACCACATCCGCATCCTGTTCTATTGAACCGGATTCACGAAGGTCTGAGAGCATCGGCCGTTTATCGTTTCGGCTTTCAACAGCTCGGTTAAGCTGCGAAAGCGCGATTACCGGAATGCCAAGCTCTTTTGCCAAAGCCTTAAGCGAGCGCGAAATATTGGATATTTCCCTTTCTCTGCTTTCAACCCTGCCTGTTGATGACATTAACTGAAGATAATCGATCACAACCATTCCTACGCCTTTTTCGTGCTTAAGCCTCCTGCACTTTGCGCGTATTTCAAGAACTGTCTGAGCTGGTGTATCATCGATGTAAATAGGAGCTTTACTTAAACGATGAGCTGTTTTACTGATTCTTGAACCTTCCTCTGCTTTAAATCTTCCGGTTCTAACGCTGTGAGCATCAATTTTTGCTTCTGCGCAAATTAAACGTGTTACCAATTGAATTGTTGCCATTTCAAGACTGAATATTGCAATAGGAACTTTATAATCGATTGCTGCATTACGGGCAACGGATAAAGCAAATGCAGTTTTTCCCATAGACGGACGGGCAGCAATAATAATTAAGTCTGTTTTATGAAATCCGCCAAGAATATTATCGAGCGTTGCAAGCCCTGTCATAACCGAATAGTTGCTTAGTTTTTGCGAATGTATGGCTTCAATGTGTTCAATAGCCTCTTTAACGGCTTTGTCCATTGATTTATAAGATTCCTTTAAACCTTTTTCCGTGATATTAAATATATCTCGTTCTGCTCCGTCAAGAATATCAAAAACATCCTCGTTACCTTGATATGCTGAATCTGCAATAGAAATTGATGTGGAAATCAGTTCTCGCAATATCCACTTTTCAAGAATTATTTTCGCGTGATAATCGACATTTGCTGCTGAAGAAACATCATCTGTAAGTTTGCTTAAATAGGCCGGACCGCCAATATTCTGAAGATTGTTGTTTTTTTTCAGTTCATCGTATAAAGAAACTGCATCTATCGGTTCATTTGCCTCAAACAACGAAAGCATCCCTTGAAATACAATACGGTTTTTTTCATCATAAAAACATTCTGGTTTTAATATCTCTATAACTTTAGGAACTGCATTTTTTTCAAGCAGCATAGCGCCAAGAACAGTCCTTTCAACCATCGGGTCTGCCGGAGGTTTACGAGCTGCTGTATTAAGTTTTTCTATATCCGAATTTCTTTCCTGCATAATTTTAAGGTACTAACTCATCATACAATTTTCTTAATTTCTGAACATCTTCCCAACATCCTCTTTTCCACCCGGGATTACGTAATAAAGCAGCGGGATGATAGGTAACCATTACTTTCACTCCGTTTAATTCGTAAACGTTACCGCGCATCTGGGTAAGACTTAATTTGTTTTTCAGTAATGAATTTGCGGCAACCAAACCTAAGCATAAAATCACTTTTGGTTTAATTAGCTCAATTTGTTTATATAAGTATGGCAGGCACTGCTCCATCTCGGCAGGAAGCGGGTTTCTATTATTAGGCGGACGGCATTTTAAAATGTTTGCAATAAAAACTTCTTCCCGTTTAAACTGAATTGCGATAAGAATATCGGTCAACAATTTACCGGCTCTGCCCACAAAAGGTTCACCTTGAATATCCTCATCTGCTCCGGGGGCTTCACCGATTATCATAAGATTTGCGTCAGGGTTACCTGCACCGAAAACAAATTTTTTACGGCTATTGCCAAGCGGACATTTTTTGCATTCATTAATTAATGAATTAAATTCTTCAAGTGAGTTAACAGAATTAAATATATCATTGTTCATTGATTGAGTAATAATAGAAATCTCTTTATTTCCGCTGTCAAGCAAATCTTCTTTAGTAAAAACAATTTTATTTTTAACAGGCATAACGATTTTTCCGTAAAGTAAATCACCAAAAATTTCTTTTTGATCAGTAAGAGCTTCTTTAGCCAGTTTAATTTTACCAGGTGTCATAGAAAAAGACTTTTAATTTCCGTAAGTATATCATTTGCTGTTTGAAATTTGCTCTGTATTTCGTATTCAGTTTGGGATTTATCTTTTTTTATAATTGTAACTTTATTTGTATCAAACTCAAAACCCGACCCTGCCTGATCGGGAATATTTAGAATTATCATATCAAGATTTTTTGAATCAAGTTTCTTAAATGCATTTTTAACAGCATTTTCTGTTTCAAGAGCAAACCCTATTATCTTTGTGCTTTTTACTTTTAAAGATTTTAGAATATCATCATTTTCAACAAGAGTAATGGATTTAAGTTTTTGCTCTTTTTTAATTTTTTCCGAAGCGTATTCTGAAGGACGATAATCGGCAACAGCCGCCGCCATTATTAAAATATCTTTCCCTTTAATATTACTTTTTACAGCAGCTTGCATTTCGGAAGCTGACCGCACTTTTTGAATTTTTATTTCGGGGTATAAGGGCAAATTAACGGGACCAGAAATTAACGTAATTTCAGCGCCGCGCAAAAATGCTGCCTTTGCAATCTGATATCCCATTTTGCCGGATGATCTGTTTCCGATAAATCTCACAGGATCGATATCTTCGAAAGTAGGACCGGCTGTTATCAATATTTTTTTGCCGGTTAAATCCGTGCCTATGCCCGAAAGTACTGTTTCTGCAGCATCGATAATTTTGCTAACTTCTGCCATTCTGCCAGGACCGGTTAATCCACTTGCAAGAAATCCGCTTTCGCCTTCTACAATAAAAACATCCCTTTTTCTCAATCTTTCAAGATTTTCCATATTAGCCGGACTGTTATACATATCCATATCCGCAGCAGGAGCTATAATTAAAGGGCATCTTAAAGCAGACGCTACAGTTGTAAGCGCATTATCTGTAATTCCGTAACTTAATTTAGCTATAGTATTTACGGTAGCAGGCGCAACTATCATTAAATCCGCCCATAAACCGTATTCTATATGCCAAGTTCCCGCTGATGTTCCATTTTGCTGATTATCAGGGAAAATATTAACAATAACTTCGTTGCCCGACAATGCAGATAAAGTAAGCGGAGTTATAAACTGAAGAGCTGAAGGAGTCATAATAACTTTAACATCAGCTCCCCTGCTTATTAAACCTCTGATAAGGTAGCAGGATTTATATGCTGCTATTCCGCCTGTAATTCCTACAATAATTTTTTTATCTTTAAACGTATCGGGCTTCATTCAGTTTAATCTTTCATACTATATTTTATTTTCCCTTCAATCAATTCATTCAGTGCCTGAATATGCGGTTTAGGGCGTTTTTCAAATTCAAGCGATACATTTAGTTGTTCAGGGTTTCCTCTTTCATCAAATTCATCTTCAGGCGCTCCTACCATAGTGCTTAAAATCCCGCTGAATTCCTGTTTTGTTTCGGCGTTTATCTGGCGTGCTCTTTTTGCTGAAACTATAACTGCTTCGTAAATGTTTGAAGCGTGCTGTTCTACTTTTCTTAAATCTACAGGTCTAACTTGCATTTAATCCTCCTTAGCAAGAAAATTATTTATTATTTTTTTTACATTTTTAATCGTTTTGTTTAAATCATCGTTAGTTACTTTAAAATCGAATTTATCCTTATACTGCATTTCCATTTCTGCCCGTTCAAGCCGTTTTCTTAAATCTTCCTCAGTTTCTGTTTTTCTCTTCAATAATCTTTCTTTAAGCGTTTCAGTACTAGGCGGCATAATAAAAATCACCAAAGATTCGGGAAAATAATTTTTTATATTAAAAGCACCTTTTACATCAACATCCAATAAAAGTATCTTTCCCTCGTTAACCTTTTCCGAAATAAAACTTTTTAAAGTGCCGTAATAATAATCGTAAAATTTTTCCCATTCTATAAATTCATCATTTTCTATTTTCTTCTTAAAATCACTTTCAGATAAGAAGAAATAATCCGCGCCGTCTGTTTCGCCTTCTCTTTTTTTCCTTGTTGTTGCCGAAACAGAAAAAACGAATTCAGGGTAATCATTTAAAATTATTTTTTTTATTGTCGTTTTTCCCGCACCGCTTGGAGCGGCAAATACAATTAATTTTCCTTTATTCAATGTTCTGAATCTGTTCCCTTATTTTTTCAAGTTCTTCTTTCATATTTAATGCTAAATATGATATCTCTGTTGAAATAGATTTACTGTTTATGGTATTTGCTTCTCTGTTAATTTCCTGACACAGAAAATTCAATTTTTTCCCTGGGTCATCAGAATTTTTCATGCTTTCTAAAAATACTTTTGTATGGCTGTGCATTCTTACGCATTCTTCTGTTATATCATATTTTTCTGATAAAAGAGCAAGCTCAACTTTTAATCTTTCATCATACAAGCCTAATTCTTCCACCAGACTTTTTGCCCGTTCTTTTATTTTTTCGAAATAGGAAACGGTTGTATCTCTGGATATTTCTTCAATTTTTCGGGAATCACTATCAATTTTTTTTATTCTTTCTTCAATATCTTTAAACAACTCGTTTCCTTCGCGAATCTTCATTCCCATCATCGCGTCAATTGCCGAATCTATTGCTGTACGCACAAAAACAAAATCTTCTTCCGGATCAATTGAAGTTTCGCCGATAAACATTTCCTGAAAATTAAGCATATGCGAAAGGGTAATTTCTTCTTTTGAACCTGATTCTTTTTTTAATTCGCGTAAAATGTTTAATGCATCGCGTAAACCGTTATTATCAAAGGAGATAAATTTGTTATCGGATCCTTCTTTTCTGATTACAATGCTTAATGTAACTTTTCCGCGCTTAATTTTTTCTTTTAAAATATCTCGTATTTCAAATTCTTTTGAATTTAATGCTTTTGGCAAACGGATTGATAACTCGAGAAATCTCGAATTCAGACTTTTAATTTCGGCTTCAATAATAATATCATTTTTTTGCGAACTGCCGGTTCCGTAACCTGTCATGCTCCGGATCATAAAACCTCAGAAAATTTGATAGGAAATTTACTTATTTATTTTGAGCTAACAAAGGTATTTTAAAAGCTAAAATGCTTCGCCTATGCCAATGTGCCATTGAAATGAATCTGACCAGAAATTTCCATCAGACTTTTCGAAAATATTCTTTTTTGTTCTTGGGTTATATAGTTTAAAACCAAAATCAACACGTACCGGAAATAACGGAGTATAATACCTTAGCCCTATTCCTCCGGCAACTGCTATTTTATCAAAGCGGAAATCTGAGTAATTTTTCCATGTATTACCGATATCCACAAAAAGCGCTGCACCTAAATCTCCAATTATTCGATGTCTGGCTTCAACAGAACCTTCCAAGTTAAAAAATCCGCCCGGAGCAACCTTGCGGCTTTGAGCTTCTATATCATCAAAACTCTGATTATCAGAAGAAAAAACTGCTTTATCGGGCGCAAGCTCTTCATCACGGTCCCTCCAGCCTCTTAAAGAAGTGCTGCCGCCTGAATAAAACCGCTGATTTATTGATATACCGTCTTCTTCGCCTTTATATGCCTGAATATGTCCCGCCTGAACCTTAAATGCCAGCGTAGAATTTGAACTTGGAAAAACAGGATAATAAAATGTTGAAACAATTTTAACTTTGTAATATACAGGAGGTTTTGTTTTTAGGTAATTACTTATTTTATCCGATAAATATAAAAGTGAATTTCCGTCTTCCAACAAAATTGTAAGGTTATAACCTTCTGTTGGAAAAAGGAAATCGTTTGCTTTTAATGATCCCATCTCAACACCAATAATACTTGAAACGCTGCTTATTTTATGATTTCTTAAAAGCAAAGTATCCGATAATTCCAATTCGCGGAAAATATATTCTGTCCTTTCAAGATTCCAATATGTCTGCAATGTATTAAAAAATGTATAACGCGGAAGTTCGAAATTTAATGTAACTTTACCTCCCAAAATTGTAGCGTTGTATTCGCTGCGTCTCTTTTGAAGTGTAGTATATAATTCGAATCTTGTGTTTATATTTTTCCCGAATATAAAAGGATCTTCCAAACTGATGCGTGCATCTGCATACCCGAATAATGTTGTATCTTTTATCGAAAGATTTCTGAATATTTCCGTGGGATCCTGGGCAACAATTGAGGCTCCTAACGTGAGTTTACGAGCATTGCCAAGAAAATTTTTCCTTGTATATTCTGCTCCAAGACCTAAATTCAGCGTATTATCTCTGTTGTTAAAAATAATCTCAGGAGAAATTTCCTGGAGCAGTCCGACATCGGTGCTTATTAAAATCGGGACTTTGTTTGCAGATGTGTCTGATACTACTCCTGATACAACAGCAGATGTGAAAAGATTTGTTCTGTATAATCTTACCTGGCTTTTCTGCAATTCGTAAAAGTTATAATCATCGCCTTCTTTAAAACTTACAAGATCGTGCAATAGTTTATCTTCAATCAAATCCTTTCCTTTACCTGATTTTTCAGTGCGGACTTCACTGATTTTATAAAGCTTGCCAGTTTCAAATTCGAGATCGATACTTACTGTACTTTTTAATGTATCAATCAAAACAAACGGTTCACTGGAATTTATGAGCATATAACCTTTATCTTTCAGATACGTTAAAACATGGTTTTTGTTTTCATTCACCAAATCTGCTGAATAAACCAGCCCGGTATCTATCGTCATTTGGTCAGTTATTTCTTTCAGATAATGAGGATATATGTTTTGAAGACCTTTTATATTAATTTTTTCAATAACAAACTGCTGCTTTTCGTTTATAAAGAATTTCAAATCAACTTCTCTGTCATTTTTGTTCAGTTCGTATTTTGCAGAAACTTGAACTTTAAAAAAGCCTTTCGACCAATAGAAATTCACTATCTGACTGATATCACTTTCTATCATAAGCGAATCGAAATATACAGCCGGAGCACCGAAACTTGTAAAACTATGCATAAATTGGAGAATTCCTATAGGAGATATTTTTGAATTTATTATTGTTTCAAGCTGAGAAGATTGGAAAGTATAATTACCAATAAATTCTATACTGTTTATTTCATAATTAATTTTTTCTTTTTCTTGCGAAAAAATGTTAAATGAAAAAATAATAAGAAATATAAAGCAAAGAATACGTTTTAATCCAGTTTCTTTAATATTTACTTCTCCTGTCAAGTTTCACTCAAGTTTAATTGATAATTTCGACCTTTGTGCCTGTATTAACAACAGACAGTAATTCATCAATACTTTCATCGCTTATTGCAATTGAACCGTTTGTCCAGTTAAAAACAAACGGAAGATTCTTAAAAATAATATTATATGTCCCTATTCCGTGAATACTTATATTATTCCCGAGTTTTGTGTTTCCCGGAGGACATTTATCTGAATTTGAAGCAGCAACAATCAAATCATACTCTTTCTTGTTTATATAACCGTTCTTTAAACTTTCAGAAGCCGAGGTTTCATTTGGATAATTAATCTTTAATTCTTTGTAAAATTTTTCACTGGTATCTATACTGCATATTTCAAATTTACCGATAGGAGTTACAAAATCGGAAGCTGATTTTTTTTGAGGCGAATCGTTTTTTCCGAATACGGCCTTATAACTTTTAATTAATTTTCCCCCGCTGTATAGCTGCAATCTGTAATTTCGTCTATCTATAATGATATTCGCATTCTCTATTTTAGTAATTTTTTTTTCTAAAAGAATTTCTTCTAACGATCTTTCACGAATGTTTAGAACAATTCCGTAAAGAATAATTCCCGAAAAAAATATAATTATACTCGTTGTAAAATATAGAATATTTTTTAACACTTTTTTATTACTAACTTAATTCATAGATTAATTATTTGTGAGTAAATTTAGCGAATATTTTTTTATTTTCATAGATAGTGGGGTTTAAGTTTTTTGCCCAAAAAAAAAAGGAGGTTGTTAAACCTCCATTATTTCAACTTCTTTATGCTTAATTAATTCATCAATTTTTACAATATGTCCGTCAGTAAGTTTTTGTACCTGCAATTCAAAATCTCGCAAAGAATCTTCGGATATTTCTTTATTTTTTTCCTGCTTCTTAAGATGATCGTTTACATCCCGGCGTACATTTCTTATAGCAACTTTTGCATCTTCACCAATTTTCTTTACAAGTTTAACAAGATCACGGCGTCTTTCTTCGGTAAGCGGTGGAATTGGGATGCGTATATTTGTCCCATCATTCTGAGGGTTTAGTCCTAAATCTGATTTTAGTATAGCTCTTTCTATTTCGCCTATAATCGATCTATCCCATGGTGTTATTGATAGAGAATGTGCATCAAGAACCGATACATTACCTACCTGACTTAATGGTGTGGCAGAGCCGTAATAATCGACTTTAATACCATCAAGCAAGGCAGTTGTTGCCTTTCCTGTGCGTATTTTTGCAATTTCAGTACGAAATGCTTCAACAGATTTATCCATTCGCGATGTTGCATCATTAATATGTTGATTCATAAATACCTCAATTTATTTCAATTTAAATATTTCCGACCGATGTGCCAACATTTTCGCCAGTTAATAACCTTCTGAGATTATCTTCTTTATCCATATTAAAAACAATTATGGGCAAATCGTTTTCTTTACAAAGACTAATAGCAGTTAAGTCCATAACCCGAAGGTTCTTATTAAGGACGTCAATATAAGATATTTCTTCAAATCTTAAAGCATCTGGATTTTTTTCCGGGTCAGAATCGAAAATACCGTCAACTCTTGTACCTTTAAGAATTGCATCAGCTTCAATTTCTACTGCCCGCAATGAAGCCGCTGTATCAGTACTAAAATACGGATGACCCGTTCCTGCACCAAAAATTACAACCCTTCCTTTTTCAAGATGCCGAATAGCCCTTCTGCGTATAAATGGTTCAGCAATCTGCTTCATATCAATTGCACTTAACAATCGTGTATACATTCCTAAATTTTCGCAGACATTTTGCAGCGCAAGCGAATTTATCATTGTTGCAAGCATACCCATATGGTCGCCGGTAACTCTTTCAAAGCCTTGATCTTCAGCATTAAGTCCTCTGTAAATGTTGCCGCCGCCAATAACAATTCCTACTTCCACCCCAAGATCATGCACTTTTTTTATTTCTGCGGCAAAGAATTTTAATTTTTCGGGATCAATACCGTAACTCTGCTTTCCCATCAGCGATTCGCCGCTGAGTTTAAGTAATATTCTTTTATATCTTAATTCTTTCATGCATTCTCCAATAAAAAAAAAGGTCTTAATTTTAAGACCTTTTATAAAGCTTTCATTTTTTTTCGTCACTCAGATGAAAACGATCAAAAGAAACGATGCGTGCTTTGGATGACCACTTCTTGTTCGATTCATCAATGAGTTCTTGTACAGATTTTGAATTATCCTTGATAAATAATTGATCAACAAGGCAGCTTTCCTGGTAATATTTTCCTAACCGGCCTTGTGCAATTTTATCTAGCATCTGCTCAGGTTTACCTTCTTTTTTTGCAAGTTCTTTATAAATTTCAATTTCCTTAGCAATCACGTCTGCAGGTACTTCTTCTCTTCTTACAAAAAAAGGTTTCATTGCAGCAATCTGCATTGCCACATCTTTCAGAAGCGCTTTCAGTTCTTCTTTCTGAGTTTCAGCAACATCTTCAGTTACAACTAAAACGCCTAATTTAGAACCATGATGGACATAATCAACAATTACTCCTGATTTCGATTCTTCAATTTTGAATCTAGAGATTTCAATCTTTTCACCGATTTTACCAACAATATTTGTAAGTTCATCAGCTATCTTCTTGCCATCAATTGATAAATTAAGAAGTTCTTCTACTGAAGATGGTCTTTTTTCAATCAATCCTTTTAAAGCAAGATCCGAAAAAGATAAAAAGTCGTTACTTTTTGCAACAAAATCGGTTTCACAATTAACTTCAATAATAAAACCTGTATTGTCATTAATTATTTGTGTAAGAACCTTACCTTCATTTGCAGTTCTTTCAGCTCTTTTTGCAGCTACCGATGTACCTTTTTTACGAAGTATTTCAATAGCTTTTTCGAAAGCACCGTTTGCTTCGTTAAGCGCGCCTTTACAATCCATCATTCCTGCGCCGGTTTTTTCTCTTAAATCTTTTACTTGTTGTGCACTGATTGCCATTTATCTACCTTCATTTTTTCAATTTAATTTTTATTCTTCAGCAACTTTTTCTTCAGAAGTTTCTGTAGTTGCATTTTCTGTTGCTGCTTCATCAGATTCGCTTTTTGCTTTAAAAGGTTTTTTCTCGTCAGACTTAAATTTTCTTACGCGAACTTTTTTACCTCTATCGTCAGTTGTTATTTCATCTTTCTGCTTTTTCTGTTTTTCTTTTTCAGCGTCTTCTTCAGCTCTTAATTCTTTAGCTTTAATGTTGCCTTCTGCAGCTGCATCCGTAAGAGTTTTTGTTATTATTTCAATTGTTTTCACAGCATCATCGTTTGCCGGAATGCAGTAATCTACTTCATCGGGATCGCAATTTGTATCAACAATTGCAAAGATTGGAATATTCAATCTGTGAGCTTCTTGTATTGCAATAGCTTCTTTTTTAATATCAACTACAAAAATGGCTCCCGGAAGTTTTTGCATTGTTTCAACGCCGTTTAATATTTTTCTTAGCTTATCGCGTTCTCTGCTGTGAATCAGTCTTTCTTTCTTTGTTATTTTTTCGAAAGTACCATCACTTTCCATTTTATCAATTGTTTGAAGTCTTTTTATACTTTTACGAATTGTTGAAAAATTCGTAAGCATTCCGCCAAGCCATCTTTCGCTTACCCAGTTCATTTCACCACGAGCTGCTTCAGAAGCTATTGTGCTTTTTGCCTGTTTTTTAGTACCTACATAAAGGACTTTTTTACCGGATGCCACAACATCATGCATTTTTTGAGCTGCTTCTTCAAGCGCTATTTGTGTTTTTTTAAGATCAATAATGTGTATCCCGTTTTTTTCCATGAAAATATACTTTTTCATTTTAGGATTCCATCTGCGGGTAAGATGCCCAAAGTGCGCTCCAGCTTCAATAAGCTGTGTTAAATCTACTTTTGCCATAAATCTCCTGTTTTTCTTCTACTTTCGTCCTCCCGGCTTCACATCCTTTTTTAGTTAGGACACAGGCAGCCGGTCTGAAAGTATGAATTATTGTTTATTAAAATTAAAAAATTATCTCTTCGAAAATTGGAATCTCTTACGAGCTTTCGGTCTTCCGTATTTCTTTCTTTCAACCATTCTCGGATCTCTTCTGAGCAATCCTTCTGTTTTCAATGCACTTCTGAAATCAGGATTGATTTCTATCAAAGCACGGGCAATTCCAAGTCTTATCGCTTCTGCCTGGCTGCTCGATCCGCCGCCAACAACATTTGCATAAACGTCATATTTACCTAAAGTTTCCGTAAGAAGAAACGGTCTGAGAATATCTTCTCTGATAAAATCAATAGGAAAAACAACTTCGAAAGCTTTTTTGCCAACGGTAACTTTTCCATTCCCATTTCTTAAATATACTCTTGCCACAGAGGTCTTTCTTCTGCCTACATAAATTCTATCTGCCATTCATTGCTCCATTATATGCTTATTGTTTCCGGTTTCTGTGCCTTATGAGGATGCTCAGTTCCGGCATAAACTTTTAAATGTTTAATAATCTTTTTTCCTAATCTGTTTTTAGGCAACATTCCGCGTATAGCATTTTCAATAATAAAAGAAGGATTTTTTTCTTTCATTTCCTGAAAAGTTCTGATTCTTACACCTCCGGGATAACCTGAGTGAGAGAAATATGTTTTTTGTAACTCTCTTTTACCGGTCATTTTAACTTTGTCTGCATTAATTACAATTACAAAGTCGCCTGTATCCATATTAGGTGTAAATAAAGGCTTTTCTTTGCCTCTGATAATTCTGGCTGCTTTTGCTGCCAATCTTCCAAGAACCTTATCTTCCGCATCAATCACATACCATTTCTTATCAACATCTTCGGTTCTTATAAACCTAGTCATTTTTTCTTGCTTCAATTTATTTTCCTCCCGGAATACAACAATTTTTATTTCACAAAGAGCACAAATATATTTTTATATCTTCAAAAAGTCAAGATTATCGATAAGATTTTTTTTTACAGATTACAGGAATATTGATTCAGATTCCGTATTTGTTTTTTATCCAGTCGTATGCTTCAATGATTTGACGCGTTTTTTCTTCGGCCATTACAATGAATTCTTCACCCAAATCGTTTACTTTATCGGGGTGGTATTTTGAAACCAGCTCTAAAAATTTTTTTCTTATCTGAAGTCTGGTAAGTTTTCCCTGCAAGCCCAAAATTTTTCCGTAATAATTTTCTTTTTCAAATTCTGTAGCGGTTTTGGAATTAAATCCCTTTTTCTGCTGATTATCATAACGTTCATACTTTTCGTATTTTTCATATCTTTCGTAGCGTTCGTATTTTTCATAATTCTGTTTTGCCCATTCTTCCGTGTTTCCAGCTTTTTTTTCTGTCCGCTTTTTATAAAAACCTGTTATTGCCGAAAAATCTGTGTAAAACTTTGAATGAATTTCTTTTATTCTGTTCAGATATTCAAGCAAATCAACATTCAATTGCTCCCAGTCAGTTTTTTTTATGATTCCAGCCTGTTCAATCAACGATTTCTGAACATCCCGTTCAGCCAAGTTTACTCTTAATTTTTCAAGTTTATACTCCTTCATTACAGGCGTAAATATTTTTAGTAAATTATTCACCCATTTTTCCTGAGCATTGTTTATCAGGAAATAAACAATCAGAAATTTTTCTATAACTTTTTGCTGAGGTATTTGAGTAGTAAGTAAATCAGAATTGTTAATGCATTGAATTTCGTAATAAGTTGTAAAAAGCAGTTCATTCCACACCTGATCGAGATCGAGATCAAACCATTTTCTGAAAACCGATTCGGCTGATTTTACACTGAACTCATTCTTAAAATCGAGTGAAGTTTTAAAACTTGCCGAAAAAAATGTTGAGGAAAATTTATTTATTTCAGTCAGTATAAATCCCAGTGCAAACCATATTCTGTAATTCACCTGATTATAAACATAATAGGCTTCGTTGTAGTGCGAATATTTATAAAGGAAATCGGCAGATTCTCGTAATTTTAATATGTTTTCCACCTGATAAGTTTTCCTTAAAATTAAAAGTTAACATTACAAAATCATACTGCAAAATTAAAGTCTAAAAAACAACTGTTCTGTTTTCATAAGCAAGCACTTTCCTGTTCAAATGCGCCCAAATTGCGCGCGACAGAACCACGTTTTCCAAATCGCGTCCTTTCCTTACCATATCTTTTATGGAATCTTTATGACTTACTCGGCATACATCCTGCTCAATTATAGGACCTGCATCCAGTTCGCTTGTAACGTAATGGCTTGTAGCTCCGATAATTTTTACGCCTCTTTCGTAAGCAGAGTGATACGGCTTGGCTCCCGGAAATGCCGGCAGAAATGAGTGGTGAATATTTATTATTTTATTTTGGAATTCGTTAATAAAATCCGCTGAAACAACCTGCATATACCTTGCAAGAACAACCAGATTTACCCCGTATTCTTTTAGAATATTCAGTTCGGCTTTTTCCTGCTGAATTTTATTTTCGGCGCTTACCGGGAAATGATGAAAATCTATTCCATATTTTCTGGCAAAATCACCCGTATCGGGATGATTGCTTATAATAAGCGGAATTTCGGCATTTTTCCATTCGCCCGAAGAATAGCGCGAAAGAATATCGTAAAGACAATGCGGCTGCTTCGAAACAAAAATTGCCATTTTAATTTTTTCATCCGAAAAGTGCAAATCCCATTTCATATTAAAATTATTACCTATTAAAATCTGAAAATACTCGCCTATCTTTTCTTTCGGAATCCTGAAATCTGATAATTCCCATTCCACACGCATAAAAAAAATATTTTTTTCATAATCTACATGCTGATCTAAAAAAATAATGTTTCCGTCATTTTTGTTAATAAATTCCGAAACAGATGCAACAATTCCTCTTTTATCTTCGCAATGAATCAGCAGTATTGCCGATTCCGAATTTTTATCCTTTGCCATTTTATTCCTGGTTAAACATATTTTTCATATCGAATTCTTTATAATTGCCCGGAACATCAAACATACTGCTTTCTATGCTCATCTTTTTAATTTCCGTAGCTTCCATTTTCATTTCTTCTTTGCCTGCTTTGTTTTTGCTGATAATTATCATAGGTACAAATCCCATATTATTAAAAGCGGACTGAATACTTTTCTCTCCGCCGTCAGGGGCTTCAAGAAAAAAGAAATTGCCAAGCTCTTTGGTTGCCCAAAGTTCAACAGTGTTATTTTCATCTGTAATTATGTACTGATCGCAATTATAACCGTTTATCTTTTTGCTTTTACCAGTCTTAAATTTCGGCAAGTCCTCCGGAGAAAATTCTTTTTCTTCAGTATTATTTCCCTTTTTGCTCATCATATCCGAAGGAAATTTCATATACATTTTCTGGCCCGGCATCAAAATAAGAATATCTTTCCCTTTCATAATCATAACAACTTTTTCTACATCATTTACCTCTACGCGGATATTTTTGCCTTTTGTGAAATAATCCATTACGGCTGTTTTTCCGCCTCCGGTAAGTTTATATTTAATTTTTCCTTCAAATGTTTTTTGTCCGAAAATATTATTACCGCTAAATAAGGCAATAAAAAAAATTAAAGTTAAAATTGCTGATATACTTTTTACGTTTTTCATAAATTCCTCGTTGATTTATTTGCTGCCTAAATATACAAATCTTAAAAACACTTTGTAGAAAAGTCTGCGGAAATTCATTAAATTTTTATGATTTTTTGTAGATTTGGCAATTCAAATTAATTAAGAAAGAATATGAAAGTTTTAGTTACCGGCGGTTCTGGATTTTTAGGAATCAATTTAATCCGTTTCCTTCTTAAAAAAGATTACGACATAGTTTCGTACGACATTGTTGATTTTGATTATGCCGACGCAAAAGATAAAATTAAAATAATTAAAGGAGATATCCGCGATAAAGAACTTGTCAATTCTTCGATGAAAGGAATTGATGTTGTTGTTCACACCGCTGCCGCGCTTCCTTTATACACACCCGAAGAAATTCATACTACCGATGTTGACGGAACAAAAAATTTACTTGAAGCCGCCGAAAAAGAAAAAGTAAAACGTTTTGTTCATATTTCTTCCACAGCGGTTTATGGGATACCCGACCATCACCCGCTTTATGAAGATGATAAACTCGACGGTGTTGGACCATACGGAATTGCAAAAATTGAAGCTGAAAAAATCTGCTTTGAATACCGGGAAAAAGGAATGTGCGTTCCGGTTGTCCGTCCGAAATCTTTTATCGGTCCCGAAAGGCTTGGTGTTTTTGCGCTGCTATATGATTGGGCAATGGACGGCAAAAATTTTCCGATGATCGGGAGCGGAAAAAACCGCTACCAGCTGCTGGATGTTGAAGATTTGTGCGAATCGATTTATTTATGTATTTCGCTCGATGAAAAAATTGTAAACGATACTTTTAACATAGGGGCAAAAGAATTTACAACAATGAAAGAAGATTATCAGGCTGTATTGGATTATGCCGGCTTTAATAAAAAGATAGTCGGGCTGCCCGAAACCCCGATAATTTATACTTTGCGTTTTCTGGAAGCGCTGAAACTTTCGCCGCTTTATAAATGGGTTTACGAAACCGCTTCAAAAGATTCTTTTGTTTCAATTGAAAAGTCTGAAAAAGTACTTGGCTACAGACCAAAATATTCCAACAAAGACGCTTTAATCCGTAATTTTAAATGGTATCTCGAAAATCTTGAATCGTTTAAAAACCAGTCGGGTATTTCGCACCGCGTTCCCTGGAAACAAGGAATATTAAAAATTGCAAAAATGTTTTTTTAGGATTTAATGACCGCAGAAAATAAACAATCTCACTTCTTTGCCGTTTTGCAGGCTTTGCTTGTAACTTTTTTGTGGTCAACTTCTTTCATAATTATTAAAAACGGACTTGCGAGTATTCCTCCGCTCACTTTTGCAGGATTAAGATATTCAATCGCGTTTTTATGTTTCATCCCTTTTATAATTTTCAAAAAAAAATATCGCGAAGAAATCTCAAATCTTAATCCGCAGCAATGGAAAAGCCTTATTCTTTTAGGTTTTTCATTTTATGCTTTTACTCAAGGCGCGCAGTTTTTGGGATTATCTTTATTGCCGTCTGTAACAGTTAGTTTGCTATTAAATTTCACACCAATTATTGTAGCTGTTGCCGGATATTTTATTCTTAACGAAAAGCCCGCTAAAATTCAATGGCTCGGTATTGCATTATTTATTGCCGGAATTATTGTTTACTTTTTTCCGGTTAGGCTTGCAGAAGGAAAATTGCTTGGAATAATAATAATGCTTGCCGGAGTTTTAGCAAACGCCGCTTCGGCAATTACCGGAAGAAAGATTAATAGAAACAAAGATATTAGTCCGCTGATTATTACATTTATTAGTATGGGCGTTGGTTCAATTGTTCTTCTTATTTCAGGAATTTCTTTAAACGGATTTCCTGAGATTAACATTAATAACTGGTTATGGCTAATCTGGCTGGCTGTAATTAATACTGCATTCGCGTTTACTTTGTGGAACCATACTTTGCGCACGCTTTCGGCAATGGAATCGAGCATAATTAACGGGACAATGCTTATACAAATTGCGGCGCTCGCCTGGTTCTTTCTTGATGAAACTATAACTTTACAAGAAGGTTTTGGAATGTTAACCGCCGCTGTTGGCGCTGTATTAGTCCAATTAAAAAAGTCCGGTCCGGTTAAAAATCAGTAAGTTTAATAATTTAAGTTGCACTTTTCACTATGCATTTCTGTTAAAAACAAAAAATAATTATTCAGGATTTTTAAGAAAGATTTAAATGGACGATAAAAAGCTTTGGAATTTCGCGCTATTTTTAGCAGTCTTCACTGTATTCTATAATATTGCTGAAGGAGTAATTGCTGTTTGGCTTGGATACGCGGATGATACACTTTCTCTATTCGGTTTCGGGCTGGATTCTTTTGCTGAATGTTTCTCGGGAATAGGCATCTGGCATTTAGTTATCCGGCAAAAGAAAAGTTTTGATGAATCCGGCAGATTTGAAAGAAACGCGCTTAAAATTACAGGATTTTCATTTTACATTCTTGCCGCTGTTCTTTTAATAACAGGAATAATCAATATTATTGAAGGGAAACAACCGGAATCAACTTTCTGGGGAATTGTAATTTCGGTAATTTCGCTATTAATAATGTGGGCTTTGCTGAAATCGAAAATCTATGTTGGGACAAGGCTGAAAAGCGATGCAATGATTGCAGACGGGAATTGTACCAAAACCTGTATGTATATGTCCGTAATTTTGCTTTCTTCAAGTCTGCTTTACGAGGTTTTTAATCTAATGTACATTGATGCAATCGGGGCAATCGGACTGGCATTGTATTCTTTCAAAGAAGGAAAAGAATCGTTCGAAAAAGCTAAAGGAAAAGCTTGCGGGTGCCATATAAGAACGGTAAAGGGTGAAGGGTGAAAGGTGAAGGGAGAACGCCACGCCTACGGCGGGTAAACAGACCGGAAAACGGAGACCGTAAAAGACTTTTCTCAATCTTGCTCATAATCCTAATCATATTCTTAATTTCAGAACTTACTCCCTCCTTCTGCCGTGCCTGCCAGTCAAAAGCCAGGTTTATTAACCGGCAGGCAGGGAATTTTTTACCGTCTTGCTCCCAATCATAATCATAATCTTACTCTGCATTAATCACCCGTTAAAAGTCTGAAAAGACGAATAAACAAAACGAAGACGAGAAGTTACCTTTCGCATTTATTCTTTTAATTTACTGCTAAAGCTTTGCTCTTTTAACTGAAAAAACTTCAATTATTGCTGTTTTGGCAAGAGTTTCAAAAAGCTGCTCGGAATTATCGGTTTCGCTTAGTTTCGTTTTAAACTCTTTAGCTTTTGGCGAAGGAATTGAATTTACAATTTTTTTTAATCCTTCGGAATTTGCACAGTTTATTTGCTTAATCCCTCTAAGCGTAAGTAACGGAAAGGTTTTAACAATGCTTGTCCAGCTTTCGGCAAGAGCTTTATCGTCATTTCTCATTTTTTTAATGTAGTTAATCGAATCAGTTGTGCCAGTCAAAGCTTTTACTACATCGTTAACAGCATAATAGCGTCTGTTTTCTTCTTCGCTCCAAGCCGTTCTTATTTTCATTATACCCGCAGGTCTTTTATTTATAATCATTTTTCCACGCCTAAAATTATTAGATGATAATTTAGAAAATAATTTTGTAATTCCCAAACCGGACTTTCCCGTTAAATCAGTTCTTAATATTTCACGAATAAATAATGCGTAAAATATATTTCGGCAAAAGTAACCGCCTTCGGCTTATTCCTTTTGCCGAAATATAAAAAAACAATCAAAGTTGTCATTTTTTATTTTTATTTTACTACTGTGTTTTTTGACTTATTTAGATTTTTGAAAGCATGAAAAGTGAAATACTGATAAGCCAAAAAATTTGGCAAAAATGATTTGCTTTTCCCGATTTATCGGGATTATTTGATAATATTTAAAACAACTGTGGCATAGTTTTAAGTCCTAAGTTTTTAGTTATAAGTCTTGCTCTTAATCATAATCTTAATCTCTGCCTTGACTTAAAATTAAATTAGTGTTATGTTTGTTTCAAGCTTGTGGGAAAATCTCCCAGCATCAGCTGAGGCAGACCTGAATGCCAAAAAGTTTATCAGCGGGAAAGGGAGTCCGTTGCACAAGTTTCACAGGGCTGGCAGGTGCAGCCCATTTTTATTATTCATTAATAACAATTCCTTTCTTTTTGTAATACTTAATATCATCCGGATTTGTATATCTGAATGAAGTACAGAAAAGCTCTTTTTTATCTTTCGTAGCTTTAACAACTGCAAGTAAATATTGACCGTCTTTAGGAATGAACATATATTTAGCTTCACCGCTCTTTATTATCAGGTTCTTTTTATAGATAATGCCGGGCAAAAGCCGATAATCTTCGATTGTTAGTTCCGGATGATTCTGCTTATTTTTAAGGAGGGTATCATAAGATAAATATACTGTTTTGTTTTCTGCCTCGAATAACTTTTTGAGGTCATCGTCAAGTACACCAACGGGAAACCTCCACCTGTCGTTAAATATTTAAAACAACCAATCTGTTGTGCAGGGCTGGATTGGTTTAGTTGTGATTTGCTTTCAATTTGTTATTTGATAATATTTAAAACAACAGACCCCGCATTTATTTGTTATAATATAACAACTTACGGGGTTTTTAGGATTAAAATAATCAAACACAACTTTTTAAGTTTTAAATATTTAAGACCGCATTTTTTTGCGGTCTTTTTATTTTAAAACAATTCAAGCTGCTGCGGTTCAATAAAACCATCCGCCTTTTTCCTGCATTCAAAAATTTCCATCATCCCGAATTGTTTATCGGTAACAGAAAGAATTCCAATATGTCCTTTAGGCGGCATTATCCTTTTTACGCGGTTAATATGAACATTACGGTTTTCTCTGCTTGGGCAGTGCCTTAAATAAATAGGAAACTGGAACATCGAAAAACCGTCTTTTAGAAGTTCCTTGCGGAATTTCGCATATTCCTTTCTTTCTTTTGGCGTATCGGTTGGTAAATCAAAAAAAACCATTATCTACATAACCCTGTACTCGTTTAGTCTCATTTACTCATTCCCAACCCCTTCTCTTACAAAGAAGGGGAATAAAATAGAAACTTTTTTTCAATCCCCTCGCCCTTTGGGAGAGGGGCACGGGGTGAGGGCTACATTTCCGGATAGCTGATCTTCCTCGCTTCCCCTTCAAAACATTTTTTGAGCTTCTGTTTTTACATCATTAACAAAATTTCAATTCTACATTAGTACGATTAAAACTCCAAAGATTTAGGCATAAGTATTGCCACCGTTTCCATTTCAATTCTACATTAGTACGATTAAAACGAAATTGGTATAGTTTGCTACGGTTATTCATCATATATTTCAATTCTACATTAGTACGATTAAAACTTAACAGTTCAACAGTTGAATTCGGTTTAATAGAAAATTTCAATTCTACATTAGTACGATTAAAACATGTTCGCTTCTTACTGTAATGCCGTATATATAGCAAAATTTCAATTCTACATTAGTACGATTAAAACATTCCGC
>JAAYAN010000210.1 GCA_012719345.1 Ignavibacteria bacterium | reverse complement strand
TTTGCCCTCTGCCTAAAATTTAAGCCCAAGATAAAAAAACTCACTTTTATACTTGACAATACGGTTTCGGGTATTTATTTTAATACGGTAAATAATACATCTTTAACTTATTTTGGGAAGTTGATGGAATATTGCATAAAAGTTTCCGACTCCAAGAAATACATAATTCTTAAAATATGTGTAGATGTAACTGCAGAACTTACAGTAAGAACTGCTAAAGATGCTGACCAATTTGCAAAAGCTCACAATATTAATCTTTTATTGAATGATGTAAGAAATGTGCGTAATATTGATCCGGTTAAACCTACATTCGAATACTCATCCAATTATTTAATGCCGCCCGAAAAAAGCCTAATTAAAAAAATTGCCAATCTTATTGAACCACATGATACAAGCCACAGCTATGTAACCGCATTTATGCAGTCCAAGGGTCATAATATCAAGGAATTTATAGATGAAACTGCTGCTGTTAAATGGCTTGAAAAGGAGTAGTTAAATTTGCTCAACTCTGCAAAGCAATAGCAGCGTGTTCGGCAAACATTTCAAAATATTCCTGCACAGCATCCATATTTTTTCCGGAAAGACTTTGGCAATCGGTATAAAGAACTCCTATTTTTTCGTTTTCCGCAATTAAAGGCGAACAGAATATTGTTTGAAGGTTTAATGATAAAATGCTCTGGGTTGGACTGAATTTATTATCGGCTTGAGCTTTTTCCAGAAAAATCGATTTACCTGTTTTCAGAACATCGCTGCAAATTGAATAAGATATATTGAATTCCCTTTCCGGAATAGTTTTGTCATCCAGGTTTAAGCCAGTTTTAAATTCCAGTTCGCCGTTATTTAAAATCATAATTGCACCCCGTGTGCAGCCGCTTATTTCCAGCGCCGATTGAATAACAAGTTTTAATTTATCGTGTCTGTTCGATTTAAGATTTATTTTTTTAATCTGCGATAAAACTAATTTCAGATTTTTCACTTTTAAATCTATATCCGATATTGAATTAAAATCTTTCAGCTTTCTGCTGAATTCGCTTAATTTCATAATATTTCCGTCAAACTAAATATATTAAACAATTAAAGTTTTATTCATTCATTTTAAAAAGATTTTATGCCGATTTGAAAACCAATATTATATTTTCGGAAGCTTTATTTTTTTATTGAGTGATTAATATCAAAATTTCCCGGGTTTAGAGCTTTTATGAAAACTGTTAAAAAATGGTTTAGGTTTATTTTAAAATTTATTGTTGTTATAATTTTAATTCCTGTTCCGCTTGTAGTAATATTTAAATGGATTGATCCGCCTTCATCATCGTATATACTTCAGCACCATATTTCAAATCTTTTTAAAAAAAACGAATGCAATTCAGTTTTGCACGAATGGAAAGATATTGATAAAATATCACAAAATCTTGCAATGGCGGTAATTTCATCCGAAGATCAAAAGTTTGCAACGCATTACGGTTTCGATTTCGAATCGGTAAAGCAGGTTATTTTAAGCAAGCGGAAAAAACTGAGAGGCGCCAGCACAATTTCGCAGCAGGTTGCACGCAATTTGTTTTTATGGAGCGGCAGAAGCTGGATAAGAAAAGGCGCTGAAGCTTACATCACTGTTCTGATAGAAATGTTCTGGTCAAAAAAAAGAATTCTTGAAGTATATGTTAATATTGCTCAATTCGGCGAGTGCGTTTACGGAGCAGAAGCGGCGGCAAAATATTATTTCGGGAAAAATGCTTCGCGTCTTTCAGTTAATCAGGCAGCAATGATGGCGGCGGTTCTTCCTAACCCTGTTAGATTCCGGCTTAACAGACCATCAAATTATATTTTGCGGCGGACAGGCTGGATAACGCTTCAATTCAATCAGCTCGGCGGAAAAAGCTATTTGGAACAAATCTGGTAATCAGATATTTTACTTTTCCTTCATCTGCTCTTGGTATTTTGAAGGGCATTTTGTTAAAACACTTTTTGCTTCAAAAAAATAACCATTGTATTTCCCTGTTACAACTACGCTTTCCGATATTTCAAAATTATTCGGGATGCTTCCGCGCAGCACAACTTGCATTTCCTTTCCAAAATTATCTTTCAGAAAAAATGAAAATGTTCCTTCAGCGGTGTTAATATCGTAACCTTTATCTTTAACCCAGGTTCCGGCGGCTTTTATCATTTTTTTCGTTTGAATATTTGAAAAATTATCTTCGTACTTAATGCTTGTCTTCGTGAATAAATAAATCATAATTCCAAGAAATACTGCAATTATAATTCCGCCGAAGATATATTTATTTTTCATAATTTCCGTTTTCTTCTAATTCTTTTTCAAGCTTTTTAAGCCGGCGGTTAACGGAGTTTATAAATAGGAATATTCCTGTCCACACAATTATAACAATAAAAAGCACAAGATATATTGAATTTTGCTCAAGGAAATTATTTACCAAATCCAAAGCTGCCTCATTGTTTTAAAAGTTTATCTTTAATAATTAACAATCTGTAATTAATATTCCATAACCAGAAAAATAAAACTGAAAAGGAAAATAACGACAGATAAAAAATCAGCATCATATTTCCGTTCATGGTAAAATCTATTACAGGTCCCGAGGTGTCGTCATTAACCGAGCCGGGGTGCAGACCTGTCATTATCCTCGGTATAATAAAAATAAAAAACGGCACCGTTAGAAACGCTATTACTGAATAGGCGGCAGATAATTTTGCTTTTTTTTCGTCATCCTGAATTGCTGAACGCAAAGCAAATAAAGCACCGTAAATTAATAAAAGGACAAATATGCTTGTTTCCCGCGGGTCCCAATGCCAAAAAGCTCCCCACGTAAATTTCGCCCATATCGATCCGGTTACTGTTGCAAGAATGCAGAATAAAAATCCAAGCTGCAGAGCGGAAAATGATTTCAAATCGTCGTCGGGGTTTTGTTTCCGCAAATATTTAATTCCAAAAACCATCGTCATAAAAAAAGCAACAACCGAAAGCCATGCAACCGGAACGTGAAAAAATATAATTTTCGCCTTTTCTTCAAGGCCGGGTATTAACGGGAACTGATACCATTCAACCGGATTTTGCACAAGAGGAAATGATATTCCGGCGATTAAAACAAAACTGATTAAAAGGTATAGAGCCGATTTCCACATCATTTGTAAAATAAACCGTATAATTTTTTGTTGATAAACATAGGAAAGTAAATTTAAAACTCAAAGTAAAAAGGATATTATGTCATTTAATTTATTCAAAAAAGTTCATCTGTTCGGATTTTATTATATCATTAAAACTCCTTCCTGTAAGCATAAGCAGACTATCGGCAATCGGCTGAAGCTGTTTTTCGATATAATGATGGTAATCAATTGCACCGGATAAAAGCTTTACCGGTACTGGTCCGTTTTTAGTAATATAGTATTCAATATAATCTTCTTTTTTGCTTAGCATTTTTGCTGCTTTAATGTGCGGAGGAATATTTTTAACATAGCTTTCAGTTTCGCGCCGGAGTCTTTTTTTATAAATAAGTTTTTCATCCATTTTGCCGGTTTTTATCGATTTAACCAAACCCCTAATCCAATCATCAATTTCTTCCCCTTTAAAATATCTTAAATATAATTCATTCTGAAAATCTTTTGCAAGCTGCGTCCAATCGGAACGCACAAATTCCATTCCCACGAAATCAATTTTGTAAGTGCCGTTTTCATTAAGTAATCCGGCATAACGTTTTTTAGCGCCCGTTTCGGCGCCTCTTGAGGAAGTGAGAACAAATTTTTCATAAAGTTTTTCGTATTCAATTTCCAGGTAACTTTTTACTTTGAATTTATTTTCAAGTTCTTCACTAAGGAAATTGTTTAGGGCTATTGCTATATGTTTTGCCCGGGTTTCATCTTCGCCGTCTTTCAACTCCACAAAAAGCGAATCGGTATCGCCGTAAAGAGTCCGGTAACCTTGCTTTTTAAGGAACTCTTTGCAATTAAGCAACAGCCACTTCCCCGTTCCCGTAATTGAAGAAGGTAAAGCAGGATTGTAAAACCTGCATCCGTAAGAACCCATTACCCCGTAAAAGCTGTTCATAAGAATTTTTACCGCTTGCGAAAGGTATTTATCGCCTGCAGCTTTGGCATTTTCACGCTGTTCCATAAGTCGGGAAATCAGAACGGGCAAAAAGTTTTCGGAATACGAAAATTTAAATCCGTTGGGCGTTTCGCGCGTATCTTTTGCATTCTCAAGCAAGGAATACGGATCTATTTTGAAAGTACGGATAATTGACGGATACAGACTTTTAAAGTCGAATACTGCAACATTGTTGTAAATTCCGGGTTCGGGTTCAAAAACAAATCCTCCTGCCGAATGCCCCCTCTTATTAATATCTTCAACATTCGGGGCTGCATATCCGGCTCTGTGTATGCGGGGAAGCATAAAATGATCGAATGCCGCTGTCATCATTCCCAAACGGTCGAGCAGCAAACCCGAAAGGATTCCTCTTTTTATACTTTGTTCAATTATTCCCGTTTTTTCAAATATTTCTATCACCAAACTTGTATCAAGCAGATTATATTTTGCAAGTTCAGCTTTATTTTCTGCAAACATACGTTCTATTTCCGAGACCTTATCTTCATCGGCAGCAATGCTCTTTCCTTTTCCTAAAAGTTCGCGCGCAACTGTTTCCAGCCTGAAATCGGGAAAATTATAAAATGCGGTACGCAAGGTTATAGGTCCGTCAAAAACAATTCTTCCGGGAATATAAGCAAAATAACTGCGTCCCGGTTTCTTCCTGAATAAGTGTTTTGAATTTCCACGAGATATGTTGAAATTTATTTTCAATTCTGCACATTTTTTTTCCAGAAACATAAGATCAAAACCTATTACGTGCCAGCCGATAATTATATCGGGATCGGCAATTTTAATAAACTTAATAAATGCTTCAATCAACTCTGTTTCGGTATCCAGACTTTCAACTTCACTGCTGCTTGCTGTTTTGTTTCTATCAATTATAAAAACTTTTTGTGTTATTCCGTTTTTGGTTTTTAAAGTTACGGCAATCGAGTAAAGCTGCTTTCCGTTACCACTCGTTTCAATATCAAGCGATAGTATTTTAAATTCAGGAATAATTTTACAGGGTTTAATTTCGGGATTTATAAAAGTTTCAAGATTTTCGTTTCCCTTAAAATCGCCTGTTATTTCCATCCCCAGATTGATAAACCTTTCCATTAAATATCTTTGCGAAGGATTTATGTCCGATTCGTAAGGCTGAACACCCGACTTCCGTAATATTTCTTCGTAATTTTTTAAATCGTATTGCGACCGGAAATAAAGTGCATCTAATGGCTTGCCTTCAAATGTTTTCATATTAACCGGTTTTCTTTCGGAAATAAAAGATGATGTTGGAATTTTCGATTCGCGCTGAATGAAAAAAACAGGACGAAAATTATTAATAATAATTTCAACCGGTTTCCCTTCTTGCGGAACAGCCATAAAAACTAATTCGTTTTTCGCGTTTCGTTCGCGCCATTCTTCCGTAAGAAGAAATACTTTTATATTTTTTCCCATTAGTATTGTTCTTTTTAATTATCACCCGGAAAAACTGCCCGTAAAGAATCTTCGGATTCTTTTCTTAAAGGAATATTGTATTGGGAAATATCTTTCACAATTGTGCAGTATGCATCCGTAATCGGCACAGGCAGGTTCTTTCTGTTTCTATAAAAAGAATCCAAATATTTAACTATCTGATGAAGCGTAACATCAATTATAATTTCTCCGGAAGCAATTTTTTGCAGGATTTTCTCTGTATCTGTTTCAGGCAGTTTTTCGCCGATTTTTTCATAAAATATCCTTTTTTCAATCATCGAATTTAAATAATTCATTTTCGACTGTAAAAACATTTTATTCCACGCATTGCCGTTATACGAGCCGTTTGTTGTATTTTGCTGAGCCGCAAGAAAACCGCTGAATAATAATACAAATATCTGGAAAAAACTGAGTTTCATAAAATACCATTGTTTTAACATTTTAAATTTAAGGTATTTCGCAGAATAAAATGCCGATAAATACTCTGTTAAATAACCTGAGTTCGATATAAGAATCAAGCAAAAACAAGTTGATTCGCATAACCGGACAAATCAATTTTGGGTTTACGATCTTTGAGAGAATAAGCCAGCAAACCGGAAAGCAAATTAACAAAGAAGT
>JAAYAN010000209.1 GCA_012719345.1 Ignavibacteria bacterium | reverse complement strand
TCAGGCAGTTTTAACGCTTCGCACAAAATGTTACTGCTAAAATAATTTTGCCTGTCCCGATTTATCGGGAAATTTTTAATGTTTAATTTTGAATTATTGTTTGCCCCGATTGCTTCGGGGCTTTTTTTTGTAAATTCGGATTAAATTTTAACAATCTCTGAATTTCCTCCCCTTTCAGTAAAATATAAAAATCTGGTGAATTGTTTTTGCCAACCGTATGCGCAAGGTTTTTTATATTTAGGGTTATTAAAATATTTTAATCAGGACAGTTTTTATGGAATTTTCTAACGATATTCTGGCTGACGGGATTCTCTGGTATGCAGTTTTTCTGTTATCAACTACTCTGCACGAAGCTTCACACTCTTTTGTTTCTTATAAATCAGGCGATAGAACTGCATTCGAAAGCGGTCAGGTTACATTAAACCCTGTACCTCATCTTAAAAGAGAAAAACTAGGGATGATTTTCGTGCCGATAATTACCTTTTTAACAGGAGGCTGGATGATTGGCTGGGCCAGTGCTCCTTATAGTTACGAGTGGGCATACAGATTTCCTAAAAAATCGGCTTTAATGGCTGCAGCCGGACCAGCTTCTAATCTTTTTTTAGCTGTTGCTGCAATAATCCTTATACATATCGGTATTTCTTTAAATGGTTTTAACGTGCCCGAAAGTATAACTTTCGATTCAATAGTTGACCCCGCCCAAGATGGTTTCTGGCAGGGAGCTGCTAAATTTTTAAGTATATTGTTTTCGTTGAATCTGATACTTTTTGTGTTCAATTTATTTCCGCTTCCTCCGCTCGACGGCAGCGGTGTGGTTAAGTTTTTCCTTTCGGATGAATCTGCCCGGAAATATATGGATTTTCTTCGTAATCCGGCTTTTGCAATTGCAGGGATAATTTTTGCATGGAGGTTATTCTACTATGTTTATCCTTTTTTGCATCTTTTTGTTATAAATCTTATTTATCCGGGAGTTACTTACAGCTGATAATTAAATTATTTTGTTTAAGTTATACCGCACCCTTAAAAGGTGCGGTTTATAATTCTGTTTTAAACAGATTCAATATTTTTTGCAGAAAACAACTTGTAAATTGCAGGTACAACTAACAGTGTAAGGCAGGTAGAAACTGTTAATCCTCCGATAATAACCCACCCCATCGGCGCCCACATTGTACCTCCGGTTAAGGTTAATGGTAAAAGCCCCCCTATTGTTGTGCTGGTTGTAAGAATAATAGGGGTAAATCTTGTCTTACCCGCTTCTATAAGAGCTTCCATTAAATCTTTGCCTTCCTGCCTCAGTTGATTTGTATAATCAACAAGTATAATTGAATTATTTACGACTATTCCTACAAGACTTGTAAGTCCGATAAAAGCTGCGAAGGAAAAACTGTTTCCTGTAAGAAATAAACCTAGAACTGCCCCGATGATTGCAAGCGGAATTGCTGTAAATACTATCCAAGGCTGGCTGTAGGATTTAAACTGTAAAACAAGCACGCCGAAAATGCCTACAATTGCAATGATTACTGCCTGCATCATTCCGCCGAAAGATTCTTCCTGCTGCTCCTTTTCGCCGCCGATATAAAAACTCATATTTTTCGGCATTTCATATTTTTCCAATTCCGAAATTATTTCTTTTGTTGCTAAATCTACTGTAGTCGTGTTATTTACATCAGCAGTTACCGAAACATTTCTTTGAAGATTAAAGTGATTTATTATCATCGGCGAAGCTTTAAATTCAATTGAAGCAAGCTGATTAAGCGGAATCTGTGTTCCGGTAAACGATGATACAAATATTTTATTAAAATCATCAACAACAGGTTTTTCGTTAACGTCAAGCTTCATAATAATTTTATATTCTTTTCCTTCGTTGTCTCTGAATTCCGAAACCGGCATTCCTGCAATAGCAGCCCGTACGGTTTTATCAATTTCCGCTAAAGGCACACCGTACATTGCTGCTTTCGCTTTATTGATATTAACGTGCAAATCCGTCTTCGAAGTTGTAAGCGGATTATTAATATTTATTACTCCTTTCGTTTTTCTGAATATTTTTTCTGTATCCATTGCAACTTTTTCGAGCTCATTTAAGTCGTCGCCTATAAGTTTAATCTCTATCGGCGCCGATATCGGAGGTCCCTGCTCCAATTCCTTAACTCCGATTTTTGCCCCGGGATATTCCTTAAATTTTTCGCGCAGACGGGAAATAAGATTTTGCTGCTCGCCCAAACTGCTTTCATTCAGATTCACTAAAAGCTGAGAATGATTTTCGGCTTCGCGTTTCGGGAAAACATTATAATATATCCTTGGATTTCCATGACCGGTATTTACTGTATAATTTTTTATCAGCGGTTCTTCTTTCAGGATTTTTTCCACAAAATATGTAATACTCTCTGTTTTATCTATGCTTGTACCGTCGGGAGCATCTATATTAACTAAAAACATAGGTTTTTCGGCTTTCGGGAAAAAGCTGATACCCACAAATTGGAAAATTATAACACTTAGAATCAAAACAGAAAAAGCATAAATTAATATTCTCTTCGGATTTTCGATTGAATATTTTAACGCTCTTCGATATTTGCCTTCAATAAATCTATCCATCCAGTTTCTAAAACGGCTGTTTTCATCCTTATCCCCCGGTTTTACAAACTTGCTTGTAATATAAGGCGTTAAAGTAAGCGCAATTAATAACGAGGCTGATAATGTAAATACAACAGTTACAGGCATACTGCGGATAAATTCTCCTGTAATATTCTGCATCATTATAATCGGTACAAACGCCAGTAAAGTTGTAATTGTAGAGTTTACAACAGCCCAGCCAATTTGCGAAGTGCCTTTTATGGCAGCCTCCTTAGGGTTGAATCCAAGTTTCATAAATCGCGAAATATTTTGCGTTACAACTATGGAATTATCTACAAGCATTCCCAATGCTATAACCAGACCGGCAATAGTCATTTGCTCAATTCCGTAACCGCTTAAATCTACAAAACCTATCCCGATAAAAATTGACGTCGGAATTGCCAGCATCACAACCATAGCCGAACGAAAATTAACGGCAAAAAACATTACAATTCCAACAAGCAGAAGTCCCTGCCACAGGTTTCCGAAAAAATCTCCCATACGCGTATTAACACTTTCCGATTGGTCGAATATTGTTTCAAGCTTCATTTCTTCCGGAAGCTTTTCTTTGAATATTTCGGTTTTTTGTTTTACTCCTTCTGCTATATCAAAAATGTTAGTCCGTTCCTTTTGTTCCACTTTAATATAAACAGCTTTTTGTCCGTTAAACCTTGCGCGGTATTTATTATCGGCGTAAGCAAAATCTACATCTGCAATATCTTTCAAAAAAACAATTCGTCCGTTATTAGCTTTAATTATAGTGTTTCGTAATTCATCAATCGAATTGAAAGAACCGCTTGTTAGAATATTAAATTTCTTCCCTCCTATATCAATGTTACCGCCTGGAATATTTTGGTTGCTTGCTAAAACTGAATTTGCTACGCTGTTAAACGAAATTCCCATTTCTTTCATTTTCATTAAATCTGCCGAAATCCGCACTTCCCTTTCGGGATAAGCTTCTACTTCCGCTTTTTTTACTCCGGGAACTACTTCAATAAGTTTTTCCAGCCGCTCGGCTTCTTTTTGCAGAGAATAATAATCCCCTTTATCCGAAATAAGGGCATATTGAAAAATGCAAACATCCGACACGCTCCATTTTAATATTTCCAAATCTAAAATTTGTTCGGGTAGTTTATTACGTATGCTGTTCACTTTTTGAACTACATCCGAATATTTGTCATCGGGGTCAGCCCCCGATTCAAATTCAACTTCAATTGTGGCATATCCGTCCCTGGCACCCGAGCGTATGGTTTTTACTTCCTCCAACTCGTTTAATACTTTCTCAACAGGATCTACTATAAGCTGTTCTATATCCATTGGATTTGCACCGGGGAATACAACAAGAACACTCGCTCCTGCCTGACTTACCTGCGGATCTTCGGAACGGGGCATTGTAACATAAGAGACAATACCCATTATAATCAGTAAAACGGTTATAATTATAGTAAACTGATGATTTTCTATTGCATATTTTGGAAGATTCATTTTTGTTCCGCTTTTAATTAATTACTTTAACTTTTGAATCCGTATTAAGATAAGCCGCGCCTTCTGTAATTATTTCTTCATTTTCCTTGATTCCAGAACAGATATAAATTGCATCGTTTTTAATTCCGCAAATTTCCACTTCCAGTTTTTCAACACTTCCGTCGCTATCTTTAACCTTAAAAATGAATCCTTTATTTTTATTTGCATCCTTTAACGATTCAACCGGAATTCTGCCTGCTTTTTGTTTTTGCGAAGAAAATATTTTTATCTCGGCAACAAAGCCCGAAATCAGCTTATAACCTTTTGAATTAATTGATATTTCAATTTCGTAAGTACCGCTGTAAGGATCAGCAAATTGTCCGGTCTTTTTTACAACTCCGCTGAAAACTACGTTCGGATAAGCATCAAGTTTAATTTCGGCTTTATCATTAACAGAAATCCTTACAATATCTTTATCTGTAACACCGGCTTTAATTATAAAATTGCCGTTTGTATTGCCGAACAAAAATATCGGAAAACCGTTAGAAACAAGCTCGTTTATTTCAGCAAGTTTTTTAAGAATTACTCCGGATGAAGGAGCCGTAATTTTTGAATATTTCAAATTAAATTCTGCTATCTCAAGATTCGATTGTGCTACCGAAAGAGCAGTTTCGGCATTTTGAAGCTGTTCAAGTGTTGCTACACTGTCTCCGTAAAGATTCTCTGCGCGCGAATAATCTCTTTTTGCCTTTTCAAGTCCGCGGCGTGCTTGGTTAACCTGTGCGCTTATTTCCGAAAGATCAAGCTCAGCCAAAACCTGTCCTGCTTTTACAGCATCACCTTCTTGAACATATATTGCTTTAATTAATCCGCCGGTTTTAAAGGAAAGTTTCATTTCATTTTCCGACTGTACTTTTCCGCTTGTTTCTATTACCGGCATTATAAATTCGTTTACAACTTTAATAGTTCTTACCGGAATCACCGTTTTGCTGCTTTCATCAATTTTATCTTTATTGCACGATGTTATGAGCAAAATTGTAAAAATGCCTAAAAAGAACTTTTTCATATATATATCTCCATTTTTAATCTAACTCCAGTTTTAATATTGCCGCAGCATATTCCAGTTGAGCTGTTTTAATCCGGTAATCATATTTTGCAACCGTAGCTTCAATTTGCGATTGTGTGAGCGTATTTCTGGCATCCATATATTCTATTTGAGGCGACATTCCTTCGGAATATTTCTGTTCGATTATTTTAAATGATAATTCGGAACTCCGCTGTCTTTTAGAAGTTGTTGTTACAGCTTCTTTTGCAACTTTTAAATTATAATATGCTTCACGGACCTGAAGTTTTATTTTGTTTTCTGCTTCTTCTTTCTGTGTTTCAATTTCCATCTTCGAAATTTTGCTTTGTTCGGATTTTGCTTTATCACTCAGCCCGCGGAAAATATTCCACTGCATAACTACCGAAGCCATCCAGTAATCATCTTTATCAGTAAACTTGTATTCTTCTCCTTGAAATCCGTAATCAAAAGCAAGCGATATTGCCGGATAGTACGAAGATTTAGCAGCGCCTATTCCGTTATCCGATGCCTGAATTGCCATATTTATAGCCGATAATTCCTCGCGATTTAAAACTGCATTCTTTTCAAGCTGCTCAAATTCTCCAACTATCTGCTCTTCTTCATAGGAATTGTTTTCAGTTAAAATTTCCGACTCTAAATCTCTGTTCATTAAAAAATTCAAATAAGCTTTAGCCAGATTGCTGTTTTTTTCGGATTCGCTTTGCTGCTGATTAATCTTACTCAATTCAGCCTCGGCTTTGTAAACTGCATCTTTTGTTACTTTTCCGTTTTTAAAGAGACTTTCACTTACGCGAAGATTTTCTTTTACCAATTCTTCTGCCGATACCAAAAGTTTTTTTATCTCAACCGTTTTAAGATAATTAAAATAAGCTGTCTTCACTTCGGCTGTAAGATTTCTTGCAAACGCATCCCTTTCGGCTTTGTAAACTTCAGTCAAATCGGCTTTAGCTTTATAATTATAATAAATAGCCGGATTAAACACAGGCTGAATTATATGCAGTTTTGTTTCGTGTTCTTTTTCCCGCAAAAAATCCGTCGTCTGATTCGGTATATCCGTTGGGAATGAATTTGTACCTGTTATCTGGTTTAATGCTCTGTAGACCGGATTAACCAAATCTCCCACCGGAATATCAATCTGTCGTCCCCCGCCGGCTTGTGTATACCGTGCTTCCAAATTTACCGAAGGAAAAAACATCCCTCTGGCTTCGGAAAGAGATGCAAGACTTTTTTCGTAAGAGAATTGTTTTTGCTTTAATGCCAGATTGCTTTCCAAAGCTGTTTTTACATAGGTATCTAAAATTTTTTCCTGTGCAGGAAGAATTAAAGTAAGTATAAACAAATAAAATATCGATTTCATACATTTCCTTAAAATTTCAAATTGTAAAACGTTATTTCTGATTATTAAGACCGTAACCGGCAAATTCGAAAAACGATTCTATAAAAAGCTTTTTATCCTGGATAAGCGGCATACCTGTTTCCGGCATTACCTCATTCATAATCTGTATAACTCCTTTGCTCATACCGTAAAGCATAATAGAAGTAATTTCCGGATCGAGTTCGGAACGAATACTCCTGTCATTTATTCCCTCGATAACGCATTTTTTTAAGAGTCCAAGTGTTTCTTCACCTTGTTCTTTTGCTTTTTTTGCTTCGTGCGAATTTTCGCAATCACATATTTTCATCGAATCAGCCCGCTTAATTACGTCGTAATATTCAGGGTAACCCTGCGAAAAATCGTAAAAAGCCTGTCCTATGCTTTTAACTTTTAACAAGCCGTTTTTTTTGTACTTTATGCTTTCCTCAAACATCCCCAAAAGTTTTTTACCTGCTCTGCTGCATATTGCATGAAAAAGCTCTTCCTTGCTTTTAAAATATAAATATAGTGTCCCCTTGCTCAGCTCGGCTTCTTCAGCTATTTCATCCATTGTAGCGTTTTCAATTCCTTTCATAAAAAACACTTTTTCGGCAGAATTTATTATCTCATTTCGCCTTTGTTCTTTTTCCCTCTCTCTTCTTTCCGTTGTTCCCATAACCACCTATACTTGTATTTATTTACTGACTGTTAGTCATTTGATGTTCGAAATTATATCATTATTATTTGTAAATCAAGTGATTTGT
Source organism: Ignavibacteria bacterium (assembly GCA_012719345.1). Taxonomy (GTDB): domain Bacteria; phylum Bacteroidota; class Ignavibacteria; order Ignavibacteriales; family Melioribacteraceae; genus JAAYAN01. Next base: position 19,743 of record JAAYAN010000209.1, on the reverse strand, counting down.
TTTTTGGCGATTTATTTTACCAGTTTTTTTATCAAAAAAAAAAGATTTTGATTTTCTGTTTACTCTTTATTGCAGATAATAATAAGAGGGATTTTCCCGAATAAATTCTTTGTTGCTGCTTTTAAGAAAACTTTACTTTATTTCCAAGACCGGCATAACAGGCTCTTTAAATCCGTATTTTTTATAAATTGGAAAACCCTCTGCGGAAGCATGAAGGGAAATTTTGCCAAGTCCAAGTTCCCTGCCTTTTTTTACCAGCTTGTCCAATATTCCGCCGGCAATACCCATTTTGCGAAATCCCGGTAAAGTGTACATGCTTAAAATATAACCTTCGCGTCCGCTGATCAATTTAAAATTGCCTGGAATCTGCTGAATTACCATTCCCCCGAAACCCGCCGGATTTCCGTCAATTTCAGCTGTCACTGCAATATAATTTTCATCGGATAAGGATTTTTCGAAATAACTTGTAAGCTCTTTCCGAAGCATTTGTTCTTTTTCGGTTGAATGTGTACCCTGCAATTCTTTTAAAAATTCTATCCGGTAATCTGTCATCAGGGTTACTTCATCTTTTCTGAGATATCGGAATTTTATTTCTGGTTTAGCAGTTTTCATAATAATTGTACCTAAATGCTTATTTAATTTGCAAAGTTAGCGAAAATGCTATTAAAAATACATTTGTATGTTTATTTTTTATCCAGATTACAAGCTTACTAATTAGTGTAATTTTGTTTCTTGTTTTTATAGTAAATAATTAGTAATTATTTCATTTTCTCGTAAATACTGACTAATTTTGCACAATTAAATTTTTTAATTAGGGAAAATTATGACTTCATCTGAAATACGCAGGAAATTTCTTGATTTTTTTGAAAGTAAAGAACATAAAATTGTATCAAGCTCGCCGGTTGTGCCTTACGACGATCCTACTTTATTATTTATAAATGCAGGAATGAATCAGTTTAAAGATGTTTTTCTTGGAACCGGTTCGCGCAGTTACAAACGTGCTGCCGATACGCAAAAGTGCATCAGGGTCAGCGGAAAACATAACGATCTTGAAGAAGTAGGTTACGACACTTATCATCACACATTTTTTGAAATGCTCGGGAACTGGTCGTTTGGCGATTATTATAAACAAGAAGCTATTATGTGGGCGTGGGAGTTTCTTACCGAGGTTATAAAACTTCCGAAAAACAAATTATGGGTAACTGTTTACCGCACGGATGACGAAGCTTTTAATCTTTGGAAAGATAAAACAGATATCAATCCGGCTCATATTTTGCGTTTTAACGAAAAAGATAATTTTTGGGAAATGGGTGATACCGGACCTTGCGGACCCTGCTCCGAAATTCATATTAATTTAAGCGGAAATGACGAGGACGGGTCGCTGGTAAATGCAGGTTCTCCTGAATGTATTGAAATATGGAACCTCGTTTTTATTCAGTATAACCGCGAAAAAGACGGCTCGCTTACCGAACTTCCGCAAAAACACGTTGATACAGGAATGGGATTTGAAAGACTTTGCAGGGTAATTCAAAATAAATCATCAAATTACGATACAGATGTTTTTGTGCCGCTGATAAAAAAAATATCGGAATTAAGCGGAATTCCTTATGAAAAAGAAGATGACCAGATTTCTATGCGGGTTATTTCCGATCATATCCGTACGCTTACTTTTGCAATATCAGACGGAGCCGCACCCGGAAATGAAGGACGCGGATATGTTTTACGCCGCATTTTACGCCGCGCAGCACGATACGGACGAAAGCTCAATTTAAAAGAACCTTTTCTTTATAAACTCACCGATGTTCTCGGCGAAACAATGGGAAATGTTTTTCCTGAAGTAGTTGAGAAAAAAAATAATGTAAAAAAAATCATTAAAGCCGAGGAAGAAAGCTTTAATTCCACCTTAGATAGAGGTCTCGATCTTTTCGAACAAATTTCCGGCAGAATAATTTCTTCCGGCGGAAAAGTAATTTCCGGCACGGATGTTTTTAAATTGTACGATACTTACGGATTTCCAGTCGATTTAACTAATGTTCTTGCTAAAGAAAAAGGTCTGATAATTGATGAAAACGGTTTTAACACATTAATGGACGAACAGCGTGAGAGAGCGCGTAAAGTTACTAAAGATAAACAAAACTCTGTAGTTATCGATAAAAAAAGTCTGGATGGATTTAAGCTTGCAGATAGATTTAATACAACTTTTACAGGATACGAAGAACTAGAAACCAAATCTAAAATTGTCGGAATTAAGACAGATGACACGAATACTTTTGTAATTCTCGAGAAAACACCTTTTTATGCTGAATCAGGAGGACAGGTTTCTGATAAAGGAAAACTTATTATCGGCGGGAAAGAATATTCGGTGATTAATCTTTACAAGTTTGAAAACAGCATTATTCACGTAATTGAAAAAGCAAGCTCTGCAAGTTTAGGTACTGAGGTTACAGCTTCGGTTGACCGCAAATACAGATGGAATATTATGCGTAATCATTCCGCCACTCATTTTCTGCATAAAGCTTTGCGGCAGGTTCTCGGAAATCACGTTCAGCAGTCGGGTTCGTATGTAGGGGCAGACAGACTCCGTTTCGATTTTACGCATTTCGAAAAGCTGAAAGACGAAGATATTTTACAAATAGAGAAAATAGTTAACGATTCAATCCGTATGAATTACGATTTGCAGCATCATAAAAACACGCCGTTCGAGCAGGCAAAAAAAATGGGCGCGCTTATGTTTTTCGGCGATAAATACGGCGATTCAGTTAATGTTGTTCAGTTCGGCGACTGCACTTTGGAGTTTTGCGGCGGTACTCACGTAAAAAACAGTTCGCAAATCGGAATTTTAAAAATTATCAGCGAAACTTCAATTGCAAGCGGCGTTAGAAGAATTGAAGCTCTTACCGGCGAAGGAGTAGAAAATTATATTAACGAACAGAATAATGAAATCCGGAAGGCAGAAGAAAAAATTTCTCAGTTAATTGAAGAACGAAAAAAATTAGAGAAAGAACTTGCTGAATTGCACTTAAAAGAAAAACTTGGCGGAATAGATAGTATTGTTAAAAATCCTGCAGATACTGAAGGAATAAAAGTATTTAAAGGGAAAGTTGATGCTGCTGGAATGGATGAACTGAAATCGATGGGCGATGATCTCAGAAATAAAATCATAAGCGGTGTCGGAGTGCTTATTTCTGCTTTCGAAGAAAAAGTCGGCATAGTCTGTGTTGTTTCGGATGATTTAATTAAAAGCAAAAATATGTCCGCAGGTAAAATTGTGGGAGAAGCTGCTAAAATTGTCGGCGGCGGCGGCGGCGGGCGTCCTCATCTTGCAACAGCCGGGGGCAAAGATATAAGCAAAATTGAAGAAGCTCTTGAAAATGTTGAAAAGATAATAAAAGGAATGAAGGTTTAACACTTTAAATCTGAATTTTTAAAAATTATAACCGGCTTACATCAGCCGGTTTTTTATTTTAAATCTGATGTTTCAGTTCTGTAATTTGATCAATCATATTATTTATTCTCTGAAATATCCTGTTCGTGCTTTTTGCATTTGTGCTCCTGAGGCATTTTTTCAGATTCGCAATGACCGCCGCCGCAGCAAGCCGATTTTCTTTTTTTATACTTACTAAAAGTTAAAGATAATGCCATTAGCACAATTACCACAGCAAATAAAACAAATACTATTAAAAATTCAGTCATCTTTATTCCAATCTATTTTAAATACTTTTTAAATGATTCTGTCATTATTTCTTTAAAACCGTCTTTTTTTTTAACAATAATAAATACCGGCAGATTCAATTTCTCTGCAAAAGCAAGTCCTTCTTCGGGACCCAACACCATAATCGCCGTTGCATAGCCGTCGGCAGACATACATTCCTTACAGATTACAGAAACAGAAACAAGCTTGTGATTTATTGGTTTGCCTGTCCGGGGATCAATTGTGTGCGAATATCTGATGCCGTTTTCTTCAAAATAGTTGCGGTAATCGCCGGAAGTTGCAATGGAATTTCCGGAAAGGTGAATTACTCTCTGTATTCCGGTGCCTCCGTCAACCGAAGAGATTCCCACTTTCCATTCTTCTCCGAATTGGTTTTTCCCGCGTGTGCGCACTTCCCCGCCAATTTCAACAAGATAATCTTTAATTCCTTTTTGCTCGAGAAATTTCGCTACCGCATCAACGCCGTAACCTTTAGCTATTGCTGATAAATCGCAATAAAGTTCAGGTATCTTTTTCTTAATCATCAAAAAAGATTTATCAACTAAAAGTTTATCCGATCCGATAAGTATTTTTCGTGCAATTATTTCATTATCAGAAGGGACTGTTTCAGGACGGTTTTCGGGTCCGAAACCCCATAAATTTACAAGCGGCCCTACTGTAATATCAAAACATCCGTCGCTCTGCTCATAAATATTTTTTGATTCTTCGACGACAGAAATTAATTCTTTCGGAGCTTTAAACCAAACAGTATCGCGGTATTTATTGAATTGCGATAAAACTGATTTGGACAAATAAGTTGACATTTGCGTATTCACTTCTTTTAAAACAGAATCAACAGAGGCTTTGATTGTTTGTATTTTAACATCTGCTTTCCCAATGGTAATTGCGTAATAAGTCCCCATTGTTTCACCGCTGAATTTAATGTGCTCTGCATTTTGATTACAGGCAGCTGCTAAAAACATACAAATTAAAAAGGAATATAAAAAAGTCTTATTTCTTATCATTGCGTCATTGCCAATTTTCATAATACTCCCATCCAACCATTGCATTTAAATCTTTAATTTCTTCTGTCTTATCGGCAAGTTGCGCGCGTATAACATCGCCTGCGGAAAGCAAACCAATATATTTCCCGTTTTTTTCAATAAGCAGATGTCTTAAACGCTTGCCTAAAAATTTATCCATTAAACTGTAAATATTTGCATTGTAAGGAGCTGAAAGAAGATTTGTTACCATATAATCGCCGATAACTGCTTCAGCAGGATTAAAGTTTTCCATAGCAGAATATTTAAGAAGGTCTCTTTCAGTCCATATGCCAATAATATCACCTTCCTTTTTCACAAGGATAGCCCCGATATTATTTGAATTCATTACATTTACAGCTTCACTCACCTTTGCTGAAGCTTGTACAGTAATTATATCCCGGTTTTTCTCTTTTAATATTTCTTCAGCGGTTTTCATAATTCCTCCTGAAAATGATTTGCACACATTTTTTAATAATGCGGATTACAGTTAAATCAGACTTAATGTCGAATATACTGTGTCCGCATCATAATATCAATACAAATCAGCCGCCGAAATCATCCATCATAATATTCTCTCGCTCAACTCCCTGATTTTCGAGCATACTGATTACTGCCGAGTTCATCATAGGAGGTCCGCACAAATAGTATTCGCAATCTTCCGGAGCGAAATGTTCTTTTATATAATTATTGTACAGAACCTGATGAATAAATCCGGTTGGACCTGTCCAGTTGTCCTCCGGCTGCGGTTCCGATAATGCCAAGTGCCATTTAAAATTCGGGTTTTCAGCTTGAAGCTTATCAAATTCATCAGCATAAAATACTTCGCGCAAACTTCTTGCACCATACCAGAAAGTCATTTTCCTGTCTGTTTTAATCCGTCTTAACTGATCAAAAATGTGAGAGCGCATGGGAGCCATACCTGCGCCGCCGCCGACAAATATCATTTCGTTATTGGTTTTACGTGCAAAAAATTCGCCGTAAGGACCGGATATTGTAACCTTATCACCGGGTTTCAGATTGAAAATAAATGACGACATTTTTCCCGGAGGAATACCTTGCGTACGGGGAGGAGGAGTTGCTATACGCACATTTAACATTATTATTCCGTGCTCTTCAGGATAGTTTGCCATTGAGTAAGCGCGCACAATCGGTTCTTCAACTTTTGATTTCAAATCCCAAAGTTTAAACTTATCCCAATCGCCGCGGAATTTTTCTTCAACATCAAAATCTTTGAAAAACACCTCGTGAGCTGGTGCTTCTATTTGAATATAACCGCCGGCGCGGAAATCTACTTTTTCGCCTTCTGGTAATTGAAGTACAAGTTCTTTAATAAAAGTTGCAACGTTCCGGTTCGACTTAACAGTGCAATTCCATTTTTTAATGTCAAAAACCTCGGCTGGCACTTTAATTTTCATATCCTGTTTTACATTAACCTGGCAGGATAGCCTGTAACCTTCACGCGCTTGCTTTCTGTTTATTTTAGAAGTTTCTGTAGGAAGAATATCGCCGCCGCCTTCTGTAACAATCAGCTTGCATTCACCGCAGGTTCCGCTGCCGCCGCAAGCTGATGGAATATAAATTTTATGTTCTGCAAGCGCATTTATAAGTTTATTGCCAACATTCACTTCAATAGTTTTATTCGGGTCATCATTAATGTTTATTTTAACTTTTCCGCTTGCAACAAGTTTTCTTTTTGCAATCAAAATAATAGCAACTAAAACCAAAACAATCAGCGTAAACATAATTACGCCTACTAATATCAAATTCATTCCTTCCATTAAAATTCCTCGTTATAATTGAATACCGGAAAAAAGCATAAATGCTATGGCCATAAGTCCTACAATAATAAATGTAATTCCAAGTCCGCGCAAACCCAAAGGGACGTTGCTGTATTTCATCTTTTCACGAATTCCTGCAAGCGCAATAATTGCCAGCGCCCAGCCGGTTCCCGATCCCAATCCGTAAGCAATGCTTTCCGGAAAATTGTAATCGCGTTCCACCATAAATAAACTTCCGCCTAAAATAGCACAGTTTACAGTAATAAGAGGCAGAAAGATTCCTAATGAATTGTAAAGTGATGGCACATATTTATCAAGAACCATTTCAAGAATTTGCACCATTGCAGCGATTACCCCGATGTAAGTAATCAAACCCAAAAATGAAAGATCTGCATCTGGAAGCCCGGCCCAAGCTAAAGCGCCGCTTTTAATTACAAGATTTAAAATAAGATTATTAACCGGAACAGTTATTGTTTGAACGACTGTAACCGCAACACCTAATCCTACAGCAGTTTCAACTTTCTTGGAAACAGCTAAATAAGAGCACATCCCAAGGAAAAATGCAAGAGCCATATTTTCGACAAAAACAGATTTTATAAAAATACTTAAATAATGTTCAAACATAATTATTCCTCTTCCATTTGTTCTGGTTTAAAGGTTCTTACTACCCAAATTATCAATCCTATCAGGAAAAATGCACTGGGAGCCAACACGAATAAGCCGTTTGCATTATACCAGCCGCCGTCGGTTACTAAAGGTAATACAGAAAATCCAAGCAACTTGCCCGAACCGATAAGTTCGCGGATGAATCCCACAATCAGCAATATCATACTGTAACCCAAACCGTTTCCTATCCCGTCCAAAAAGCTGATAACAGGAGGGTTTTTTAACGCAAAAGCTTCTGCTCTTCCCATAAGGATACAGTTTGTGATAATTAATCCCACATAAACTGATAATTGCTTGCTTACATCAAAAGCGTAAGCTTTAATCAACTGGTCAGCTATTATTACAAGCGATGCCATTATTGTCATTTCAACTATAATACGTATACTGTTCGGAATGTAATTACGGATGACACTTACAGAAAAGTTTGAAAATGCAACAACCAATGTAACAGCTAATGACATTACGATTGCAGTTTCTAGTTTCGAAGTAACAGCCAGAGCCGAACAAATCCCTAAAATTTGCAGAGCAATTGGATTGTTATTAAATATTGGGTCTATCAGCACTTTTTTATATGCACTCATCATTTACCTCCCTGTATCATTTTATTAATAAAGGGACCGTATCCTTCGCTGCCTAACCAGAATTTTACAAGTTTATCTACCCCACCTGTGGTAATTGTAGCACCTGAAAGTCCGTCAATCTTATGATTTGCGTCTGCTGAAGCTGGATCAACTTTTCCTTTAATAACTTCAATAATTACATTCCTGTTTTCGTCGTAGGCTTTTTTATCAACCCAAAGCTGTTGCCATTTTGGATTTTCAATTTCACCGCCAAGACCTGGAGTTTCACCGTGCTCGTAAAATGTAAACCCTTTAATTGTTGAAAAATCTTTATCTACAGCCAGAAAACCATACATTGTTGACCAGAGACCTTTTCCGTAAACAGGAAGAATAATTTTCTGCAACTCGTTGTTTTCGTAAACCTTATATATCACCATATATTTAGGCATTTTTTTTATTTGGGCAATATCCTTCCCGGATTCAATTAATCGTCCCAATTCTTTGCTGTCCGAAACAGATTTAATATCAAAATTTTCGGGTTTAAGTAAAGGATTTTCGCTTTTATACGAATTTCCGGTTGAAAGATCGATTACATCGGTTTGTATCTTTTGGTTAAATATTTTTTCTATATCCGTGCCTTCGTTATAAAGTCCGGCAGCTAAAAGAATATTTTTAAGCTTATCAAGTTTCTTGTTAATTTCCTGAACAGGCCGCAAAATAACAGTTGCAGTAGAGACCAGTACCGAACAAACAAGACATACTCCTAAGGCTACAATAATTGTACGTTTTGTGCTATCAGTTGACATTTCTTGCCAGCCTCCTTTTAATATTTGCATTTAAGAAAATCTTATCGATAACCGGCGCAAAAACATTCATAAATAATATTGCCAGCATCATTCCTTCGGGAAAAGCAGGATTAACAACGCGCACTAAAACTACAAGAACTCCTATCAGAAATCCGTAAATGATTTTGCCCTTTTCAGTATATGCCGCTGTAACAGGATCGGTGGCCATAAAAACAGCTCCAAAAGCGAACCCGCCCATAACCAAATGCCACATAGGCGTAACTGCAAACATCGGATTTGTAGAACTTGTAATTATGTTAAAAAGTGAGCTGGTTACTATCATTCCTAAAAGGACATTAAGCATTATCCGCCAAGAACCAATTCCAGAGACTATTAGAATTAAAGCTCCTATTAAACAAGCAAGCGTAGAGGTTTCACCCATCGAGCCGGGAATCAAGCCGATAAAAGAATCCCACCAGCTGAAAGTAGTTTGTCCTGCTGCAGATGCATATTGTGCCAGAGGAGTAGCCTGGCTGTATCCGTCAACTGCCACCCAGACTAAATCGCCCGAAATCTGAGCTGGATAAGCAAAAAACAAAAATGCACGGGCAGTAAGTGCCGGATTAAGAATATTCATTCCGACTCCGCCAAAAACTTCTTTCCCTATTACAATTCCAAAAGAAATTCCTACCGCTACCTGCCATAAAGGAATATTAGGAGGAAGAATAAGCGGGAATAAAAGGCTTGAAACAAGAAATCCTTCATTTATTTCGTGTTTCCTAACAACTGCAAAAACAACTTCCCAAAAACCGCCAGCCGCTAAAGTTACAATATAAACCGGGAAGAAATAGAGCCCACCGATAAACATATTGCTGAATATATTTGATGAATTATAACCGGCTCCGAAAAATGCAATAACCGAATCGCGCCAGTTGCCAAGTTCGGCAATTCCGTTTTTATCAAGAGCAATATTAGCCTGATAACCGGTATTGTAGAGCGCCATAATTACAGCAGGAACAAGAGCATAAACTACCATCATCATCATTCTTTTCAAATCCATTACATCGCGTACGTGCGAAGGACTTTTAGTAACGGTTCCGGTAGTAAACAGAAAACTTTCGGTAGCTTCAAAAACGGGATAAAGCTTTTCGAGCTTGCCACCTTTTGAAAAATATTTTTCCTGTTTATGTAAAAGGTTTGTTAAAAATTTCACTATCCTTCCTTTTCAATTAAATTTAAATTTCGTCGTAAATTACTGCTATGGTCAATTTTTGAGGGGCATACAAATGTACAAAGACTTAAATCTTCATCATCAAGTTCAAGAATCCCAAGCTTTTCGGCTTCTTCAATATCGTTTACGGCAAGAGACCGCAAAAGATATGTGATGATTATATCCAGCGGCATAACTTTTTCGTAACTTCCGTTAGGCACAATTGCTCTTTCGCCACCGTTTTGCGAAGAAGATAACGTAAACTTTTTATTTTTTCCTAAAAATGAAGAAATTACAATGTTTTTAGCTGAATACAGATTTGTTCCGGGACTTAACCAGCCTAAAAATTCCCGCGTTCTGCCTTCTTCAATTACGCTAATCTGCTGATGGAATCTCCCCAGAAAATTCGAAGGATTTTCAGATTTTCTTCCCGATAGAACCGAGCCCGAAATTATTCTGTTTTCGCCTTCTTTTAATTCGCCTTCCACAATTTCGTCAATAGATGCGCCGATTTTTGTTTTTATTAAACGAGGATTATTAACTTTCGGTCCCGCCAAAGAAATTATCCTGTCTGTCCATATTCTTCCGGTAGTAAATAATTTTCCTATAGCCGCTGCATCTTGAACATTCAAATGCCAGACATATTTATTGCGGTTGACAGGATCAAGAAAATGTATATGTGTACCTGCATTTCCTGCAGGATGAGGACCTTCGAAATTTTCGATAAGAATATTTTTATTTTCCGGTTCAGGTATTTTTGTTTCAGGCGATTTGCATATATATACTTTCCCTTCTGTAAGTTTGGAAAGAAGTAAAGCACCATTTAAAATATCTTTTTCATTTCCTTCAATAACTTTCTGCATATCCGGCGCTAACGGATTTGTATCGATAGCTGTAATAAAAATTGAGTGCGGTAATCTCTTTGGATCTGGAACTTTCCCGAAAGGTCTTTCTTTCATCGATGTCCATAATCCGGAGTGGAGCAATCTGTTTAAAACTTCCTCGCGTGGAATATCGTTCAGCTTGTTTTCAGCGATAATATCGAATGTTACTTCATCATTTCCGCCAGCTTCGATAATAATTGACTGAAATACTCTTTTTTCGCCGCGGTTAATAGATTTTACTATTCCGGCAACAGGTGAAGTAAAAAATATCTCCGGATGCTTCTTGTCTGTAAAAAGAACCTGGCCAAGCTTAACTTTATCGCCTTCTTCAACTTTCATTGCAGGTTTTAATCCATTGTAATCGAAACCTATAAGAGCAACAGTTTTTACGAATTTGGCTTCATGAACTATTTGCTTGGGTTCGCCTGCAAGTGGAATGTTCAAACCTTTTTTAATTTTAGTTAATCCCATAATATCCTTAATATATGTGATATTTATCTTATAATGCCTTAATTGTTGTTCAAATATCTAATTGCGAAATTTTTCGCAATTAAGCGCTAAATATAATTCTTTCTTCAATTAACGTCAATTTTTAAGATGTGCGCATAATATTTTTTAATGGATAGTTATAAAACTAATGAGGCGGATTTTTAATGTTCAATTAAAAGATAAAATCACTTATATTAGCACAACAAATGAATTATTTTATGATTGGAATAATTTTATGTTTTTAGGGCATTACGGAGTTGCGCTGGCAGCAAAGGGAATTGATAAAAAGACCTCGCTTGGAACAATGTTTATTGCAAGCCAATTTATTGATCTTATATGGCCTTTGTTTGTTGTAACTGGAATTGAAAAAGTAAAAATTGAAGTCGGAAATACAGTTTTTACTCCCCTGAACTTTGTTTATTATCCTTTTTCGCACAGTCTTGGAGCAGTGCTGTTGTGGGCTTTGCTTTTTGGAGCAGTATTTTATGCAATAAAAAGGCGTATGCGGTCATCAGTTATTTTAAGCTTTCTTGTTATCAGCCATTGGCTTTTGGATTATTTAACTCACAAACCGGATTTGCCGTTGTTTCCGTGGACGGGAAAAAAAGTAGGGCTGGGTTTATGGAATTCGTTTGAACTTACAATAATTGTTGAAATGTTTATTTTTACTGCTGGTGCCTTTATCTATTTTCTGAAAACGCATTCACGCAATGAAAAAGGTTTTATAGGAATGTGGACAATGCTTGTTTTTCTTGTTTCCATTTATTTCTTAAATATTTTCGGTCCGCCTCCACCCTCGGATACTGTTGTAGGCTATATGGGTTTTGCTCTATGGGTTTTTGTAATATGGGCTTATTGGACTGACAAATATCGGAGTCCAGGAAGATTCAGCAAAACACGGCATTACCATTAATCCAACATCTTTTAAATGTGTTACCGTTTTGTATCTCCTTAATCGACCTTTTTGTCGATTAAGCTCGCCCAAAATGTTGAATCTTATCAGTTTGCATTTGATTATATTAGCTATAACTCTTTGTTATTTAATAATTTATCCCGCAGCTCCTTCATTGGCATAGTTTTTTAAGATGTTATTTAGCTTTTTTAATAACATAACTTTTTTGGAGGACAAAATGAAACATTTAATTAAACTCAGCAGCATTCTTACTTTATTAGTTGCTTTTTCTGTTATTAACTTATTTGCGCAAGATACAGTAAAAGTAAAAAACCAGAAAGGCATAGCTAATCAGGAAAAAAATCAAGCTATGGAAAAAAACCAAGCTCAGGAAAGCTCTATGGCTCAAGAAAAAAATAAAAATCTTGGCGGAGATCCTCAGCAGACAAAAACTCAGCATGGAAACCGATTTGTTGATTTAGACGGCGACGGATATAACGATAACGCGCCTGACCAAGACGGTGACGGAATACCTAACGGGCTTGATGAAGACTATGTTGGTGCAAATAAAGGAAAGAATAAATTTGTTGATCTTGACGGCGATGGAATTAATGATAATGCCGGAAAAGGAAAAAACAACAAAGCTAAGATGACAAATAGGAAAGGAATTGGACCTAAAAACGGAACCGGCAGCGGTGTTGGAAACGGCAATGGCGCAGGTAACGGAGCAGGCGACGGAACAGGACAAGGAACAGCTCCTAAAGGTCAAAAAGGAAAAGGTTCTGGCAGAAACTAATAGTTTTTTATTCAATTGAAAGGGTACATTTTGTACCCTTTTTTTTAATTTGAGGTTTATATGAAATACAGAAAATTTTTCTTTATTATCTTAGCGTTAAATGCAATTGTTTTAATTAACGCTCAAACCGGGTTCAGCGCTTCTGTAACATACCAAAACGACAGCAACCCCTTTCATCTGCCTGTTGCTTCATCTTCATCAATTACATCTTTCGATTTCGGTATTGATCAATCGTTAAATATACTTAACATAAGCTACCTGGGCAGTTATAATATTTATCATTCCTATGAAAACGCAAATTTTTATTGGCAGCAGGTTGCATTATATTCCGATTCCGATAGTATTTCGTGGGGCGCAGTTTTTGACAACCGAATAAATAATGAAAATACTTCATACTTAAATTATTATTCGGGAAGCGCTTATTTTAAGTATTTGTTTGAGGCTGCTGATATTTACTGGAAAATTAATGCTGATGCAAATATTATGAAATATAAGGATATGACGGATTTAGATAATTATACTTTAAGTCTTTATTTAGGCGGGATTAAAAGCTTCGAAACCGGAACAACATTAATTTTAGGAACAGAAACGAACTACAAATCTTACTTGAATTCTTTTAATCTGACAGACCGTAATTATTCCAGCGATATTATGCAGCTGAATCTTATTTCCCGGTTATCGCAAAGATTATTTGATAATTGGGGTGCGGCAGTTTTTTACACGAATAAGATTATTCTGAATGATCCTTCGCTTAATCCATTAAAGTACGAAATGGGCTACGGCGATGAATCAATCTATTACGAAGATGCAAAAGCAAGCAAGGGTTATGTTGCCGGAACTTTGATTACAGGAATTTTCCCTTCGGATATAACTGTAAGAACAGGTTTTAATTATTCGAAAGCAGATTATACTTCGCAGCCGATTTATACAAACAGCGAGATTATGGATTTTAATGTTTCCCGCGCGGACACAAAATATTCTTTTTCTATTTCAGCATCAAAAGGAATTCCTTTAACAGACGACTATAGTTCCGTATTAAATTTATCTTTCGATTTTCAGCACATCAATAATAAATCGAACAGCTATTGGTTTAATTATAAAACTAATATATTTAGTTTGGGTGCAGAAATTAATTTTTAGTAAATGTTCATTTTGTTATTTGCGCTATTAATATTATCTTAGCCCAAAACGGTTTTATATGGAAAATATTAAATCATACAGCAGTAAACTTATCCGCACAAAAAGCCTTGTGATAATTTTTCTGTCGCTTCTTGTTCTTGTTATAATTTCGATTGCAGTTGAATTAAAACAAACAGAAAAAGAAACTTTCAATTTGATGATAAATCACTCAAATTCAATTATCGGGACAATAAAACAATCTGCGGAAAATGCTATAGTTTCTAACAGGAAAGTTGAGTATGAAATCCGCGAAGGGCTTTTAAAAAATGCCGGTTATATTAGACTTTTATATAACAACGGGAAAATCAGCAATAAGCTTCTGGAAGAAATTTCCGTTAATAATAATATTTCTTCGATAAATATTGTTGATAAGGCTGGCAGATTTTTATTTTCATATTATAAAAATGACAATATTCAATTAGATAAAGACAACATACTGGAAATCCTTTCTCCTGTATTTAATGATGAAGCCGACACTTTAATAATCGGGTTAAAAAACACAAGGTTCTCAAACGGAAATAGTTTTATTGCTGCGGTTTCGGCAACTAATAATTCGGGAATTTTAATAACTGTAGATGCAGAGCAGCATCTCAAATTCCGGAAAGAAATGGGTTTAGGAATTTTAATTAAAGAAGCTGTAAACAATGAAGGAATTATTTATGCGGCTATTCAAAACCGATCGGGAATTATTGCGGCATCCGGAAATGTAAGTATTTTGGAGCCGGTAGAAAACTCGAAGTTTTTAACAAACTCTTTTAACGAAGCAAAATATCATTGGAGAATAACAGAATTTGAAGATGAAGAAATTTTTGAAGCTGTAAGTACTGTTTCAACAGAAGATTTAAAGGTGGGTTTATTAAGAATAGGACTTTCAATGAAAAGTCTGGAAGAAGCAAGAAACAGAATTTTCTGGCGCAGTATTTTAATGGGCGCCGGAATAATTATTTTCGGACTTGTAATCTTTTCAGCAATCATAATGCGATTAAACTATGAAATACTGCAAAAAAACTTTTCAGCTATTGAGTCCTTTTCTTCAAAAGTTTTGGAAAATGTTGCCGATGCAATATTAGTAACTGATCTGCAAAATAGAATTACATCTTCCAACAAAGCGGCAAATGCATTATTTGGGAAAAAAGTCAATCAGGCAAACTCCGGTTTATCGGATTTATTCGGGGATGAAACCGCCGGCGAAATAAATAATACGGATTGGAAAATCAAAAATATTGCCTGCACAATCAATAACGAAGCAAAGAATTTTTTAATAACAAAAAGCCAGTTCAGGGATAAAACTCAAGAACTTAAAAAAGTAATAGTTATTAAAGATTTTACAGAGTTGAAAAAACTGGAAGAAAATGTTCAGAGAAATGCGCGGCTCAGCGCGATGGGCGAACTTGCTTCGGCAGTGGCTCACGAAATCCGGAATCCGCTTAACTCTATTTCAACAATTATTCAGCTTCTTATAAAGGATTTTCAACCCGCTGATAATGAAAATGAGTTTAACGACCTTACAAAAATTGTATATAATGAGGTTGGGCGTATCAATAAAACCATTGTAAATTTTCTTCAGTTTGCAACTCCCGAAAAACTCAGTCCGGCAGAATTTCCGTTATCTTCGTTATTGAAACAATTAAAAATACAATTTACAAAGTTGTTATCAGAAAAAAATATAAGTCTTGAAATAGATAATAACACGGATACCGTTGTTATCTGGGATAACGACAAAATTTTACAAGTTCTTATCAATTTAATTCAAAATGCTGCTGAAGCAATTAAGGAAAACGGCAGGGTTAAAATATCGGTTGAGGTTTTATCCGAAAATATTGAAATAAAAATTACGGATAGCGGACCGGGAATTCCGCCGAATGTTCTTCCTAAAATTTTCAATCTGTATTTTACAACCAAAACAACCGGCAGCGGAATAGGTTTAAGTTTAGTTCAAAAAATAATTGAAAATCACGGCGGAATTATAAACGTACAAAACATAGCGTCTGGCGGAGCAGAGTTTACAATCAATCTGCCAATAAAAGCCAAAGCGGAGTATAAATAAGATGGGAAAGATAAAGATATTATTAATTGACGATGAACAAAGCCAGCTGATTTCGCTAAAAAGTTTTTTATCGAAAAGAAATTACGAAGTTTTAACCGCCGAAAACGGACTTAAAGGGTTTGATATTATTAAGAGCGACATTATTAGTATTGTTATAAGCGATTATAAAATGCCAGAATGGGACGGTCTTAAAACTCTTAGAATGATTAAAGATTTTAACCCGGCAATTGATGTTGTAATTTGCACTGCATTCGGAAGTATTGACGATGCCGTAAAAATTATGAAAGCTGGCGCATACGATTATCTTACAAAACCAATAAATCTTGACGAGCTTGAAAACCTTATTTGCAGAATCAGCGAAAAGCAGCAGTTACAAAAAGAAAACAAAATACTTAAAGAACAGCTTCAAGAAAAATTCAGTTTTAGCGGAATTATTACACAGAACGAAAAAATGGAACAGGCTCTTAACCTGGCGGGGCGCGCAGCCCAAAGTGCTTCGTCCATTATGATACGCGGCGAAAGCGGAACCGGAAAAGAACTGATTGCCAAGGCAATTCATTATGCCAGCAATCGCGCTAACAAACCGTTTATAATTGTTAATGCAGCCTCTCTTTCCGAAAACCTGCTTGAAAGCGAATTATTCGGACACGAAAAAGGCTCTTTTACAGGAGCAATAAATCAGCGTTCAGGAAGGTTTGAAGATGCGGACGGAGGGACTCTTTTTATTGATGAATTGGGGGACATTCCGTTACAAGTTCAGGTTAAGCTTCTCCGCGCAATACAATTCGGCGAAATCCAGCGTATTGGAAGCAGCAGCGTAATTAAAGTAAATGTAAGAATTTTATCCGCCACTCACCGGAATATTGAAGAAATGATTGCCGGCAAACTTTTCCGCGAAGATCTTTATTACCGCTTAAATGTAATTACAATAAACCTTCCGCCTTTACGCGACAGAAAATCGGATATCCCTTTACTTGTTGAACATTTTATTAAAAAGCATTCCCAAAAGAATGACAAGAAAATTGAAGGAATTACGAAACAATCTTTGGATATTTTAATGAGATACAATTATCCGGGGAATATCCGAGAGTTAGAAAATATGATTGAGCGGGCTGTAGTTCTTTCCAGAAACAATGAAATAACTCCGGAATATCTTCCAATAACAATGGTTGCAAAATCTAATGAAACAATTTTCGACCCTTATAATCTTGAAGAAGGTTTTGAGAAAAAAGTTAAATCGTTTGAAAGAGCAATTATTGAAGAAGCAATTAATAGAAACAACGGAAATAAAAGCGCTGCAGCCAGATTGCTCGGGATTTCCGAAAGACATATCCGTTCGATTATTGAAAGACTGGATATTAAAGAATGAAACTTTTATAAAGCGCTTGTGTCTAACCTGCTTTAATTCCGGAGAGTTTATGAAGTTTTTTTCACTTTTATTAATCCTTTTTATTTCAATTCAGGCGCAAACCATCCAAAAAGATTCAACAAAAACAAGTGATATCAATTCTTCCGAAATTAACCCTGCAAATATATTTGAGCCTCCGGTTCAGCTTCCCTCGTTAAAAATTGATTCCAAATATGTTTTTTTTCAGAATGACCCTACAGATTTTTTTGTTACAAACTATATGGCTTCGGAAACTCAGCAGCTTGACAGCGCGACATTAATTAAGATGCAGTTTAAACAAATCAGCGCCGATATTAACAATTCGATTATGGATATGTACAATATCAAACACGGAAACGACCCGACGCTTCTGCGGCAGGTTTTAGGAACAATTGTTACGGCAACTGCAGTCGGCTTGGCAGGTTACCACGTTTATAAATACAACATTAAGAAAGAAAAATAGATTTGAGATTTTTTATTCTTTGCTTATAACTTATAGCTGAAAACTCAAAACCGTTTTTCCCATTTGCCAAAAACGCCGCGTTTGTTTATTTTCACAGCTATAAATAAGTAGCTGTCTGTCAGGAGTAGCTCCTGGAAAAACAGAAATAAATTAGGATGAAAATTATGTATAAATACAAAATGATTATTTTTGGATGTGTATTATTAATTTCAAATGAATCTCCCCGCCGCAAGCAGCGGGGTATGATAGTCTCTTTTACAAAAAGCTGTAACTCTCGACGCAAGCGTCGGAGAATTAGACATTAAAATTAATGCTCAGTGTAATAGTTACAAATTAGTTAGCATTTCCCCAGACATAATAGTTGGAAATATTTTTTCAGTCGGGTCAGGTCTTACGACCTTGACCCGTTTTTAATTTTCTTCCCGCCGCTAACCAAATGCTGCGGGTTTGTTTTTAACATAATGAGAGCAGCGAAAAAGAGAGTAAGAGTAAGGTACAAGAGTAAGATAGTGTACTGCCCCCAGAAAAGCAAGACAAAAAAACAAAATAAAAAAGGTAGAATAATTAAGCGACATATTTTAAGTTATTTAAGTTTTCAAAATCAACAGGGCTTAAATATCCCAAAGCAGAATGGGGATATTTTTGGTTATAAAAAGCAATAAAATCATCGACAGCTTGTTTAGCTTCTTCAAAAGAGTCAAAATCATTAGGGTAAATAGTTTCTTCTTTGAAAGTCCTCATAAATCTTTCGGTATCAGCATTACCTTTAGGATTGGAATAAGAAGTTGTTATATGGTTAATTTCAAGCAAAGCAGTTTCTTTTTCATATTTTGCTGAAGTAGGCTGGGAGCCGTTATCGCTCATCAGGTTTAGGCTGTATTCTCTTGCCCCAAGCGGACAGTTGATTTCTACTGCCATATTAAGGGCATCTAGCCAATCTTCTGTTTTTGAGCGCAAGTTAAGTTTGTATCCAACTACTTTCTTTGTATACCAGTCGAGAACTATAACCAGGTAAAGCCAGCCGACAGAATTGACATAGAATTTAGTCATATCAGTTCCCCACCAGTGGTTTGGTTTCCCGGGTTTTGGCTTTGCCGTCTCGGGCTTTCTTTTTGCTTTATACTTTTTAGTTTTAACCATAAGATCGTTATCTTTCATAATTCGGTAAACACGGTTGTTGCTGATATTTGCTTTTAACCGGTACTTTATATATGCTCTTATTCTTCTATAACCCCAAAAGTGATGATCTGTTCTGATTTGTTTAATTATTTCAAGATAATCTTCATTTTCTTTTGTTCCTCTGCTTGAAACATTCAAGATATCCGGTTTCTCTTTTTTATTCCTGTAATAGTTGCTTCTGTTTATTGAGAGGATCTTACAGGAATTGTTAATGGAGATTCCCTCTGATTTCAGTTGTTCTATCATTCCGGCAGTATTCAGCTCATCTTTAAGTTTTTTTTTAATACTTCAATTACAACTGTCTGTCTTCCAATTACTTTTTCCAGTTCTTCAATTTTAGCTTGGTCGGTTCTGGGCGTAAGTGAATCTGACGAATTTGTCAGGGCTTTTTTTCCGCCTTCAAAAAACTTATCTCGCCATTTATAATATACTGACTGAGATAATCCGTATTTACGGCAAATTTCACTTATTGAAATTTCTCCTTTGATTCCTTCCAATACAATTGAAAGCTTTTCTTCTGCAGAACGGGGTTTTTTGTTTGGCATTTTTTTCTCCATTATTTTAGTATCTAAAGATATAAAAATGCCGCTTAATTTTTTTGCATTATCAGGGGTAACTTCGCTACGCTTCGTTACCCCTGATATTCCAATTTTCTCCATTTCCTTGTTGTCTCGTTTTTATTGGAGGCAATATA
>JAAYAN010000309.1 GCA_012719345.1 Ignavibacteria bacterium | reverse complement strand
GCGCTCTACGACGAGACCAGCAAGCCGCTCTGCTTCCTCGTGAAGCTCAGTTTCGGCCCTGAGCACTAGCTCAACGAGCTGTTGCTTTGCTTCCTCCCGCTTGGCAGAGACCTCAGCGTCCGCCTGCCGCAAACGGCTAGCGGCGGCTTGTCTCGCCTCAGCAAGCACTTTGTCTCTTAAGGAAAGTTGTTCCAATCTCTCAGCGCGTAGAGCCTCATTTAATTGCTCGTCAAGCAGCTGGCTCTCGCTGCGCCTTTTCTTGGCAGCATCGTCAGAACCCGTAGTCTTTGCCTCACGCTCCAATACCAAGTCTATATGGGGCTTAAAAAAACGGTTTCCCATGAAGGCCCAAAAAGCCAGGAAGAATCCGCCAGAGAGCTGAATTTGAAGCAAAGTATCGTCCTTAAGCAGTCCCGGGAGGGCGACATCGAATAAACTTTTAAGCCCCAGAGTAAGCAGAAGAAAAAGAACCAAAGCGACAAGCACATCGAGCAACCCCAGAGGTCTTACATTTCGCACATGCCCTTTACTCATTTACCTTCTTCCCCCCGGCCCGCAGTTACTAGCAAACAGTTACTAGCAAACAGTTACTAGCAAACAGTTACTAGCAAGCTTCTACGAAAACTCGGCCTAATTATAATTATTAGACCGAGACAGCATCAAAACACTCCTGCCCCATGCGACAGGAACCATCAAACTGCACACCGTCGTGCATCATCACTCGCGGCGCAGAAATGTTGCCCGAAACCTTGGCTCCTGCTTTAAGCTCAAGCAATTCTGTGCAGCGAATATCTCCGATAACCTTACCCAGGACAATGACCACCCGGCCCCGAATCTCAGCCCGAACTTCGGCAGAAGCCCCGAGGGTCAATTCACCGTCAGACACGATGCTGCCCTCGATAAAACCATGAAGTTCTGCGCTCTCGTTAAAGACCAGATCTCCTTTTAGACGCGATTGGCTGCCCACGACAGTGCTGGCCTGGGGGCTTAGCGTTTTTCGCCCCACAACGCTAAGCGCTTCGCCTGGCTTCGTGGTCTTAATTCCCACACATCCTAACGCATGACGCCCCAGCAGAGCACGATCATCCGCCATATTATCAGGCTCTGCTACGTCGACATTGATAGATTTGCCCCCGATAGACCAGGCCTGTACTTCTTTCAAAGTTTTACCTCTTTAACAGCATTACGTCTTAGAAAAATCACTTTTCCTACCACACCTAAAAACGCCCCACAGCCGAAAACGACTCCGCCGGAACCCGCCAAGCTACCGGGGTTGCTAGGATTGTATAGCGATATCGTGCAAACCTCCGGTAGTCAAACCTTATTAATTGGGCGGTTTTCAAC
This sequence comes from Ignavibacteria bacterium, assembly GCA_012719345.1. Taxonomy (GTDB): domain Bacteria; phylum Bacteroidota; class Ignavibacteria; order Ignavibacteriales; family Melioribacteraceae; genus JAAYAN01. The sequence goes on along the minus strand of JAAYAN010000309.1, from coordinate 378 downwards.
TATGGAAGGTATTTCAGCTTGAATCCTCGGGAAGGCCTCCTCGGCTAACCTAAAGCAGACACCAAAGCCCAGACGGAAAACCCATAGCGTAACCCGAAACCCCGGACCGGAGCTACAACCAAACCTCTCTCGAAGAGTTCCAGATTGGCACTCTGAGTCAAGGCTTGTGGCTAACGGGGCTTCGCTAGTCGTCCCTAAGGCTGCGCTGCGGTCAGGGCTTTTAGGACTCACCTCTTTATTTTTATTCCTATACAGAAAACTATGCGGATCCCATATGGTCGCTACCCATATACTTAATTAACTCACGCATAAAATAAATCCGAGGTGACTACTGGCTTATTCTCTATCTTTTCGGCTAAACTACATTAGCTATGGAGG
>JAAYAN010000317.1 GCA_012719345.1 Ignavibacteria bacterium | reverse complement strand
CAAGCGACCCTAAAATTGTTGCTAAAGCTGCTGAGGCGAAAGCTACAATAAAACTGTTCAGCAAGGCTGTCCATAAGGGGCCTGAAGCAAAAAAAAGTTTTTTATACCATTCCAGAGAAAATCCTGTGAAGGTGCTGCTCTTTCCCTGATTAAAGGAGTAGGCAATGATGACAAACAAGGGGAGAAAGAGAAAGATAAGTGTAATGACTAACATCGTGAAAGAAAAAGAGAAGGTAGCCTTTCGCTGATACGCTCTGCGTGCATGCCGGGCTGGTTCTGAGGCAGGGCGTTTTACATTGAGTCTGTTGATCATCTGGCGGAAGGGATTCATGTTCATCAGTTTTTATCCTCTGTTTTTACAGGGGCTTTAAGGGCTCCTTCTTTTTTCGAAGAGGCCATCATCCATAAAACTCCTGCCGTACTAAGGACGGTAATAATCATAGAGAACGCTGCTGCAAGAGGCCAATTCCTTGTTTTATTCACCTGATCTACGATAATGTTTCCTATCATGTACGAATCCTTTCCTCCGACAAGAAGGGGAACGGTATAGGCTCCAAAAATCGGGATGAAGGTAAAGATAACTGCTGTTACGACACCGCTTTTAACATTAGGCAGCAGTACTCTAAACATAGAAGAGGGCTTGGTGGCTCCCAGATCCCGTGCTGCTTCCAATAGAGAAAAGTCGAAACGGTCAATAGCTGTAAATATGGGCAGAATTGCATACGGAAGATACATATATATTGAAACCAGTATGACCGCCTGCTGATTATAAAGAAGCTTCAGATAATCCTTAGTAATACCAAGCTGCATGAATAATGAATTAATAAAACCGTCGTTGCCTAAAATTGACATCCAGGCAAAGATGCGGATGAGAGAATTGGTCCAAAAGGGAATGATGACAAGGAACAGCAATGCAGTCTGATACTTGCTTCTTGCCATTGCGTATCCACAGGGGAGTGCTATGAGAATGGTTATGACTGTTGATATAAGAGATATCCTTACAGTACGAAGAAAGACGAGGCCGTAATTTGGATTGAACATCTGCCTGTATGCATTGAGAGAAAACTCCCAGACAACACCGCCGTATAAACCTTTTTTTAAAAAACTGTAAAGAATTATGATGAGAAGAGGCACGATGAAAAAGGCAGTAAACCATAAACCCATGGGCCATGCATACAACGACCCCATATTTTTCAGACCCGGACGGGGTGTCTTAGCAGCAGGGGGTTTTGAATCTTGTACCTTGCTCATTTATTTATATCCTCTACGATATAGCCGTCATTAGGACTCCATGAAATATACACTTTATCCTTCCATGAAATTTCAGGACCGTCATCCAGATAATTTGAGTGCTGCTTAAAGACCTTCACAAGAACGCCGTTATCGAGGCGGACATAAAATTTAGATTGGAATCCCGAATAAATAGGTTCTTCGACTACGCCGGAAAAGACGTTTATATCTTTTCGGGACGTAACCGGAGGCTCCAGTGTTATACGGATT
>JAAYAN010000018.1 GCA_012719345.1 Ignavibacteria bacterium | reverse complement strand
GCATCAAAAATAAACCACTCGTAAATATTTGTAATTACAACGTGTTTAATCTCGTCGTTTTTCTCTTCAATCCTTTCGCGGAAATAATAAAGCATTGCCTCGTGCATAGCTTTTGCGTTAAGGTTTGTTTTAGTAATCATTTCGGAATTTTTGAGCGGATGTTTAACCTCAATAAGCGCCCCGGCTTTACTTTTGGAATCGGCTCCGGAATAAATTACGAGATCGGCGCGGTCTTTTGTATTTACGCAATTGTTCTTGTAAAAAGTGTTTCTCAAAAAGTTGGAAAGAAAACCTTTGTTGTGCTCTTCGCTTTCGTTCAGGTTTATGGAATTCAGAATATTTTTAAGCTCGTTAATAAAAAAATCAAAATCAGCGCGCAGCGGCTTAAGCTTAAGATATGCTTTGCTGATTGATTTACCCGGCGGATTTGCAATAACTTTCATAAACAAAAATTTTATATGCGATTGAATGTTTCAAAAATAAGAATATCCGCCGCATAAAACAAAAAAAGATTCGTGATTTGAAAGAAATATTGACACAGCTTATCAAATCCGATTTTATTTGTCCGATAATCGATTTGTTAAAACACTTAAACCAAAAGGAATTAAATATGAAATTGTTACAAACTTTACTCTTTTCTTCGCTGATTTTGCTATCGTGTGTAAATTTCAGCTTTGCTAATAACGGAATTTTAATCGGATTGCACTATAATAATTCCAATTTCAGGCAGACTGAACTCGGTATTGATGCAAACCGCAATAAAGAATTAACAACAAATACAGGGGAAATAGTTTATAGCACTTCCGATAATACTCCTTCCGCAGGGGCGGCAACACTTTATACCTGGGGATGGAATAACGGTAGCGGTTCAAAAGCGTGGGCGATTAATTTAACCAGCACCGGGTTCGAAAATCTGGCAATTTCTTTTTACCAAAAAAGCCGGGCACAGCTTGTTGGTGTTTGGGAATATGGACCGCGGGATTTTAAATTACAGTACAGCACAAACGGCAGCAGCTGGTCGGATGTTTCCGGCGCAAGTTATGCGCTTACTACAACCTGGCAAGAGTTTGAATATACTTTACCTGAAGAATGTGAGAACCAAACTACCGTTTATCTCAGATGGATAATGACAAGTAATACTTCTATAAACGGAGGAGCAATTGCAACGGGAGGTTTATCGGATTTTGCAGATTTTTATATTTATGCAGATGAAATTCCGCTACCGATTACTGATATTTCTTTAAGCAATACAACAATTAGCAGCGGACAGCCGTCAGGAACAACTGTCGGCACTTTAAGCGTAACCGATGCTAATATTTGGGATACGCATACATATTCCTTAATTGCGGGAACAGGCGATACGCATAATTCCAGTTTTTCAATTGACGGAAACGCCCTGAAAACTTCGGCAATACTTACTCCGGGTAATTATTCAATCCGTGTTAAAGCCGATGACGGCACATATAGTCGTGAAGAGAATTACACAATTATTGTTTCAACCTATCCAATTGTAACAGTTGGCGATCCTGCTTGGAATAGTGATACTTGGATTACCCGGGTTCAATTCGGTACAATTGATAAATCCAGTGGAATGTCCGGTGAAAATAATGCGCTTGGATATAGCGATTTCACTTCAGAGATAACCGATGCTGAACAGGGCGAAACAATTGGGCTGACAATCACGGCAAACGTAGTAACAAGTTATACAGAAAATATTCGGGTATATTTTGACTGGAACCAGGATTATGATTTGACAGATGATGGTGAACATTTTGATCTGTTAACAGGCAGTAGTGCAACGGGAGAATTATCCCCCACACTTAGCATCAGCATCCCGGCAGATGCAGCAGAAGGCAATACATTGATGAGAGTTGTTGTGGATAACGGAAATGCTCTTGCTCTTGGCGTTGCGGACTATGGTGAAGTTGAAGATTACACAATTAATATAGGCGGAGCTCTTCCAGTTGAACTTATTACTTTCACTGCATCAGTTTCCAACGAGAAAGTTACATTAAACTGGAATACTGCAACAGAAGTGAACAATTACGGATTTGAAATTGAACGCTATGCGCAAAGCGCAGATCGCAAAGGTTGGGAAACACTCGGCTTTATTGAAGGTGCGGGAAATTCAAATAGCCCGAAAGAATACTCGTTTACTGATAATACTACGGCAGCTTCGACTCCGCTCAGCTACCGGTTGAAGCAAATCGATCTGGACGGTTCTTTTAAATATTCCAACGAGATTGAAGTTAATGTAGAAAATCTTCCAACAGAATTTGCATTGGAACAGAATTACCCGAATCCTTTCAATCCGGTTACAACTATTAAATATGCAATCCCAACCCCTCCTACTTCCTCCCCTTTAGTAAAGGGGAGGACTGAGGTGGGGTTTGTAACTTTAAAAGTTTTCAACCTCCTCGGTCAGGAAGTAGCAACTCTTGTAAACACACAGCAGCCCGCCGGAAATTACGAAGTGAAGTTCGATGCTTCAAATTTGTCTTCCGGAATTTATTTGTATAAATTACAAGCAGGAGATTTCAGCTCGGTTAAGAAATTGATTTTGATGAAGTAGTTATTCATTCTTAATTATTAATTATTAATTATAAAGTCCGGCTTTGTCCGGACTTTTTTATTTATGAAGCTTTTTAAAGATCAGAAAATTTCAATCTTCCTTTTCGATAAATATTATATCGCTTAAAGTGATTTCTTCTTTTTCAAATTGGAATTTTTCGAGTTTTGTTTCATCAAAGGTGTTGAGGTAACCTGTTATTTTTTTCTTCATTTCAGCAATTTCCGCCCGCAGTTTCCAATGCCCGCCCGATCTATCGTACAGTACAAGAAATAAACGGTTTTTTAAATGTTTGCGCTGCTGCTGACTTTGGTTAAGGTAAAGCCATTCTATTAAAATGCGCTTATTATTTTTTGCGTGTTCATAAGAATGCGGGAAATTCTTTGGGAAAATTGCTGTCTTGTGATCAAACCGGATTCCCTTAATCGTAAAGTCAACAAGTCTGTCTTTTTCCATAGCGTGATGTACAAAATCGAATGAGCAGAAAATTCTTTCTACAGCCATTGCCGACCAAAAAGTAAACCAGCGGTTTATTGCATAATTAAAATAAGCATCGTGTTCTGGATGATATTTAAATTCATATTCTATTTTCTTTAACAAATCATTAAAAAAGAATGTATGATAGATAAAATTAGTTTTCCTGTCCATTTCGTCATTTTGCTTTGTCCCCCATTTATAAGGATAAACAAGACGCTTTTTTAACTCTATTTCGCGGATAAGCAAATCCATACTATAAAAGAGTAAGATTAGGAATATGAGCAAGATTTTTATTAAACCATTTTAACATCAATCTTTTTGCCGTTAAAAGGACATTTGAAAAATTATCGTTTAAAAGTCGAATGAGAAAAGCGTCCCGAAGGGAAAAGAAAAGTTGTTTGATCCCGCTTCCTTTTAAATATTTCAAAAAGCGGGAGAGTTCTTTTCTTTTAGCTTTTCGAGTGAAGACTTTAGATAATTTTTCGGCAGTCTTGACTTTTTGGTTCTTTTGTGTCAAGACAAAAGAACAAGAAAGCAGCTCGTTAAATGTTGTGTTTTGTGTTTGTTTTTCAAACAGAGTAAGATTATGATTATGATTAAGAAAAAGACTGCCGACGGATACAAAGTTCTTATTCTTGCTCTTATTCTTACTCATAATCTTACTCTTGTTCTTGTTCATTTCTTTTCAAATAGAAAAATGTACTCGTGCTTAAAAATATAATAGCCGCCGGCGAGCGCGCGGTACCGCCAAAGTTCTTTTTGTCCCCGTTTTCCGGCAGTATCTTCAAAGTTTTTTACTATTGTCGATTTTAACTTGTAACCCCGTTTCAACACTTCCTGCATCGTAAGAAAACCCAGCGGAATCAATTCCCCTTTTTGATATTTATCGCCTATAACAACTGCAAGATATCTTCCTTTATCGAGAAACGGCGTAAAGTTATCAACTATTTTGCTGAACGCTGAAAGAAAATCTTCAATAGATTTTTTGTTTGAAAGATCGCGCTGGTCTTCGCTGAATTTTATAATATCCCAGTAAGGCGGATGCATAATTACAAGCTGAAAGGATTTTTTATTTCTTCTATGCAGTTCCTGTTTCAGATTTACTTCGGAACTGTCGCCAATTATTACCTCCTGAAAAGTGTTTGTCGGTTTTAAGACAGGATCTTTGCTGATAAGCTCTTTTGCAGTATATGCAACATTTTCCTGAAGTTCAATCCCCAGAGCGTTTCTGCAAAGTCTTTTGCACTCAATCAACGAAGTTCCGCTGCCTAAAAAAGTATCCAGCACAAGTTCGTTTTCTTTTGTAAATCTGCGAATCAGCTGATTAGGTATCTGAGGAATAAAATTCCCCCAGTAATCAGCGGTATGTTTTCCCGTTGAATCGCGTTTTTCAAAAAGCCAAAGACTATCGGTAAGCAAATCATCATATTCCTTCCAGCGGTTCAGATTTATATCGTTGATTTTTCCTGAACGAACTTCCGTAAGGCTTTTAATCAGTCTGCGGATGTAATACATCGACCTTTCCAGCGTCTGGGTTTTTTCAATCTGCTTCAAGTCCTTTATAATCGAAAACACAAAAGCGTTGTCCTCTTCCGATGCAACTTCGCTTTCTTCATCGTCATCTTTAATATAAGTTATAGAAATGTGATTTATCAGCCAGGCAATTTCGCCTTTTATGTAGTCGATATCATCAATTTCAATCAGGCGTTGCAGTGTTGCGGTTATTTCTTCTGTTTCTATGTGCATATATTGTTTTTTTTAATTTCTTGATAAGCAAATATAAATATTACGGATTAGTTATCATAAATGATGTTACTATATTCTCTTTTCATACTTTATCCCGAATTTTCGGTGAAATATTTTATTTCATCAGTTAACTCAACATATTCATACTTTTCCTGCAGTTTAGCAATTTCTTTCAACTGATTCCGGCAGAAGTCTTTATATTTTTCCGAAAATTTATCTTTTGGTCTGTGATTTAATGCAGCGTAAATTTTCCCGAAATCGCCGATTGCTTCATCCGCCGTTATGCTTATTTCTGCCGATAGAAATTTTTCCCAAATGTAATCAATCGCCTGTTTATTTGGATGAAGTAAATCCTCAGCGTAAAATCTGTAATCGCGTAAATCGTCCATCATAATTTCGTAAGCCGGAAAGTAACGGCAGTTTTCATAATTTTTAATTATTTCCGATATTCCTAAAAGAAGCGAAGCTTTGCTCAACTGATTTTCGAAAGCGCCGTCTTTCCAATGCCGTATCGGGCTGACGGTAAATATGAATCTCGCATTTCCGTTTACTTTTTTTATTTCATCTAAAAGAAATCTGCTTTCTGAAAAAACTTCTTCCGGTGTAAGCCGTTTTCTTTCAAATTCCGAAGAAGACAGCTTGTGGCAGTTCGAAACCGTCATTCCGGTTTTGCGGTAGTTGTAAATGTAAGATGTTCCGTAAGTTATTATTACAACATCGGCGCTTTTCAGGAAAATTGCAGAAGTCTCTATCTGCTTCTGTACTTGGCTGAGTGTTTTTTCTTTTTCTTCCGATGAAAAAAAACTGTCGTGATAAAAGCTGTGCCACTCGCCGGAAAACTTAAAAAGGTCGGCCGCCGTAAAATTGCGCGAACCGGTAAGAAGCTGCACCGACTGTCTGATTGAAACGGGATTATACAAAACTCCGAATGGATTGCTTAATACCCTGAATTTATGCATTTCAAGTTTTGCTGCAATATTTTCTGCAAAACACGAACCTAAAGCAAGTGTTATTTCTGAGTGCAATATCGGCGAATTACTTTCGGGCGGTGTAATTTCTGTTCTGAATTTCATATTTGTTTAGTTATTTTTCTTTTAGGTATTATTTAATTTCAAAATTTAATGAAACATTATAAACAAAATAATCAAATAAAAATCGCATATTCCGAAGAATATGTTGCAAAGCTTCCTGCCGGGCATAAATTCCCGATTATGAAATACAAAATGATACCCGAAAAACTTTTATCCGAAGGAATTATAACAAAGAAAAATATATTTACTCCAAATGCAGCACCTCCCGAAATAGTTGAACTTACTCACGCAAAGGAATATGTTAAAAAGGTAATTGAAAGAAAACTTACGGAACAGGAAATCCGGCGTATCGGTTTTCCGCTTACGGATGAATTTGTTAAGCGCGAATTTATAATTTTGCAAGGGACGATAAACGCAGCTTTGTGGGCATCCGAAAATATGATTTCGTTTAATTGCGCCGGCGGAACACATCACGCATTTTCTGGAAAAGGAGCAGCTTTTTGCATTTTTAACGATGTTGCCGTTGCGGCAAATTACCTTCTTTCGCAAAAGATAAAACATAAAATTCTTATTATCGATTTGGATGTTCACCAGGGAAACGGCACAGCAAGTATTTTTAAGAATAATAAAAGTGTTTTTACTTTCAGCATTCACTGTGCTAAAAGCTGGCCGCCTAAAAAAGAAATATCGGATTTGGATATTGAACTCGAACCCGGGACAGACGACAACGAATATTTAGAAACACTTGATAAAAATTTAAGCGGCATAATAAAAGATTTTAATCCCGATTTTGCATTTTTTATTGCCGGTGCCGATGTTATAAAAAGCGATAAATGGGGCGGATTTAATCTTTCGGTAAACGGAACAGCTTTGCGCGACAGGATGGTTTTTCAGCAATGTTTAAGCGGCAAAATACCTGTTGCGGTTACAATGGGAGGCGGTTATTCGCAGGATATAAATATTATTACCGAAGTCCACTGCAACACTTTTAAAGAAGGAATAAAACTATTAAAGAATAATTGCGTTAGGCTTACTTAAATTTATTCTTCTTCATATCTTTTTTATAATTTTTCAGCATCTTTCCGAAATCTTTATCCTTTTTGCGTCTTTCTGCTGAAGTCGATTCGAAATACGCCTTTTCTTTTTCCATTTTAAGATAATTACTGTACGATTGCTCAGATATTTTGCCTGTTTCCACAGCTTCAAGAACAGCACAGCCGGTTTCGCTTGTGTGAGTGCAATCGGCAAAACGGCAATTTCCCGAAAGCTCGGAAATTTTATCGAAAGTAATTTCCAGCCCTTCCGAAACATCTGCAACCCCTACTTCCCGCATTCCCGGGTTATCAATCAGTATTCCGCCGTTTTCCAAAACAACAAGCTCCCTCCGGGTTGTAATATGTCTGCCTTTGCTGGTTACCTCGCTTATCGCATCTGTTTTCAGCATTTCACTTCCAGCAAGATTATTAATCAAAGTCGATTTTCCAACGCCCGAAGAACCAAGAAGACAATAGGTTTTTCCTTTTTCAATAATATTTTTAAGCTCGCCGCAACCTTCTTTAGTAATATTGCTTAAAGCAAAAACCGGCACATTATTTACACGGGCTGCAATCCTTTCCTTAATTTCTGTAACTTCCGCCGGGGTAATTAAATCTGTTTTAGAAAGAATAATTACAGGTTTAACTTTTGATGAATAACAAATTGTAAGATAGCGCTCAATTCTGTTAAGATTAAAATCCCTGTCCGCCGCTTGAACGATAAAAGCAAAATCAATATTGACTGCTATGATCTGCACTTCGCCGAACTTTGCTACAGCCTGACGCTTAATGACAGAAAAACGAGGGAATATTTTATGAATAATTCCGAAATCGGAATCGTAAGCTTGAAGCGCCACCCAGTCCCCCACTGCCGGGAAATCTTCTCTGCCTTGTGCCGAAAAGCGCATATTCCCTGTAATTTCCGCTTCAATTTCGCCGTTTTCAGTTTTTACTATATATCTTTCCTTATGCTCTAACGCAACCCTCCCGATAGTAAAACCGACAAGTTTATTCTCGTCTCTGAATTTTTCAAAATTCTCGTTAAATCCTAAATCCGCTGATGTCATTTTTTAATCCTGAAATATTAAATCCACTGCAAATTATCTTAATTCATTAGTTAAAAGTATTTAAAACAAAAACTCCGGTAAAATTTTATTATACCGGAGTTTCAAAATTAAATGATAATCATAATATCTTATTTGTAAGCAGTAACAGGTTCAATTGTGCCGTCAGGTCTGTATTTAATTTCGGCAACTTTAACACAGCGCAAATGAGTTCTGCCGCCGGAAAGAGTACTGTCGTG
>JAAYAN010000208.1 GCA_012719345.1 Ignavibacteria bacterium | reverse complement strand
TGGTAACATCGTATATAAAACATTTGGCAGTCAGTGGGTTATCGAGCATTTCAGCTCGTATCAAAAGTACTTGTAACTTGACAGGAAAGTGCTTCGAAATGCCAAACGTTTCATATACGTAACCGTTAGGTTTAAGGCCAAGTACGACTGTGCCATGACATCCAACACACAAGCAAGAGTTCGGCTGACGCCAAACACATGCTTCTTTCTCTCCTTGACTCCGCTGAGAAGGAGTTAATATTTTCTTACCTAGAGACCATTTAAAACTTGCATATGATAATAAGAATAACAAAAATAAAAGGTGTTGGTCGATTCCAAGATTGCCCAAGTCTTGGAGGTCGCCATTTTAGCAAAAACACAATTATTTTCGGACAGAATGCTGGTGGAAAGAGCACTTTAACTGATATTTTATGGTCATATAAAACAGGAAATGGTTCCATTATTGAGGGCAGAAAAACATTTGGGTATACGAATCAACCAGAGATTGAATTCATTGATGACAAAGGCAGTACATTTAAATACCCAAGTGCAGAATGGTTGAAAGGGTCAGATTATATTGAGATATTTGACACACAATTTATTAATGAGAATATTTTTGAAGGCCACGAAATCACCTACGGGCATCAAAAGAATTTACATACTATAATCATTGGACCAAAGGGAAATAAACTATCCGCAGAAATTAATTCAATTCAAGAACAGTTTAGTGAATTAACAAATAAGAAATCATCAAAGACAAATGAATTTAACAGAATATTCAAAAAAGAAATAACTGCAGAGGAATTTTCTAAACTACCCAAAATTGAAAATCCTGAAAGCAAGATTAAGGAAAAGAAAGATCTTATTGAAGTATACAATAACCAAGCTAAAATTAAGGCTGCCTTTTCAACAGTTGAACTTCAATTAGAAAGTGTAGTCCAACAAGCTACGAAGAGTATTCTCTCAAGTACTATAAAAGTTAATGCCGATAAGATTATAGACCACATTCAAAAAACATGGAAAAATCCAGAATATTCAAAAGACTTTCTACAATTAGGAGTGAATCTAACGAAAGACCAAAATAAGTTCTGTGTATTCTGTGGACAAGAATTGTCAGAGGAGGCAAAAAAACTTTTACAAGAATATGAAAAATTCTTCTCTAATGAGTACAGATCTCTTCAAGTTAAGGTATCAGACGCAATAACAAAATTTCTTAAATGGAACCCTCAGTCTTTCCTAGAGTCTATTCAGGACAAACTTGCATCAGTTAAAATTAACCTAGAACTAGACAAAGCTAAAATCTCGGATTTACTTCTACTTAAAGAATCTGTTGATAGAGAATTTGAGCTGAAAATGAAAGACTTAGGATATGAGTTGGATTTTCAGAATTTTGATTCAATAATCGAATTCTTCAGGCAGATTCAAAAACAAATTGAAGAAATTAAAAAGGGATATGTATTCGAAAAATCCATGAATACTGATGCAATCAATAAGGAAATAAAAAACATTGAGTATTCAAAAATGAGGCATTCACCCGAATGGGAGGATTTTTTCAAAGAGTATGAAGAAATCGAAAAAGTCCAAGATGGGCTTAAATCTAAAAGGGAAAAACTTCGATCTGAACTTAATACCTATAGTGATCAATTGTTCAAAATCCATTTTGACACAATAAATAGAATCTTACAGGAATTGGGGGCTGATTTTATTTTATGTGATTTTCAGCCAATGAAAAAACTTGTAGGTCAATCTGAAAGAATTTTTGCATTAAAATTTTTTAAGAGTCATCGAGTTCTGATTGACGAAAAATCAGTTAATAAACCCAACTTTAAAAACACTTTAAGCGAAAGTGATAAGAGGGTTTTGGCTTTTAGCTTTTTTTATTCGCTTATGATCCATGATCCAAAACTTAATGAAAAGATAATTGTATTTGACGATCCATTTTCCAGCTTTGATTCCGATCGAAGAACGAAAACAACAGAATTGCTTGCAAATCCCCATTTAATAGATGAAAATGGAGAAATTATTGAGAAAGAAATCAATCAACTTATTATACTTACGCATGAATCTGAATTCTTTAAATGGGTATTTCGAAGGCTTGATACACCAAAAGCTCTTAGAATTGTGTCAAATGGAGATTATAACGGTGTAAGTAAAAGCACAATAATCGATTGTGATGTATATAAAGAATTTATCGAAAATGAGAACATAAAGAATTTAAAAGAAATTGAGGAAGTATGTTCTGCTAATAAACCAATTGTAAACTATGATGGAATTTGCGTAAAATGTAGGAAAATAATGGAAAGCATCTTTAAACGTAAATATTTATTTGAATTAGAAAATGAAATTTACCAGAGCAAAAGCATCAGAACATTTGTGGAAAAGCTAAAAGATAAAAAGGTTAATCATTACGATGATTCAGTAAAATACAAAAATTTTATTTTCCTATGTGACAATTTAAATATAGAACTACATGATAGTTCCATGAAAAATGAAGGGAAAAATGCTCAAATAATTTTAACAGACTTTTTAAAACTGATAAAGGAAATATAAAACACAACCCATCGCACGAAGGCACAATTGCAGCTCGCACGATCCAATGTAACTCCAAAAGCTGCAAAAGAGCATTCTATACTACCACACCTTGACTTAGGATTTGTACTCAGAATGACACATTGTATAATGGGACAAAACAATAAGGCCCTAAAACCTAACACGGACGGTAGGGTTAATAAGCTTGTCACACTTTTTGCTTTTGCCCCTGCACCCAAGACAGTTTCGTAATGGCTCCTGCATCCGGACACGCGCATCTGCTCGCAATTAAAATCCGATATACCTTGACAGTTTTCTGGCTTCGAGACAGCTTCTACCGCGACACTGCGCCAGTGCTCCCAACCAGTTTTGTAACCGGTGATAAATTCGTGGCTCCGATCAAAATTGTACCGCGACACGCGTAATGCCTAATAAAATTTGTACCCGGACGGCAAAAAGTGCGCCATACCCTCCTTGCACCGTGACAGCTTTCTGGCCCCGCTGGCGCGGGGTACCAGGACTCTGCCCGGATGCTGCGTCGGGTAACGCTTACTAAGCCCTACCGCCGGGCCGTTGGGCACAATATTAAAATAACCGCATATGAAAAAGTCAATTCAATTATTCCAATTGGTACTACTTGTCTCTATCATGATGGGGTGTACCAAAAAAGAGAAACTATCTCAGGCTAATGAGACAGTAAAAATGTTGTTTTCTGCGATAAAAGCAGATGACCAAGAAAGCATGATTAAGTACTATCCAAATATATCATTATTTGATAGTTACTACAAATCGGACTCTATTTCAATTAATTCAAACGAATTCATTAATGATTCACTTATTAGTGTTAAAGTATTAAATCAATTTACCAATGGTTTCGGCAAAAAGAGTGATAATGACATTATTTTATATTTACTTCCAGACTCACTTAATCAGTACATTGAAATATCTGATAGTAAAGGATTAACAGATCATAAAGAGAATGAGTTATATAGTTTTGCCATGAAGATTGGTTGCATAGATTCTAGCGATACTACAGATATACAATTACTGAAAAAGTTTTCAGAAGCATATATTCTTTCATTGCAGTACCGTCTTGAATTGCTTTTAGACTTCACTAAGAATGTAAGAGTAGTTAGTTGGGATTGGGAGACCGGATATGGCGGTTCAGCATCAGGTAAAGGTATAGTCCGGAATAATACTAGTTTTAGGATCCCAGATGTTCAGTATGTAATAAAATACATGGATAGATCAGGTTCCGTTATTACCACAGATGATGGGTATGTTTCTTATGATAACTTATATCCAAATGAATCAAAAGCATTTACATTTTACACAAGTTACGTTGGCAATGCATACAAAGCCAGTATAAGCCTATCGTTTGACGAGGATATGATAAAAGACTATGTCCTTAACTCTAAAGAATATGAGGGTAATGAATTTCAGATGTATCTGGATAGCTTAAAAATAAAATAATACTGTGCCCAACAGGTCGGTATATGCAATTGGCTCTCCGCACCGCGAGAACTTTCTGGCTAAAGAGACAGTTAAGTGTGACTCGTCCTGAAAAAAGTTTACAGATTAATACTTAAATACTGATATCAATTTACACTTAATAGTTAATCCTGGTATTGGTTTACAATGATAGGATTTTTTTTGTAATAATTCTTCCATAATCTT
>JAAYAN010000207.1 GCA_012719345.1 Ignavibacteria bacterium | reverse complement strand
CATGTGAAATACCAAGTGACGAAATATCAAAATTAACTACTGATGAATTGTTATCAAAATGTATCAACTATCAATATATGAGTGATATTCTATTCCATAATGAATATAAGGGCGTGCTTGATATAATGGCAGAAGCATTCAATGGACTTGACGAATTGTTTAAAAGAAATGATGCTGCAAATACAATTATTAATTATTATACTAAATTGAAACCGGAACAAATTAATTATTTAGAAACACCAGTTGAGAAAGGCAAGTTTAGTTTCAATTTTGTTTTCCTCGAATTATACTTAACTCAACCTGCAATATTAAAACAATTAGAAGGACAGGAAAAGACAGTTATAAAAGCTATACTAAAAAATGTTAATGAGTGTTTAATATTAAATTCGGCTTCAGGGAACACCACCTATTCTGGTTATTCATTAAAAGTAAAATGCGTTTTAATTGCAAAAATGCTTGAAAAAATGAATGATAAATCTTTAAATGATATTAAGGATATTTATCCGGAATTCAATGATGTAATAGAAAATTTAAGCACAATAAAAATTAACGAAAAATTATTTGAAAGGATAATACAGAGAGCAATTGAATTATAAAAATTAAGGAAATATAAAATGAAAAGAATAATTGTAATAGTGCTAATGTTTCCAGGGTTTTTATTCTTGTCTTGCAAAGATGACATAACCAATCCTCCATCAAGTAATGAATTTTTGGTGCCTGAATTAGTAGCTATTAATAAAGATCTTACCTTTACTATGGGTAACAGTTGGGGAAATCCGGTTGAAGTTAATGAGATACCTGCTCATACAGTGAAATTGAGTCCATATTATATTGGTAAATATGAAGTAACAAATGAAGAATACTTCTGCTTTGTGAAGGATAATGGTTACAAGGATTCAAGTTTTTGGTCACCGGATGCCTGGGAAAAACTTAAGGAGCAAAAAAGAGAAAGACCCGTTCATTGGGATAGTTCGGATACTCCTTGGTTAAATTATGAGTATTCTAACACAGCAAAAAAGCCCATATGTAACATATCTTGGTCTGAGGCTGAAGCCTATTGTAACTGGTTAAGCAAAAAGACAGGTGATAGCTATTCGCTGCCTACAGAAGCTCAATGGGAAAGAGCCGCACGGGGTCCCGATCCGGGCAGACGGTTTCCCTGGGGCGATGTAAATGACTTTTCAAAGTATAATGACGTAGGTTTTTTTTCTCAATCTAAGTTGCTAAAAGAAGTCGGCAGCTATCCTGAAGGAAAATCTTATGACGGGTGTTTTGATATGGCGGGGAATGTGATTGAGTACTGTTTGGACTGGTATGACCTGCCGGATAACTCATACTACAATTGGTGTTATGAACAAGGCATTGTTCAGGATCCTCAAGGTTCGTCTAGCGGAAAAGATAAATCTATAAGGGGGGTTCAGAATATGCTTAGTAGCGAATACGAAATAGCTAGGGAGATTACTACTACTAGAAGATTTTTATACGTGCTGTATAGCGGAAGTGGGCAATTACAACTTACACCAGCTTCTTCTGTCGGTTTTAGAGTTATCAAAAATTAAAATTATGAGGATAAAATGAAATTAATATTATTAATAATAGTCTCTTTGCTGTCAGTGGCAAAATTACCAGCACAAAACCCAATTACCCCTAATGGGAAAGAAGTTTTAACAGTATCAATGTCTCATTTATTACCATGGGAAATAATAAGTATAAATCAACAAATGGAGTATAATTATCCAGAAGTATATCCCATCCAATTTCCAGTACCAGATTTTGGTCTATTTAACTGTCATTTTTTTGCATGGAATAATAATCAAGGTTACACAATATGGACTGGTACAGCAGACATCTGGAAAAATGGGGAACCAACTGAATATAAATGGTTTAATTATCCAACAGACTATTTCACTGATGCTTCTTACAGTACTCCTTCGGGTTATTCATCTTATGTTCAGTCAACAAGTTCAACAGCGCCGATTGCAGTATACAGGAATAGCGGTGTTATAACACATTCAGCCAGAAGACTTTCAAACAGTTCTTCACTTATTTCCAAATGGGGACAATGGGGTATCTATTACCATCAGCCAAATGAAGTGCCATTAGCATATGGTTCCGTTACTGAAAACTATGAAATCAATCCAAATTACAGACCTGTTGGTGATGGAGATCCGGGAGGAAGAGATTGGGAAACAATACCCGCAGCAATATCAGGAATACCAAGTGGAGGCATTATTCCGGTTTTATCAGGTTCCCAGACATTAAATTCAAATGTAACAATTCCGTCCGGTGTTGTTTTATCAATTAATTCAGGTGCTATGGTAAATTTTAATGGATATTCATTAACCTCAACCGGTGGCACAATTTCTATTCAAAGTGGTGGAAGAGTGACTCTTAATTCGGCAACATTCCCTGAGGGTTCAGGTAGTGGTATTACTTACGAAATCAATGGAATAAATGTTGGAGCAACATTTAACGGAATTGGACAAACCATTAAAGCAAATACTACAAGTGATTGGAGCTTTTACCAATGGAGTGATGGAAACACTTCAAATCCAAGAACAATTACTTCTACCGTTAATATATATGCCAAATATAAAGGCATACAAAAATCTGATGATCCCTTAGCTTACACCAACAACAGCCAGCGAAAAATAGTAAAAACAGCAGACGGCTGGCTGCATCAGGTTTACCAGAGTATGGGTCACGTTTTTATAGAACACAGCTCAAACAATGGCACAAGCTGGGTTATCGGAAATAACGGTCAGCCTTTAGATAACGGCGAAGGAAAGTGCCCGAGGGCAACCATTTTAATTTAACGTATTCCTCATTTTCTTCTTGCATATACCAAAAATATTCTTGAATTGTAAATATTTTTTTGTAAATATTTTTTTGTAAATATTTTTTTACTATTTTGTTAATGTAAATTTTATTTACAAAAAGGGAAAAGTTTTACTGCCAGGGAAGGCAAAATAAAATAATTAAAAATATACCGCGGCGGGCAGTTCTTTTGGTGCGGGCAATTAAAAGATAATGGAGGGTTTTTATGAGGGGATTCAGAAGTTTTTCTTTTTTCTTGGTATTTGTACTTATAATTTTTGCAACAACTAGCAGTCAAGCCCAAACTTCAAATCTTAAATCACCTTTTATTTCGCTGCACAGCGGCATTTTTATTACTTCACTCGAAAATTTCAGTAAAACTTACGATTCCAAAACCGGATTGGTAATTGGTTTAGGTCTTGGGCTTCCTTTTTCTACAAGAACTTATCTTTACGGAAAGGCAACCTATTTTTCAAAAACAGGTGTACCAGTTATCGGCACATACGATTTAGTGGATGGTCAATGGATTTTAACATCTGAAAAGAGAGAAGGGAAGGCGGAATACAAACAATGGTTATTTAACGGAGGATTATTGGTAAAAATCTTTATTGATCCGGAATGGACGCTTGGTATTAATGGCGGTATTACCTATTCTACTGTAAAAGAAGAACAAAAGAATAACGATGGCACTGTTGGAATATCAGTGAGTGATCTGTCGGCTTTTGGATTATTTATCGGCGCACAGGTTGAAAAGAATTTCGGTAACAGCCCGTTTTCAGTGTTTTTTGAACCGCAGTATAATTATATGGCAACAGGCTTTCCGTTTATAAATTCACAATTTGGTGGCTTTAATTTCAACGCTGGAATTAGATTCTATTTTAAGGAGAGAAAATTAGAATGAAGAAATTGATTATAAAGTTTTTTTATACACTGTTATTTTCTGTTATATCCCTTGTGTTGTTTAGCCAATGCAAGAAAACACCGATAGAACCAAAAAAAAAAGATGATGAAACAAATTGCAATTATGAACCGGGAAACCGTAATTTCACTTGGCGAATAGATACTGTAGCCTGGTGGCCAAGTGATTTAGGCGGAATCTGGGCTTTTGCTGATAATGATGCTTATGTAATGGGAAATATTAACCAATGGAAAAATGGTGATATGGAAAGTTATTCAGGGCTTCACTGGAATGGAAACGAATGGAGTACAAATATTTCCGGCGGATGGGATGATGTAAAGCATTATTCAGTAGATGTTACAGGAGATGATTATTATATGGTTTCTGTAGGTGATTTGGGTCCCGGATCTCACACTTGTGGTCTAGCAGAATTCAATAATATTACAAAAAAATGGAAAGGTTATCAGTTTCAAACGGAAGGAACACTTTATTCAGTATGGACTGATAAAAAAGGATATTATATTGCCGTCGGCACAAACGGAATGATTTACCAGAAAGATGGATATGCTGCTGAATGGGTATATTCAAAGGCCCCGACGGAATTTACTTTTACTAAAGTTACTGGAATTTCAAAAAATGAAATTTATTTGTTCGCTGATATAAATTTACAAAGTGGAAACAGTTTTCAGCAAATCTGGAAATATTCCAATAATATGTTTATTAAGTTACTTGATAACCAGGATACAACTAATACATATATAAAAATCCCTGAATCTGCTGGTAATATTACTGATATTGCAGTAAACCGTTGCAAATTAACCGATACCCTGCAATTATATATAGTTGGAAGTGAATCATATCTTTTAAAAGATTATAAAGATAAATATAAATTTCACAGAACAAATCTTAGTTATTTTGGTCTTCCATTATCATATTCAAATTATGGGGCTTCACGTGTTTTTGTGTTTTCACCTGATGACTACTGGATTACAGGTTTGAAGTATAATTTATTTCATTGGAATGGAACAGATTTTTATAAAACTGAACCTATTTCATCTTTGCCATATGGAGAATTTACCGGGCTTGTTTGGAAGATGCAGAAAAACAGTAGCGGGAAAATTTGGATGCTTTTGGAAAACAGTTCACAGGTTTATACTGTTTTGCAAGGTAATCCATAACTTTAATCAAAAAATCAAACGGAGGGGAAAATGGTATGAGAAAGAATTAAAACCCATTCCTGCCGGCCAGGGCAAGAATGGGCAAATACAAACATAGGTTCACGATGCGTTCTACATTCTAAATGTAGTGTGTTCTTTTGTTTGTTAATGGCAAATCTAATAAAAAAAATTGAAATTCAAAGGGAGTTTATTTATGGTTATTCTAAAAAGAAATATTCACAGCATTTTTATATTTACTGTATTTTTTACATTACCAGTTTTTTGTGGAAATCATACAATCTCTACATCATTTGAAGTATCAGAAGCAGCTATTAATTCTTATCTTCAAAAACAATACACAATGGCTGATTTTCCAAGAAATTTTACAGTTAGCGGTACAAATTATCAAGTGTTTTTATCATTACCCGAAATAATTCTGACTTCAGGAAATGCCAAATTAAAGATGACATTTGATGTAAAAAACGGTTCTACATTATTGTATCATTTTGTTATACAACCCTCAGTTAATATTCCAAATTCGCAAATTTCATTATCAGAAATTAATGCCTTTATAACAAATCTTCAACAATCGCTTGATGCGGTTACACCCATATTGCCCCAGTGGGTAAAAACAAATATTATTTCAAAATACAATTTAATCGGCTGGTTAACTTATCCATCAAAACTGCTTGATGAGTTTAATGATAACTGGTTTGCACAACAAGGTTTAGCTATTGAAATTATTGATATTTCAATGGGCATAAATATTATTCAGGACAGAATTAAATTTAATGTATCAGTTGATCTATCAGCGCATCCCCCTGTTTTTCGTGTCTATTTTGGTTATGATGCCAATTCTAATCGTGTCTTGTACATACGTTCCGAAAATATAAATATGATATTGGAGAAAGTAGACATAAAATACGAAAACGATGACATATTACAAACATGGTCAAATGTTTCCTGTGTAAAGGGTGACAATGCGCTTCCAATAAATTTCGTACCTATACAAATCTATATTGTTGACTTAATTATAAACCATAATAATACTTTTAAAATACGACGGTATCTTTTACATCCAACTGATTATTTACTTGGCACATTAAGAGAAAGTTTAAATTAAGGAGAAATAATAATGAAAATATTCAAATTAAATAGACTAATTGCGATCATTAAGTATATAGTTCTTTTTTTTATCGTATTCCGACCATATGTTTTTGGTCAACAAGATTTGACAATTAGATTAAATGAAAATGATTTAAATCAAGCTATTTCTACTTTGGTCGATGCCCGGGCAATAAATTTTGGCGACTACACTGGGGCGTTTATTGCTTCTGCATGGTTTATAAATCTTGAGTATGGCAGTGTTGATATAAAGAGCAATAATCAAATAACAATACATGCAAAGGTTGAGGCAAGAGCTGTTAATATTATAAAGATTATTGAAAGCGTTACAGTAAATGTTGATTTAGACATTAATGGCATATTACGTTTAGATCAGTTAGAAGATGGTTACAAGCTTGTATTTAAAGCTCAAAGTGTTACTAATGATGTAATAAGGATAGGATCGTGGGCACAATGGTCTGATTTGTTATCAGGCGGTCTTTCTTCAGCATTTATTCAAAAAATTCCTGAAATTGAACTCTGTGCAGGAACAAAACTTTTACCTGATGCAATTACAGATTATTTTACTTCTTCTATTCCAACATTATCAACAAATGAAAATGAAATAATTCTTTATTATACTGTCGGCAATCCTTCAACAGTAGCGTTTAATGAAGTTAATCAGAAAACAAATATTGGTACAATAGAAGAAATCGTAAATGGTTTAGTATTTTCATCAGGAAATTCTCCAAGAACATTTACATGGGGAAATAATGAGACTCATCAGCTACAAACCCCACAAGAATTACTTGATGATAACAACTTGAAATTTAAATATAAAAATTGGTTTAAGGGAGATGAAACAAATCCTATTCAAGATATATCTCCTCGCCGCATTCAGTTAACTGTTGATGGAAACAAAAATTTTAAGGCAAAGTTTCTTCAGGCACAAAGGGTGCAAATATCCAACTTGCTCGAGGGAGCTTATTCTGGCGGAACAGTTACTTATGAAGCGACAACTTCATCAGCAATTGACTTATATGACTACAAAAATAATACATTAGTGCATCCATTATCTTCAACGGTTACAAATGGCACATTAGGTCGTAACTGGTTTTTCAGTGGCTGGAGCGATGGAAATACAAATCAATCGCGTACAATTAAGGTAAACGGTGACTTAAATATCAAAGCCAACTACAAAGGCAGTCAAGTTTCCAGCGATGCTTCTGCCTATACCAATAACAGCCAGCGAAAGATAGTAAAAACAGCCGATGGCTGGCTGCATCAGGTTTACAAAAGTATGGGACGCGTTTTTATAGAACACAGCTCAAATAACGGCACAAGCTGGGTTATTGGTAATAATGGTCAGCCGCTCGATAATGGCGAGGGAAAATGCCCGAGTATTGATTGGTGGTATACGCCAAGCGGCGGCAGCAGTCCGGAATTACATAATCTTGTTGTAGCTTATCAACAAAAAGAAGGCAGCGCGTATTCAATAAGGTATGCTCTTTTCGAAAAACAAAACGGCAATT
>JAAYAN010000206.1 GCA_012719345.1 Ignavibacteria bacterium | reverse complement strand
GCCGACAAACTTAGAACTGGGAAAACAACTATTAAGCAATGGATGATCACTATAATTTTATCTGATCAGGCATACCACTTATTTGAATTATTTAAGAATAATGCTGTTATTATTAGAACTTAGCCAGATGGTTAAACCTAAAATGCCAATTTTAATTTTAAACATAAACACTGTTAACACCTATAGAGCAAGAATTATGGAAAAAATGGAAATGCATTCAAATATGGAACTTGCTCATTATGCTATCGAAAACAAACTGATTGATTGAGTTCTTTGAAAACTTGTAACAGATAATGCTACACAAAATTGTTTTAAAAATTACAAAAACATCAATATTTGTGTTATATTTGTTTATTGATATATATCCTAATTTTTAATTAGTAATTTTTAAGGATTAGGTATATGAAAACTATACTGATAAAAGATAGTTCGCATTTATTTCGCTCGGGGTTAAAAGAAATTCTGAAAATTTTCCCGAATGTAAGAGTTTTTGATTCAACTGAGAACGAATTATACATTGATCTTGAAATAGATATAATTATTGCCGATATACAGGAAAAGGATAAAACTAGAACTTCTTTAGTTAAAGAATTGAAAAATTATGCACCGGATTCTAAGATGATTGTATTTACAACAAAAGATAACTATCACTTAAAAGATGACGTTCTTAGAACAGGTGCTGATTATTTTTTAACAAAAGAAAAAGATTACGGTGTCCTTATTGATATTTTAGAAAATTGTTTAGCAGCTTAATAAAAAAAATAAATTATTCTCAAACTAACTTAGGAGAAACTTATAATGAATCAAAGTAGACGTTTCAAAATCTTCAGTATTTTTTTGTTTGCTGTATTTTTCAGCCTGACTTTCACGCAGGCTCAGATGTCCGATTACGACTATAAAATAGGCGGGCAAATTAATGCGCTTTCACCGAGAAACGAATGGTACATTGGTGATAACTACAAAATATCGTACCTCGCTCGAGTTTTTTACAGACACGAATTAAGCTCATATTTCGATGCTGAATTAGGTGCCGGTTACGGCTCATTAGCTGGATATGACAAAACAAAAGATTATTACAGAACTCAATTGATTCCTGTTGATTTGAGATTGCTTTTCAGTCCGTTTGAAGAAGAATGCTGTAACCCTTACCTTTTTATCGGTGTAGGCGGGATGCACTTCGATGTAACAAACAAGCCTGCCATGAAAAATAATAGATGGACAAAATCTTACGGATATGCTGCATTTGTTCCTGTTGGTTTAGGTATAGAAATTCCTGTTGCAGAAGATATTCTCTTGGATTTTCAGGCAAATTATACTCAGACTTTTACAGATAACCTGAACAATTATAACAATTTCGATAAGCTCTTTTCTGATAAATCATACGATGGATTTGTTTCTGCCGGTATGGGTGTTGTTTATTCAAGCTCAGGAAGCAGCGACAACGATAAAGACGGTCTTACAAAACGTGAAGAACTTCAGCTCGGAACAAATCCTAATAATGCTGATACAGACGGTGATGGATTGAATGACGGCGAAGAAATCAATCAATACAAAACCGATCCGCTTAAAGCTGATACAGACGGTGATGGATTGAATGACGGCGAAGAAGTAAATAAATTCAAAACAAGTCCTGTTAAAGCTGATACAGACGGCGACGGATTGAATGACGGTGAAGAAATAAACAAATACAAAACTGAACCACTTAAAGCTGATACAGACGGTGACGGATTGAATGACAGCGAAGAAGTTAACAAATACAAAACCAATCCGCTTAAAGCTGATACAGACGGTGATGGATTAAATGACGGTGACGAAGTTAAAAAACACAAAACCGATCCTTTGAAAACTGACACAGACGGAGAAGGTTTATCCGACGGTGAAGAAATCAACAAAACAAAAACAAATCCGCTTGTTGCAGATACAGACGGCGGTTCAGTAAACGATTTTGTTGAAGTTAAACGCGGTACTAACCCTAATGACGCTGAAGATGATGTAATTCTTGAACTTAAAGAAGATACACCAATCGTACTTGAAGGCGTAAACTTTAAGAGTGGTAAAGCTGATGTATTACCTGAATCGGAAGAAATTCTTTCGAAAGTTGTAAGAACATTAAAAGCTTATCCTGCTATGAAAGTTGCAATTAACGGTTATACCGACAGCCAGGGAGGCAAAGCTTTCAACCAGAAATTATCTGAAAGAAGAGCCAAAGCTGTTATGGATTGGTTGGTTGCTAAAGGCATCGACAAAACTCGCTTATCATCAAAAGGCTTTGGTCCAGAAAATCCTGTTGCCGACAACGCAACTGCAGAAGGCAGAGCTAAAAACAGAAGAATTGAATTTGCTCCTGTTAAAAAATAAGCATTAAATATTTTACCGAAGGAAACCTGCCTTGTGCAGGTTTCTTTATTTTAAGACCCTCCTGTTTTTTTATTTTTACTAAATAATGCTAAATCTAAAGACATCCCATATTTTTTGTCATTTTGTCAACCGGTATATGATTTAAAACAAATGTTAAAAGTCCTTTAATATTTATTATCATATATGTGTTTTTTTATAGTATTTTTAGAATCAGAATAATTTAATATTTGCAAAAATGACAGTCGAAGAATTTCAAAGATCAAATGGTATTATTGGTAAATCAAAGCAAATAAAGGATTTGATTGATATTACCATGCAGGTCGCTTCGTCTGATATTTCTGTTCTTATATATGGTGAAAGCGGGGTCGGTAAGGAAGTTTTTGCAAAAGCACTTCATAATTTCAGCCATCGGTCTGCAAAAAGACTTGTTAGTGTTAATTGCGGAGCCATTCCCGAAGGACTTTTGGAAAGTGAGCTTTTCGGTCATAAAAAAGGTTCTTTTACAGGAGCTATTGAAGACAGAAAAGGTTATTTCGAAATAGCAGACGGCGGAACTCTTTTTTTAGATGAAATCGGCGAAATGCCTTTAACAACTCAGGTTAAATTATTGCGGGTTATTGAAACGCGCGAGTTTATGCCCATTGGAAGCGAATTGGTTAAAAAAGTTGATATCCGTTTGCTGGCTGCAACAAATAAAGATTTGCAAAAACAGGTAGATGCTAAAAAATTCCGGGCTGATCTATATTTTCGTTTGAAAGCAGTTACTCTTACAATACCTCCTTTGCGGGAACGCATAGAAGACATTCCGCTGATGGCATTTGAATTTCTGAAAAGATTTTCATCAAATAATAAAAAGGCAAATCCAGAACTCACCGATAACGCTGTTGACCTTTTAATGCGATACAACTGGCCCGGGAATATACGAGAACTTAAAAATGTAATAGAAACCTCTGCAGCCCTTAACAGAAATGGAATGATTAATGCGGAAGACATTCTGCCTCTTATAAATAATTTTTCGGGAAAAGACGAATCTAGATTTTTGCCGGTACATCTCGACCAGCCATCAACAACGCTCGACCGTGAAATGATATACCGGGCTTTAATTGAAATAAAGAAAGACCTTATAGAATTAAAAGAAATGGCAGCAAAAAACTCGGGTACCATATCTCCGATGAACTATGCCGATATAAAAGAAGTTTCGTCTATTGAGAAATTAGAAAAAGAAGCGATAATAAATGCGCTTTTATATACTAAAGGGAATAAGCGTAAAGCATCGAGGCTGCTGAGAATAAGCGAGCGGACGCTTTATAGGAAATTGAAAGAATATGATATTCACTAAAAACGCACTGATCTTTTTATCAGTGTTTTTAATAATTA
Organism: Ignavibacteria bacterium; assembly: GCA_012719345.1. GTDB lineage: Bacteria > Bacteroidota > Ignavibacteria > Ignavibacteriales > Melioribacteraceae > JAAYAN01. The sequence continues at coordinate 10,759 of JAAYAN010000206.1, read as the reverse complement.
TTAGTCTTCCCGGATGCAGCTATTCCTTTACAGGAGCATCTGTGCCGGAACACTTGAAAACTATTTCCATACCTGTATGCAAAGACCGCAGCGGTTCGGGTGAAGCTGAACTTGTTGAATTGTTTACAAACGAGCTGACAAAGCAATTTATTGAAGATAATACCTTACAAGTATCCGATAAACTTAATTCAGACGCATTAATCGATTGTACAATTCTTTCGGTAACCACAGCCCCGGCAGTTGTTCAAAACGAAGCAGCATCCGAATTAAAAGTTACATTAACAGTTAAAGTGCTTTATCGCGACCTTGTTAAAAAGAAAACTATTTTTGAAAAGAATTTTTCGGATTCTCAAAATTATAGCAGTACCGAAGACGTAATTAACAGCAAAAGAAATGCGCTTTCTTTTGCAATTGAAAATATAACAGAAGATATTTTATTAAGTGTAGTATCGAATTGGTGATAATATGGATCAAGCAGTTTTAATTTTGTATTTTGTTTCACTCTCAATTTTAATGATTTTTGGCTGTCACGGCTTTGTGATGCTTTATTATTATTGGAAATATTCCCATCAGCATCCCGAACAGAATAAAAATATGGTTTACGATAAAATGGTTACAATACAGCTTCCTTTGTATAACGAGCTTTATGTGATTGAAAGACTTATAAATGCAGTTTGTGAAATTGATTATCCGAAGGAATTCCTCGAAATTCAGGTGCTCGATGATTCAACTGACGAGACTGTTCAGATTGTAGAAAAAATTGTAAGTGAAAAACAAAAACTCGGGTTCGATATCAAACAGATTCACAGAACTGACAGAACCGGATATAAAGCAGGAGCTTTAAAAGCCGGTTTGAAAATTTCCAAAGGTGAATATGTTGCAATTTTTGATGCGGATTTTATCCCTAAAAAAGATTTTCTTAAAAAGACTTTAAGTTATTTTACAAACGACCGTGTGGGAATGGTTCAGACACGATGGGAACACCTGAATGAAGATTATTCGATGCTTACAAAAATTCAGGCGCTTGCCTTAAACGGGCATTTTGTTATGGAACAGCCTGTCCGGAATAAAGCTGGATTTTTTATCAACTTTAACGGCACCGGCGGCGTTTGGAAAAAAGAATGTATAGAAGATGCCGGAAACTGGCATTCGGATACTTTAACTGAAGATTTAGATTTAAGTTATCGTGCCCAGTTAAGAGGCTGGCGGTTTGTTTTCCTGCGCGATTTTACAACACCGTCCGAACTTCCAATGGAAATTAATGCTCTAAAAGCCCAACAATTCCGCTGGACAAAAGGAGCCGTTGAAACAGCAAAAAAAATTCTGCCGGCTGTCTGGAAATCGGACATCCCTTTTAGAATTAAACTTCAATCCACATTCCATCTAACAAATAATATTGTTTTCCCTTTTATTCTTTTAGCAGCTATTTTAAATGTTCCTTTGATATTCATTAAAAACAGCGGTCCTCACGATGTGTTTTTTAATGTTATGTCTATTTTTGTTCTTGCATTTATAAGTTCATTTTTATTCTACCTTTACGCTCAAAAGGCTGTAAACGAGGATTGGCGAAAAAAAATATTGTTTTTCCCTTTATTTATGGCAGGAAGTATGGGACTCGCTTTTAACAATTCGCTTGCCGTAATAGAAGGACTTCTCGACAGAAAAAGTTCTTTTGTACGCACTCCTAAATTTAAAGTTGTTGAGAAGAACGATAAATGGAATAAAAATAAATATTTGGGAGAACTAAAAATTGATGCAGCAGTTTTTGTTGAATTGATGCTTGCATTTTATTGTCTTATTGGTGTTGTTGCATCTATATATTTTCTGGAACTTGCAGCTTTGCCGTTTCATTTATTGTTTTTTGTAGGATTTTCTTCAGTATCAATTTTATCAATTAAACATAAACTGGACAATCTGAAAGCATAATATGGAAAGAGCATCTCTTATTTATGAATTTAACAATTCTTCACCTTTGTTTGTACGTGTGGCATACGAGGAATTAGAGAAAAAAAGACCTGAAAAAGCTGTTCAAATTATTGAAAGTAATCTGGAAAAATATTCGGACTATCCGACAGCTTTAATTGTATTAGGTTTAGCAAAAGCTAACCTTAAGGAATTTTTTGAGGCAGAAACTCTTATTACAAAAGGTTGCGAAATAATTGATTGCGAAGATACGTTTAATTATTATCTTGCCGAAATTGATAAAATTAAAGCCTCGTTCACTCAATTTCCTCAAGGGAAAAACATAAGTTTTGAAATGCCAGAAATAAGTGAAATTAAAGCCGAAGAAATTGTGCCTGAAGAAAAAAAGAAAAAAAGAATGCGCCATGGAATTGCATTGGAGCAAGAAAAAAAATTCAAACCGATTGCTGTAATCACTGAAAGCGAAAATGTTGATTCGCAAAACGCTGTTGATGATTTAATTGCCCAGCTGAAAAAAGAGAAAAAAGCTGAAACAGCACAAGAAGAAGCTGATAAGATTGAAAAATTAAAAACTGATCTTTACGAAAATCCGTCGATTGCCTCAGAAACTTTGGCAGGAATCTATTTTGCTCAGAAAAATTATCACGAAGCAATTCTGGTATACGAAAAACTTATTGATGTAAGACCGGATAAGACTGCCTTTTATAATGAAAAAATTGATGAAATACGAAAAATCCTTAATATCTGAGCCGAAAAACTTCCGGTTATAAATTGAATTCAACTGAACTTCTAAATAATAAAATTGATAAATCTTTCTATTTGCAAAGCGTTACAGATGCTGCCCGAAATCTTTTAGGCAAATATTTAGTAAAATTTGAAAAATCGGAAATTCTTGCCGGAAAAATAGTTGAAACCGAAGCCTACGACTATAAATTTGATGAAGCATCACATTCCTTCAAAGGTAAAACAAAAAAAAACGAAGTTATGTTTGAAGAAGGCGGCAAATTATATATCTACTTTACGTACGGAATGTATTTTTGCGCCAATGTTGTAACAGGCAGAAAAGATTATGGAAGTGCTGTTTTAATAAGAGCCGCTGAACCTTTGCAGGGAATTGAAAAAATGTTTAAACGCAGGTTCCCGGAAATAATTTTTTCTGAAAAAGATAAAACAAAAATTTGCAGCGGTCCCGGAAAATTATGCATCGCTTTTGCGCTTGATAAAGAAAGCAACGGAACAGACCTTTGCGGAAACAATATTTTTATCTCGGAAGGAGAATATATCGAACCGGCAAAAATTAAATCAGGAAAAAGAATTGGAATAAAAAAATCGCAAGACTTAAATTGGCGGTATTATATCGAAAACAATCCGTATATTTCTGTTAAATGATTGAAGCAAAAAACATAGCAGTTGTACGTACTGACAGAATTGGCGATGTGGTATTATCCATTCCGATGATTGATGTAATAAAAAGGCATTTCCCTGATTCCAAAGTTACATTTATTGTAAAAAAATATACCCGCCCGCTTTTGGAAAACAATAAATCCTTATCGGGATTGATTTCTCTTTACGAAAAAAACGGAGAAATTCTTTTTTTCAAGAATCTTGCTTTACTGCGTAAAAATTATTTCGATTCAGTAATTCTTGTTTCACCTACATTCAAAATTGCTTTATTGCTTTTTTTTGCAGGAATTAAATACAGAATCGGTACAGGATACAGATGGTATTCGTTTCTTTTCAACAGAAAAATATACGAACACAGGAAATTCGGTAATAAACACGAACTTCAGTTTAATATAAATATGTTAAAAGTTTACGGAATAAATGAAGTTATTTCTGAAGGAAGTGTACATTTTAATATACAAATTGATGAATCCGCAAAAATAAAAGTTGATGATTTTCTCTCGCAAAAAGGCTGCAACCGAAGCAAGCCTATAATAATTGTTCATCCAGGCAGCAAAGGGAGTTCAGTAGATCTGCCTATAAACAAAATGAAAGAACTTATACGGATTATGGCACAGACTTTGGATTGCAGTATAATATTAACAGGTTCTGAAAACGAAAAACATATTTGCGAAGAAATGACAATAAGCAATAAAATATTAAATTCCGCAGGATTATTTGAACTAAAAGATTTAGTAGCATTGATAGATAAATGTTCTGTACTTATTGCAAACTCAACGGGACCGATACACATTGCTGCAGCATTAAATAAACACGTAATCGGTTTTTATCCTAAAATTAAGGCTTGTTCTCCTAAAAGATGGGGACCTTTTACAGAAAAAAAAGATATATTTTTGCCTGAAACAGAATGCGATAATTGCAGCAGCAAACAATGCGCCAGATTAAATTGTATGGACTCAATCAATATAGAAGAAGTTTTTAATTCAATACAAAGCGCACTTATTAAACAAAATGGTGTTTTATGAAAAAGACAATGATTATCCCTTTTATACTTTTCTTCGGAGTCTTGCTTTATTCTCAGGAAAATGAATTCCGTAAAACTGAAAACAAAGCATTTAAAGTCGGAGAAAAATTAACTTTCGATGTAAACTACGGTTTTGTTACCGCCGGAGTTGCCACAATGGAAATTCCGAAAATAAAAAAAATATCAGGCAGAGAAGCTTATAATGTAACATTTATGGTAAACACTGTTCCCAGTTTCGATATTTTTTATAAAGTGCGCGACCGTTACGAGTCTTATATTGACGTAGAAGGTCTTTTCCCTTGGCGATTTGAGCAGCATATACGCGAAGGAGGTTTCTCACGCGATTTTTCGGCTTTTTTCGATCAGAGAAAAGGGATAGCAAAAACCACCGAAGGAAAACATGAAATACCTGCCTATGTTAATGATATAATTTCTGCTTTTTATCTTGCCCGTACTTTCGATTATTCCAAACTTAAAATCGGCGATAAATTTCATCTGGAAAATTTCTACAAAGATAAAGTCTATCCTTTGGATGTTGTTTATCTTGGAAAAGAAACAATTACTGTTGAAGCCGGAACATTTAACTGTGTTATTGTAGAACCTCTTGTACGCGAAGGAGGTTTATTCAAAAACGAAGGAAACATTGTTGTTTGGCTTACCGATGACGATCTTAAAATTCCAGTTAAAGTAAAAACGAAAGTAATAATCGGATCGATTGATGCAGAACTTACTGCTTACGAAGGTCTTGCAGGAAAACTTACTTCAAAAAAATAATTTTTAATAAATATTTCCATAAATTTGAGGAGACATTTTCTGTCTCCTTTTTTTATTAATTGCGGATATAATTTTATGAACGATCAGGATTTAGAAAATAAAAAAACTTTAACAATAAACATCCCGCCTGCAATAGCATTGTTTATAGGTATAACCGGTGTATTTATACTGTATCAGATTGTTGGCGGACTTATTTTATTTTTTATCTTCGGCGCTGATATGTTAAATACTAACTTCAACGCTTTAAGGCTTTATCAAGTGGCAAGCCAGTATATTTTTATTTTGCTTCCAGCAATATTTTTATCAAAACTTTTTTTTAACGATGTAACAACGGTTATGCGGATAAAAAAAATTCCGCTTAAAGAAACAGGCTTTTTTTGTGCCGGAATTATACTAGTCTCCGTAATGGCAGTCGATTTACAGGCACTTCAGGATATTGCTTTCCGGAAGATTGTGGATTTTTTTCCTGCACTCGAAATTATTAAAGTTAACCTCGACGAGCTTAACAAAGTAATGGAAGAAAGTTATAAAAGGCTGCTTTCTTTTAATTCTGTTTGGGAATTTCTTCTTGTGGTTCTTACTGTTGCTATTACACCAGCCATCTGCGAAGAATTTTTTTTCAGAGGGTTTGTTTTGCGGGGATTTGAATTTTTAATAAAACCGTTTTGGGCAGCATTGTTTACTGCCGTCATTTTCTCCTTTTATCACGTTAATTTTTATGGATTTACAGCTCTTATATTAATCGGTTTATATTTAGGGTATGCAACATATAAAAGCGGTTCTATTTACATAGCCGTAATTATGCATTTCATTAATAATTTCTCGGCTGTAGTGCTTTATTCTCTTTTCAAAGACGAAGAATTCATTAATTCTACAGGCGCATTTCAAGATACTTGGATTCATCTCTTGCGATTTTCAATTCTTTTGGCAATATTCATTTTGCTTATAATTTTTATTAAAAGATATTACTCAACTGTTTCTCATAAAAATCAGGAGGCTTTATGATTTGTCCGAAGTGTGAATACGAATATGTAGATGGCATTAAAATATGCCCCGATTGCGGTACCGATTTAATCGACAAACAGGATTTCGAAGGGAATCTGGTTACACCTGAAGACTGGAAAATAATATACACCACCAGCGAAATTTACATTGCCGACATGATTAAAGCAAATCTTGAGGGAGCTGAAATTGAGTGTATGATAATCCCCCAAAAAGATTCCAGTTTTCCAGCTGTAGGCAATCTGGCAGTAATAAAAATACTTGTGCAGGATAAAGACATCCTCACTGCCGGAGAAATAATAAATGATATTAACAATACAGAAATAACAGACGAGGAATAAAATTTAATGGCATTAAGCAATACTGCGCAGCGGATTTTAGTTTCGGTTGCAGCAATTCCGCTCATAATTGTATCTTGTATTTTCGGTAAATGGCTTTTTTTACTTTTTTCATTGCTAATAGGTTTGGGAGCGTTCTACGAATTTTCTCAAATGATAAAAAACAAACGCGGAAATGTTTATCTGCCGCTGGGGCTGATTTCTGTTGCAACAATTATTGCCAATAAATATTTCGATTTTATGAATTTCGAATATCTTGTTCTGCTGATTGTTTTATTTCAACTTTCAGCAGAACTTTTCGGAAATAAAGGCACAGAAATCAATAATATCGGGGCTTCTTTTGTCGGTATTTTTTTTATCGGTTTGTTTTCCGCTGCCATTTTAGGAATCCGCGAATTTTTTCCTCAATATTCGCCTTATTATAACCAAGGCGGATTGATGATAATTGGAATTCTTATTACAATATGGGTCTGCGATTCTGCTGCATTTTTTCTGGGAGTTGCTTTCGGAAAAAATAAAATATTCCCACGCGTAAGTCCTAAAAAAAGCTGGGAAGGAAGCGCAGCCGGTTTTATATTTGCAATTTTTGCAATGATTGCCAATAAATCTATTTTTATGGATTTTTTATCCTGGCAGGATGTAATTGTAATTGGAATAATTGTAGGAGTTTTAGGGCAAATTGGCGATTTTGTTGAAAGTCTTATAAAACGTGATGCCTGCGTTAAAGATTCTTCGAATCTGATTCCCGGACACGGCGGTATTTTCGATAGGTTCGACTCGCTGCTTTTTACAGCTCCTGTGATTTATATTTATATGATTTATTTTATGAATTAATACGAAAGGTTTTTTTTGAAAAGGAAATTGAAAGTAGGTGTAGTTACACTTGGATGTTCCAAAAACACTGTGGATTCCGAAAGGCTGATTAATCAGTTCGAAGCAAATGAATTTAAAGTTGTAACTGATCCCAACACAGCTGATGTTGTAATAATTAATACCTGCGGATTTATTGAAGCTGCCAAAGAGGAATCGATAAATGCCATTTTAAATGCCGTTGAATTAAAAAGAAGCGGTAAAATTAAAAAAGTTTTTGTTTCGGGATGCCTTTCACAAAGATATTTGGACGACTTAAAAAAAGAAATTCCTGAAGCAGACAGTTTCTTCGGAACGGAAGATTACAAGGGGATACTGGAAGAACTTGGAGCTGAACTGAAATACGAGCTTCTTGGCGAACGAAGTATTTCAACTCCTAATCATTATGCTTATCTGAAAATTTCCGAAGGATGCGACCACCCATGCTCGTTTTGCGCAATACCTTTGATACGAGGCAAATACAGATCGTTCCCAATTGAAGAACTGATTTTGGAAGCCGGAAACCTTGCAAAAAAAGGTGTGAAAGAGCTTTTAATTATTGGACAAGATACTACCGAATACGGAATTGATATTTACGGCAAAAGAAATATTTCCGAGCTTTTACAAAAACTATCTGAAATAAAAGGTATTGAATGGATTCGGTTATTATATTCATACCCTTCGTATTTTCCTGAAGATTTAATTGATGAAATTGCGTCAAATCCAAAAATTTGCAAATACATCGATATTCCGCTTCAGCATATTTCCGATAACATATTAAAATCGATGAGGCGCGGAATAACCGGTAAACGCACAAAATTGCTTGTAGAGAAAATTAAAAAGAAAATTCCCGGTATAACTTTGCGCACAACATTTATAACAGGTTATCCCGGAGAAACAAAAGAAGATTTTGCGGAATTGTGCAAGTTTGTTAAAGAAACCGGCTTCGACCGACTGGGTGTTTTTACATATTCTGCCGAAGAAGATACTGCCGCATTTAAACTGGAAGATAACGTACCTTCTTCCGAAAAAAATAAACGTAAAAACCGTTTGATGAAACTTCAGCAGAAAATTTCTTATAAGAAAAATTTAAGTATGGTTGGCAAAACGCTTAAAGTTATTATTGATGACGAAGAGAGCGATTATTATATTGGAAGAAGCGAAAGAGATGCTCCTGAAGTTGACGGCGAAATAATTATTTACAAAACCAGTAAAAAGTTGAAAACCGGTAATTTTTATAATATTGAAATTATTGATTGTAACGAATATGATTTAACTGGAAAAATTATTTCATAGGACAATTTATGAAATTTATATCAGCATTATTTATTTTCTTTACGGGTTTGCTTTTTTCGCAGCCTGAAATTGATAAGAAGAATTTCCCATATTCAGTTACACCCGATTTTTTTATTGATGCGGTACCTTATAAATCCGCAGAAGCCGGTAAAACGCGGATGGATATATTCATTCAATTGCCTTATAGCAATCTTCAGTTTATAAAGTCCGGCGAGAAGTATGTTGCCGAATATTCTGCCAATATAATAATTTACAACGAAGATAAATCTTTAATGCTCGATAACCAGAACTGGAATCAAAAAATAGTAACAGAAGATTTTTATGCAACATCTTCCCGCGGAAGCTTCAGTTTAAGTCTTAAAAGCTTTAACCTCGCACCGGGCAATTATTATGGAATATGCCAGGTAACCGATAAGGAATCGAAAAAAAATTTCAAATACGAAAATATTCTTTTTGTACCGCAGCTAAACGACAGTCTTTCTTTAAGCGGCATTTTATTAATCCAGAAAAGAATAACCGACAGTAATGGCAAAACAAGAATAATGCCGAATATTTCGGGTGAAGTTTCTTCCAATATAAAAACTCTCCCTTTTATGTTCGAAATAAATTCTAATAAATCCCGCAATGTTTTTTTAAAATACACAATTAAAAATGATCAAGAAGAAGTATTTCAAAAAGTTATTCCTGAAAAATTAGATTCAGGCAGAAATAATTTTTCCCAAGATATTGAAAACCTCAATTTCAATCTGGGTAATTACAAATTATTTGTTGAGTTAAGAAATGAACGCGATTCGCTTATATCAAGTATTTCCAAATCATTCCATTCACAGATTTTCGGCTTTCCAAGTACTGTAAATGATCTTGATAAAGCAATTGATCAGATGGTATACATTGCAAGCGGAAGCGAATATGCCGAAATTAAAGCAGCCGAAACTTATGATGAAAAAATGAAAAGGTTTACCGATTATTGGGAAAAGATAGACCCTTCACCCAATACGTTAGAAAATGAAATTCTTAACGAATATTACAGAAGAGTTGAATATGCGAATAAAAATTTCGGCAGCTATTTCGGTGGCTGGCGATCGGATATGGGAATGATTTATATAACATTGGGACCGCCTAATAATATTGAACGGCACCCTTTTGATTACGACAGCAAACCTTACGAAAAATGGGAATATTTTAATTTAAACAGAACTTTCATTTTTGTAGATTATTCGGGCTTCGGCGATTACCGTTTAATCAATGCAGATTATGGAGAATGGATGAGGTACAGACAATAATATGATACTTACTATAACATTAAATCCTTTGCTGGAACGCAGGCTAATTTTTGATAATATTAAATACGGAAAAGTAAACCGGACTGAAAATGAAATTTATAAAGCCGGCGGAAAAGGAATAAATGTAAACCGGCAGCTTAACCTTTTAGGTATGCAATCTGCCGGATTAACATTTTTAGGCGGGAATAACGGTAAAATGCTGCGAAAAATTCTTACTGAAGAAGAAATAAATTTTACTGCCGTTAATACAAAAAATGAAACCCGGTCGGGATGCCTTGCTATTGATAATTCAGCAAAAACAATTTCTACTTTCTTCGGACCGAATACGATACTGCTTTCCGAAGAAATAAATGAATTTGAGCAGCGTTTAGAAAAAGCAGTTCTCAACAGTTCGATAGTAGTTATTTCGGGCAGTTCGCCCTCCCCTTTGGCCGATGAAATTTTCATCAAGACAATTGAATTATGCGGAATCAATGATAAGCTCTGCGTTCTTGATACATACGGAAAACATCTAAAAGACTGCATTGATAAAGCTCCTGCAATTTTACATAATAATTTAGAAGAGCTTGAAAAATCATTAAATATCAGTTTAAAAACCGAAAAGGAAATAACGGATTTTCTTGATTATCTTTATTCAAAAGACGTAAAAATGGCTTTTCTTACAAACGGTAAAAAAACAGGTTATGCTTCAAAATTTGGCTTTAAATACAAATTTACAGTCCCTGCTGTTAAGGAAATAGATGCAACCGGCAGCGGCGATGCATTTGTATCCGGGATTTGTTACGGTTTGGAAAAATCTATGGTCTTTGAAGATTTTCTTAAATTTGCCGCTGCAGCCGGCGCCTCCAATTGCACAAAATGGGATG
>JAAYAN010000205.1 GCA_012719345.1 Ignavibacteria bacterium | reverse complement strand
TTGAAAGCATTGATAAGCTGATGCTCCGGTTCCGGGATACCGAACCTGAGTTGTATATTGCTTATAAGGACGCGCGGGAAATTACCGATAAGGCATCGGTAAAGAAACCTAAAGAACAGGAAACCGCACCTAAGATGTAAATAACTAACTGAATAACATTATAGTTGAGAGATAAATAGCTGCCCGTAACCGGGCAGTTTTTTTTATTATAAAGTATATACAATTCTTAAACTATTTGCTTATTTTAGCATAAGTTGAAAAATTATTTGGGTCTTTTTTTGGCATATTCATTTACTAAGTACCATGCGAAATATTTTTCATACGAACTTACCAAACGGGTTCCATCGGACAGTATTCAAAAATTTACTGCAACTTTGCTTGACGCACAAGTTGATCTTAATCCACATCAAGTGGAAGCGGCTTTATTTGCTTTCAGATCTCCATTATCAAACGGGGCAATACTTGCGGATGAAGTTGGTCTTGGAAAAACAATTGAAGCAGGATTGGTGATTTCTCAGAAATGGGCAGAACGAAAAAGAAAAATACTGATTATTGTCCCTTCAAATTTACGGAAACAATGGTATCAGGAATTAGCTGATAAATTTTTTATTCCTTCACTTATACTTGAAACAAAATCATTCAATACTTACATAAAGACAGGTAATCTTAATCCTTTTGACCAAAATGAAGTTGTTGTTTGTTCATATCAATTTGCCAGAAAACAAGAACCTTATATAAAAAACATAAAGTGGGATTTGGTTGTAATTGATGAAGCGCATAGATTAAGAAACGTATATAAACCAAATAATAAAATTGCAAACTCAATTAAATTTTCAGTCAATAATAGTCCAAAAATACTTTTAACTGCAACGCCGTTACAGAATTCGCTTTTAGAACTTTACGGGTTAGTAAGTATAATTGATGATTATGCTTTCGGCGATTTGAAAAGTTTTAAAAACCAATATTTAAGAATTACAGATAATACCGTTTTTAATGAATTAAAAACAAGGTTGAAGCCTATTTGCATCCGTACTTTGCGCAGACAAGTGCTTGAATATGTACGATATACTAACAGGATTCCAATCACGCAGGAATTTTACCCGTTGCCGGAAGAACAAAGTCTATATGAATTGGTATCCGATTATTTGCAAAGTGAAAAATTATATGCTCTTCCGGCTGGGCAGCGTTCACTTATGACTTTAATCCTTAGGCGGTTGTTAGCTTCTTCTACTTATGCAATTTCAGGAACACTTGAAGCTTTGGCGGCAAAACTTGAAACTTTAGTTGCGAATCAAGCAAATGATGGAAGAATTATTGAAGAAACCATTTCGGCAGAATATGAAGAATATGATGAGATTAAAGATGAATGGGTGGAAGATGAAGTAGTTGAAGAAACAAGGATGTACACCAAAGAAGAAATAGAAGAAATAAAGAATGAAACAGCAAGATTAAAAGAATTTTTTACTTTAGCTTATTCTATCAAGAAAAATTCAAAAGGCGAGGTACTTTTAACTGCATTAAAAAAGGGTTTTGCCGAAGCAGAAAAAATAGGTGCAAAACGAAAAGCAATTATATTTACTGAATCTACGCGCACACAGAAATATCTAAATGAATTACTTCAAAATGCTGAGTTTGCCGGAAAAATTGTATTATTTAACGGTTCAAACAGCGATGAAAAAACAAAAGAAATATATAATAGCTGGATAGACTTGCATAAGGGAACGGATAAAATATCCGGTTCCAAAAGCGCAGATGTTAGGGCGGCATTAATAGATTATTTTAGGGACGAAGCTGAAATAATGATTGCGACCGAAGCAGCAGCAGAGGGTGTAAACTTGCAATTTTGTTCTTTGATTGTTAATTATGATTTGCCTTGGAATCCGCAAAGAATTGAACAAAGAATTGGACGATGCCACAGATATGGACAGAAATATGACGTTGTTGTTGTAAATTTCCTCAATAAAAGTAACGCAGCTGACCAAAGAGTATATGAGATTTTATCAGAAAAATTTAAGCTTTTTGAAGGAGTATTCGGGGCAAGCGATGAAGTGCTTGGGGCAATTGAATCGGGTGTCGATTTTGAAAAACGTATAGTTGGTATTTACCAAAATTGCAGAACAGAAAATGAGATTAGAGCTGCCTTTGATGAATTACAGCTTTCACTTGAATTTCAGATTGATGAAACAATAACTAAAACACGGCAGCAGCTTCTTGAAAATTTTGATCAGGAAGTAACTGAAAAATTAAGAATTAACTTAAAAACAAGCAGGGAGTATCTTTCGAAATATGAAGAATGGCTTTGGGAATTAACAAAATCATATCTTGCTGACTATGCACATTTTAATGAAAATGAATATTCATTTTATCTTAAACAAAACCCTTTCCCCGAAGAAATAATATATCCGGGACCTTATCGAATCGGTAAAGATAAAACTGATGCCAATATATACAGAATTGGACATCCGCTTGCGCACCGGATAATTGAACTATGTAAAAAATATGAAACTGATTCCGCAGAACTGACCTTTAATTATACAGCCGTGCCTGATAAAAAAATTACAATTTTAGAATCCTTGGTTGGTAAATCCGGCTGGTTATCCCTATCATCAATTACTATTTCGTCCTTTGAAACCGAAGATCATCTTGTTTTTACTGGAATAACTGATGATGGAATTGAACTTGAGCAAGAGCAGGCATCCCGTTTGTTTTCGTTACCGGCTGTTGAAGGAAAGTTGACTATTAGCGCAGGAAACAACGAATTGGGTAAAATTGATAATTTGACTGAAATAACAAAAGCCGATATTGTTAGAAGAAACATTGAAAGAAATTCTAAATTCTTTGATCTTGAAATAGAAAAACTTGATAATTGGGCTGATGATAGAAAAAACAGTCTTGAAATAGAACTGAAGGACTTGGATAAAGAAATAAAAATGCGGAAAGCAGAAGCCAAAAAGATTTTAACGCTGGAAGAAAAGATTCAAGCACAAAGAGAAATTAAGGAAATGGAAAAAAAGAGAAATGAACTGAGGCACGAATTGTTTAAGTCGCAGGATGAAATTGAAAATGCTAAAGAAAAGTTGATTAATGAAATTGAGAAACGCTTAAAACAGGAAATAAATTTAGAACAGTTATTTTTAATTAGGTGGAGTTTGGTGTAAAATTAATACTAAAGGATTACTATGTTTTTAATGTATGTAGATGAAAGTGGTGATAGTGGATTAATTAAGAGCCCTGTAAATTATTTTGTTCTTTCAGGTCTAGTTATTCACGAATTGAGATGGAGAATACTTCTTGATGAACTAATTGAATTCAGGAGATATTTAAAAAATTCAAAGGGACTGAAATTGAGAGAAGAAATTCATGCATCTGAAATGATAAATAAACCTGGTGATTTACGTAGAATTAAAAGAAATGATAGAGTTGATATAATGAAGAAATGTATTAATTGGCTGGCATCAAAAGGTGATATTAGTATTATTAATGTTGTTGTTAACAAAAGAAATAAAACCGAAGATGTTTTTGAACTTGCTTGGAAGGCATTAATTCAAAGATTTGAAAATACTATTCGAAAAAGAAACTTTCCGGGACCCCAAAATGCGGATGACAAAGGGCTAATTCTGCCTGATAAAACAGATGATAAAAAATTGCAAATAATATTGAGAAAAATGAGAAGGTACAATCAAATTCCAAATACGCAGAATTTATACGCTGGTGGGAGTAGAAATTTGCAATTAGAATTTATTATTGAAGATCCCTTTTTTAAAGATTCGTCGAACTCTTATTTTACACAAATGACTGATTTAATTGCTTATTTTGTAAGACAACAATATGAACCAAATAATTATATGAAGAAAAAAGGAGCTGCAAATTATTTTCTTAAGTTAGAACCCGTTATCTGTAAAGTAGCCTCAAATAAACACCCTCTGGGTATTGTTGAGCTTTAAACTGAAAAGGGACTGTTTCCAGCCCCGGGGGAATCCTACTCCGGTGACTAGCACTGTTTCAGATTCAATCGAAATATATATTATGTTTAAATCAATAACAACAAAATAATTTATGCTTAAAAGTTTTGGATATTGTAAATTAGAAAAGGTAACGGAGTTTGACTTTTAAAATAAAAAACCAAAAAACTCTTTTGCACCCGTGTCATTTCTGACAGCCTCCGCCGAAGGGCGAGTTATGGTAACAAAACAACTTTTTGTTTTACATCAACAAATGTAACACTTATTTATTAAAAGAAAACGAACAAATTTATTAGTTTTAATGTTGAAGTATTATTATTTTTCAAAAAACAAAACAAATCATATAATGAAAAAGTTACCAATAGAAATTACACCAAACCCTTTAATAAGTTCAGTTGTTGAAGTTCGCTTTTTAAGCGAACTAAAAACTGAAGATATTATTAAAAATATTTTTCCTATAATCGGTGATATTTTCCCAAATGTGATTAACACTGACTTACCGCGAATTATGAAAAATGATCCGAAATTAAAATACACACCTGATTTTATTTTTAGTAATAATGAATATTCAATTTCTATTGGTACAAATATTATTATTTTTGAGAACATTGATACATATCATTTATGGGATAAGTATTTTGTATTAATAAAGCAGATATTAGAAAAAATCGAAAAATTGCATTTTATTAATAAAATCGAACGAATAGGTGTTAGATACATAAGTCTGTTTGAACCTAAATTTAAGATTACAGAAATTATGAACCTTAAGTTCTTAATTCCATCTATCGATTATAAACAAACAAATTCTTTTTTACAGACCGAGTTGTTAAAAGAAAATATGAAATTGGTTTTACGCATTGCTGAGAATGGAAATGTTACTAAGGGAATTAAAACATACCGAGGTTTGTTTGTTGATATTGATGCATCACAAGAATATGATTTACCAAATAGCCTTAACAAAAATTTATTAAATATAATCGATAAACTACATTATGAAGAAAAATTATTATTTTATTTTTTGCTAACCGAAACATTTTTAGCAACTTTGAATCCAAAATATTGAGGATTTTATATGTTAACTGCCATAACACCAGAAATAAACAATACATCAGCATATTTAACTTATGCAGAGAAAGAAAATCCAATTATTTCTTCATATGGTAATCCTTACGATGATGAAGATATATCATTATATAGTTCTTTAATAGAGGCTAAAAATGATAGAATTAGCCAGGGTAATTATGATATCACACAATCTTCATTAGAACAGTGGAAGTTTTTAACTGGACTATATCAATTCATAAAAAAACACGAGGATCTTTTAAATAAAATAAATATTGAATATTCAGCAAATAGCCAATATGCAAAAATTAACAAAAATGATTTTTTTATTATTACTAATACATTACTTGAATCTATAGCAAAATTAAATTACGAAAAAATTTCTATTGAAATATCTCCTTTGAATGAAATAAAATTTAAGACAATTTTGAATGACAATACAATTTTAATAATTACAAAACCTTTTGAAAATTTTAAGGAAAACCAATTATTGGTTTTTTATAGTGTATTCATTAATAAAAAATCCGTCTTAAATGACTATAAAAATATTAACGAATTGGTTGAGGGTATTAACCAATATATTCAATAAAAATTTTAATAAGATTTCATCTTATCCTCGTGTGATTCTGCCACATAAAAACTATATTTTAAATATTGATTTTGATAAACATATTTTAAACTATAGTTTCCTTCTAGTAAGGCGTACGAATAAAAAACCTACTGAAGCTTTTGATGAAATAGGATTTTTGAAAACTGAAGCCCTTATTTCTGAATTAAAAGATGTCCCAGATATGTCTTTGAATTTATTAGGGGGTTTATTTAAGGAAAACCATCTAAAATATGTTCCCAAAGGGAATGCCAACAAACAATGGACAGATGGAAAAAATATAAGAATCAGCGATTTTATTGGACAATATAAAATTGAAAAAGAGGTTTATCCAATATATTTTATATTAAAGAATATACATAATTGTGAATTTCCATTTAGCAGGAAAAATGACGTTAATCTTAAAAATCTATTAGACAAACTTAAAATTGAAATAGACAAGAAACCGGAGTTTGAATCAGAAGGAAAAACCTCAATTTCTCATGTTCCTATTAATTTAAACTATTGGCATATTGAATTTCACATTAAGGATAAAAAAGTTAATCAGGATGTGAAAAGAAGTGGGATCAAAACCAATAAGGACGATTATTGGCAAAATAGATTAGCTGCCAATGCACTTAACGATATACTAATAGTTAATGCGAAAAAAGAAATTTGCAATAATGAATATGATCACATTCCCAAAAGATTATATAAGAAAAATTTATGGCAAACAAACCCAAACTTGAACTAACCTGGATAGGCAAAGACCAGCAGCCAAAACTTGAGCCGCGTATTTTAATTGAAGACCCTGAAAAGTCTTACGGGGATAAGAATACAGAAAATATGCTTGTTTACGGCGATAACCTGTTGGCGTTAAAAGCCCTTGAACAGGACTTCGCCGGAAAAATAAAATGTATTTATATTGACCCGCCCTATAATACCGGTAACGCCTTCGATCATTATGATGATAATCTCGAACATTCAATTTGGCTGAATCTGATTAAACCGAGAATTGAAATATTACGAAATTTATTAAGTGAAGACGGTTCTCTCTGGATTTCCATTGATGATGACGAATCTCATTACTTAAAAGTATTGTGCGATGAAATTTTTGGGAGAAGTAATTATATTAATACAATTATTTGGCATAAGAAGCATACAAGAAGTAACGATGCAAAGTGGCTCTCTGATAACCACGATTTCATTTTATCTTATGCGAAGAATAAAATGAATTGGAAGCGGAATTTGTTACCAAGATCGGAGGATACAAATAAAGGTTATTCCAATGTAGATAATGATCCAAGAGGAGCATGGGCTTCTGGTCCTTGCCATGCAAAAACACCAAACATCAAAGATATTTACCCAATTAAAACACCTTCTGGTAGAATATTGGAGCCACCTCCAGGTACAAGTTGGCGTTTTTCTAAAGAAAAATTCCAAGAATTAATTGATAGCAATAGAATTTATTTTGGTGCTAATGGGAATAATGTCCCAAGATATAAAAGATTTATTACTGAAGTACAAGAGGGTTTAGTACCACTAACAATTTGGTTCAAAGATGAAGTTGGAGATAATCAAGAAGCTAAAAAGGAAGTTAAGCAATTCAACGTATCTGATATTTTTGCAACTCCAAAACCTGAGAGACTAATTGAAAGAGTTTTTCAAATTGCAACTAACAAAGGCGATTTCGTACTCGATTCCTTTCTCGGTTCCGGTACAACCGCGGCAGTTGCTCATAAAATGGGACGCAAATGGATAGGAATTGAACTTGGCGAGCACTGCCATACGCACTGCATACCGCGTTTACAAAAAGTTTGCGAAGGCACAGACCAGGGCGGCATTTCAAAAGCTGTTGAATGGAAAGGCGGCGGTGGTTTCAAATATTATTACCTTGCTCCAAGCCTGTTAAAGCAGGATAAATACGGCAACTGGATAATTGAAGAAAAATATAATGCCGATATGCTTGCCGCTGCAATGGCAAAACATAATAACTTTAAATACCAGCCAAACAGCGAAGTTTACTGGAAGCAGGGGCAATCTTCCGAAAAGGATTTTATTTACACAACAACTCAGTTTATTACAGTTGAAAAACTTGACCAGATACACGAAGAAATGCAACCGGAAGAAAGCCTGTTAATATGCTGTAAATCATTTTCTACTTCCTGCGAAAACAAGTTTGCAAACATTACAATAAAAAGAATACCGCTTATGCTGCTTGGTAAATGCGAGTTTGGAAAAGAAGACTACAGCCTGAATATTATTTCGATGCCGGGAGAAGAAAACGCTGCGGAGTTTGTACCCAAGGGACCTGAAAATACTGATAAAAAGAGCAAAGAAAATGAACCTGATTTGTTTACCGCAAACACGGAGGAAACAGAATGAATAAAAATGCTTCTTATATCCGCAACAGATTAAGTTTGCGTAAACCTCAGGAAGAAAGTTTAAGCATCCTTACTGACCTAATAGAGAAACTCGAACTTAAAAAAAATCCCCTCCCGGTAGAGAACGAAGAGGTGGATTTACTTAGAGATGAACTTCAAAATGTAAATACGCTGTACCCTACCTGCACTGACTTTGAAAGAAATTTTCCTTCAATCTGTTTTGCCCTTGCAACAGGTGTTGGTAAAACAAGGTTAATGGGTGCCTTTATTTCGTATCTTTATCTCGAAAAAGGAATTAAAAACTTTTTTGTACTGGCGCCGAACCTTACAATTTATAATAAACTAATCACCGATTTTGAAGACGCTTCGCATCCCAAATATGTATTTAAGGGGATAAGCGAATTTGTGCACAATAAGCCTGTTATTGTTACCGGCGATAATTATCAGTATGCAAAAACCTTTTTTGATAAAGCTGAGATAAGAATTAATGTTTTTAATATTTCAAAAATTAATGCCGAAACCCGCAGCGGAAACGTACCGCGCATAAAAAGATTATCGGAATATCTTGGCGAATCGTACTTCGAATATTTAACAAACCTTGATGACCTTGTATTGTTAATGGATGAATCGCACCATTATCGTGCAGACAGGGGTATGGAAGTTATTAATGAATTGAACCCGTTAATAGGACTTGAACTTACTGCAACGCCGCAGGTTGAACGAAGCGGAACGGCTATTAAATTTAAAAATGTAGTTTTTGAGTATTCACTTGCCAAAGCAATAAGAGACGGATTTGTAAAAGAGCCGGCAGTTGCAACAAGAATAGATTTTGATCCTGCAAAATATTCGCCTGAAGAACTTGACAGAATTAAACTTGAAGACGGTATCCGTATTCACGAGGATACAAAAGTAGCATTAGATATTTATGCGCGCGATAGTAAAACGAAACGTGTAAAACCGTTCGTGCTTGTTGTTGCAAAAGATACAGTGCATGCTTCGCAGCTAAAAAGCCTTATTCAGTCAAATTCCTTTTTTGATGGGCGTTATGCTGATAAGGTAATGGAAATACATTCCAACCAGCGAGGTGAAGAAAAGGAAGAAAACATTCAGCAGCTCCTTTCATTGGAAGATACTGAAAATAAGATTGAAATAGTTATACACGTAAATATGCTTAAAGAAGGCTGGGATGTTACAAATCTTTACACAATAATTCCTTTAAGAACTGCTGCTTCAACTACATTGCGCGAGCAAACGATAGGTCGCGGATTACGCTTGCCATTCGGAAGAAAAACCGGAGTTAAAAAAGTTGATACACTTACAATAGTAGCACACGATAAATTTCAAGAAATAATTGAAGCTGCAAATCAGCCGGATTCTATAATCAGACAAGAAAATATAATAGTTATTGATGAGAAGGAATTACAAAAACCTAAAGAAGCAATAACTTCTACATCAAGAATAGAAGAAGTTTATAAAGCCGAAGAAATAAGAATTGAACAAATTATTGAGCCGGAGAAAAAACAGGAAGAAAAATTAAAACTTGAAATAAAGAAGGAAATATTTGCAGCAATACCTTCATTAAACACTTCCGTTAAAAATGTTACAGAGTTAAAGAATGAAGAAATAAAAGTAATTGCAGTTGAAAATTATAGGCAAAGGGTTTATAGCGATCCTCAACAATCTATGTTTGCTGAGGATAGGGTAAAAGAATTCGCAGAACAATATGCATCAGTTGTTGATGATTTCACTAAAAATATAATTGAAATACCACGTATAACAATTCAACCTGTAGAGCAAATAAAAACTGGTTTCAGAGAATTTGATCTTGATTCAGCAAACCTAAATTACTTGCCAGTTTCCGAAGAAATTATTCGAACAACTTTAAGGGAGCAGGAGACAGACATAATTACTGGTAAACATCATGGTGGAATCAAAAATGATTCATTGGAAAACTTGATAGTTAATGAATTGATAAATTATGCTGAAATTGATTATGACGAACAATCCGATATACTTTTCAAGCTATCCGGTCAGGCGGTTGAAAAATTTAAAAGTTACCTGAAAGATGAAGAAGTTAAAAATGTAGTACAGTACCATAAAAATGAAATCGGAAAGTTTATTTATCAACAAATGATGCAGAATTTTTATATTGAAACTCCGGATTTTCAGAAACCGATAATAGATGTAAAATCGTATACAAAAATCGAAGATCATAATTACACAAAATATACACAAGACCAAATTCACAACTTCAAAGAGACAATCGCTCCTACTAATGTAATTCCTTCAAAAATATTTACAGGATTCAAAAAAGCTTACCATATTCTTTACAAATTTGATTCGAAATCTGAAAAAGATTTTTCAATTATACTTGAGCAAGATAGCGAGATAATCAAATGGCTGCGCCCTGCTCCAAATCAATTTAAAATTTATTGGCAGCATAACTCGCGTCAATACAGACCAGACTTTATTACGGAAGCCTTGGATTGTATTTATATGATTGAGATAAAAAAGGAAGGCGATATTGACGATTCTGAGGTTCAGGATAAAGCTAAAGCAGCCAAAGAATACTGTAAATATGCATCAGAATACAACTCTGTTAATGGAGGTAAACCTTGGAAATATGTTCTTATTCCTCATAATGCAGTTTTATTTAATATGAGTATTAAGTACCTATTTGAATCGTTTTCAAAATAAATCTTGAAATATATATTACTACCCCTTTTTGTGCTTGATTTTCTGCATAATCTAAATACATTGTTACAATCCGGTTCAATCCATCTAATTCTTTTTCGTTCAGATAATTTTTTGCAATGCCTACATCTGTTTTTCTGATTGCACCTTTTGGGGCATTTTTCCAAGTTGCTAAACCCATATTTTCTTTTGTGCTGTTCACTCTTGCAGCTATAAGTTCGGCCGCTGTTTGTCCGGTAATTGCCCAATGTAATTTATTTTGAACGGTGGCAAAAAAATCTTTAGTTATCTTTTCGTCCACATCATAATCGGCGCTGCATTGGCTGTAAATATCGGTTATTTTTTGATAGAACCTTCTCTCGCTGCTTCTGATGTCGCGAATGCGGGCAAGTTGCTCTTCAAAGTAATCTTTACCAAAAATGTTATTCGGGTTTTTGAGTCGTTCATCATCCATAGTAAAGCCTTTGATGATATACTCTTTTAATCGTTCTGTAGCCCATATGCGGAAAGCGGTTGCCTGCCTGCTGTTTACTCTGTAACCAACAGAAATGATTGCATCGAGATTGTAAAATTGAGTTTGATATTTCTTACCATCGGCTGCAGTGTGTGCAATTTTTGCACTAACTGAAATTTCTTTTAGCTCGTTGCTTTCGAAAATATTCTTCAAGTGTTTGGTTACTACCGTTCTATCAACCCCAAACAAATCGGCTATTTTTTGCTGTGTTAGCCATATCGTTTCATTCTGCAAATATATTTCTATCTTTACCTTACCATTGGGTGTAGTGTAAAGCAATATTTCGTTGAAACCTTCCTGTGCTGTTTTTTGCTTTTTTGCCATAGCTTTACTGTTAATTCTGAATTATTTTATCTATGTTCTTCATATTCATTTTGTCTCTTAAATATAATGTTTATGAATAATAATTTAGCAAAATATTTCAAAATATTTATTTGAATTTCTTGAAGTCTGTAAAAGCGTTGTCTTTTCTAAAGTTGCTGGTAACGGTAAGTATATGAGTAGTGGGAGATTTCGGAGCACAAAGCTCCAAGTTTGCACAGCCTGTCCCGTGAGGAACGAAACGGGATTACCCCGCGTGACACAAAACTCTTGTTGTGTGATGTTTTATTTCGATTTTAAAAGTAATCCATCATTTCCAACAGCAAATATACTGTTTGAAGTCTTTATAATCCTGTTGATTGGTACTGTAGTTTTCTCATATGCTATTTGCCAAGTATTTCCTCCATCTTTTGTCATTAGAATTTTGCCTTCATACGTTGCAACAAATCCTATTTCATTATTTAGAAATAAAATGTCTGTGGGGTAATATTGCAAGGTTGAAATTTTATTCCAACTCACACCTCCATCTGTTGTCTTAAATATTTCTTCGTTTACATTTGAATAAAAGCCTATGTTATCACTAAAAAAACTAATTGAACGGATACTTATGGTTGTCAATATTTTAGTCCAAGTTTCTCCACCGTCAGTTGTTTTGACTATTTGCCCTTTATTATAGTTATCCCAAAAAGCACCACCACTTGCATAGCCAATATTATCACTTGTGAATTCCAAGTCATAAATACTATATACTGAATTAGTAAAGTATTTTTCTTCCCAAGTATTTCCTCCATCTATGGTCTTTTTGATCGCCAAATCGTGGGTCACAAACCCAATAGAGTTGTTTCTGAAGTATATATTAAAGACTGATGATGTTCCGGAAGATAAATTACCTATTTCGCTAAAGTTGCTGCCTGAATTACTTGTTTTGTATAGTCCACGTCTTGCTGTAAAAAAAGTATTATTATCCAACATAAAAGTTGTTAAGAAAGAATGATTAACGCCAACGTTTAGTTTAGTCCAAGTCATTCCACCATCTGTAGTTTTTGCAAAAAAACCAGAACTACCACAAATAACGCCATCATTATCGTTATAAAAACTAATATCCGTTATATCCCTTTTGGAGTCATCTACTAATTCTATAGTTTGAAATTCTATATTTTGAAACAATTCTGAATTAATAGGTGCAAGAACATCGTCTTCACTGCAAGCAGCTAATAGTAGAAATAGTGGTAGTAATATTAAAAAGTTTTTTTTCATTGTGTGAGAGTTTTTGGATAAAAATCCTTTTTTTTGCAAAATTGCGTTAATTCTATTTAATTTACAAAATTTATTTAGTAATATTCAAAAAATTAAAGGATAAACGCAACAGGAAATTTATTCGTACTCGTATAAAGTAAATCTCTGGATAGAAATATCGCCAACAAAAGAACGGATATGCCGTCCCTGATGTGTTTGGTCGCCGTTCAAATGCTGGTAAACCGTCCATTTGCCGTCTTTAAAATATCCGCGCTCGGCTTTCAGGATTCCTACATTCATATTTTTTTGCTTTAAGTTTTTGAATTCTAACGAAACGCCAAATCCTGCGTAATAAAATTCATTATCTCCTGTCCGGATAATTATTGCAGCCGCTTGTTCCCAATCTTCAGATTTCGAGTTTGGCTCCCATCCCAGGTTAAAAGTATGACGTGCATTAAATTCATAATTACCCAAAATAAAAGTCGCATTTTTAGTGTCGTTGTCCAACAGTACAGCATCAATCCGGTTTTTACCGCGGTTTTCATCAAGCAGCGGTTTAATCTGATTCAGCAGTTCGTAAACTTTAGCAAGTTTTTCTTCTTTGGCGCTAATAGGTGTTCCGGGAATTTGTTCTATCGAAAACGGTGAAAAACCCAAAGCTTCGTAATGCCCGAATGAATAAAGAGCTTTTGCCACAACAGTGTTATCAAAATTATGTTCCGGTATGAATAAAGGATTTTCCTGCCGCGTGTATAAATCATTCCAGTGCTTAAAATCGGGATTGTAAAAATCGGGCGAGTAGAAATCGATGTTTGGCGAACCGGCTTTCCACACATCCAGAATATGAGGAAGCGGACCGGCGCTCGGGTATTCTCCCGGATTTTTACCGGGAGAGTTTAATGCGGCATTAACATAAGCCGGAAGTCCATATTCCTTTTTTCCTGCAGCAGCAACTTTATCGGTAAAAAGTGCAAAATAATACGCCATAAAAATTTCATCGGTTTGCAGACTTTTCCCAAAAACATCTTCCCAGTTTCCTTTGGTTTTAGATCCGTTCTTTGCCCAAATTTCAGAAAATTCGGGGTTCAACGTTTCTTTGTTTTTAACCAAATAATCAACTAATTCTTTAGGTACATTTTCAGTGAATTTCCGGTTTGCCAAATCGCAATAATCCCGCGCGGAAGGCAGCATTCCAATTTCATTTTCCGGCTGCATTAGAATTACAGTCTGATGTTCAGCATCAATTTCTTTAATATGTTTTAAAAGATTAGAATAAGCGTTAAGGTCAGCATTCAAGTTATTTTCGGAAAAAGGAGTTAAAATTTCCTGACTGACACCTGTTTCGCTTTTTGCACGGGGAAATCTTTTTTGATCCTTTTTTACCCAAGCCGGGGCGTGACTTGACATGCTGTTTTTCCACGAGCCGAACCATAAAAACACTAATTTAAGATCGTGTTTCCGGGCTTCAAGGATAAGATCGTCAATAAGTTTGAAATCAAACTTTCCTTCCTCCGGCTCCAATAATTCCCAATAAACAGGTGTTAAAATAGAGTTAACATTTAGTTCTTTCATTCTTTGCCAGACCGGTTCCATCGATTCCATTGTGCTGGCAGTTGAGTTTCCTAATTCCCCGGCAAGCAATAAAAATGGTTTTCCGTTAACCATCAACTGATATTTATTGCCTGCCTTTTTTAAATGAGGAATATTATCCTGTGCAAATGATAATTGTAATAAAGCAATTAAGAAAATGAGAAATAAAAAACGCATTCTTTTCAAAGCTGCTCCATTTTTTTAGATAAAAATTATTTCGTTTCCGGTTTAATAATCCTGTAATTTCCGCTTAAATGCATAACACTGAATAAGTACAAAAGTCCATCATAATACGGATCAAAATATCCGTCTTCATAAGGCTCGAGTTTCGCGTTCCAGATTTTATCGACAAATTTCCAGCTTTTAGCCTGTGTTCCCATAATTGAAGCAGCAGCGGAAGTTGAAATCAAACCCAATGAATGGCGAAGCTTTTGAAATCCGCCGGCTTGTAAAATGAATTCCGGTAAAGTTCCATCAACATTAAATTGATCTTCAAAAGTATCAATTCCGCGGCAGAACAGAAAATTTTGAATCCGTTTTGAGTAATCCTGCTGCCATTCTTTGTCTTTAGCAAACCAGGAATAATCCATTGCAATATTCATCGGCACCCGCCACGAATCGTATCTGAATGCTCCGGGACGGTTTCCGAAAAATGTTCTCGGTTTTCCGCTGAATTCTGCTTGATCCGCATTTAAGCCAGTAACCGGGTGGCAGGTTCTTTGCAAAAATGCTCTTGCAGTATCAGCGCATTCTCTGTAAAAATCTTCGTGACCGTCTTTTGCATATTCAGCCCACATTTCAAAAAATGCCGGTAAGTGATAAGATGGATCTGTAAAATCATATCCTCTTCCCTCGGGAACAAATGTAATCTGTTTATGCTCAACATTTATAATATTTTTCTGTCCGTCAACAGTCCCGTCTTTACTCCACATAGCATCAAGTATTCTTCTTGCTTCTGCATAATAATTTATTCCGGTTTCATTTCCCCATCTGTTTGATGCAAAAAGCAGCGAGGTTACAAAATAAAGTTCACCGTCGGATGCGGAACCTTCAGCATTGTGTTTTCCTGTTTGGGGATTAACGCTCCAGGCAAAATAAGCGTCTCTTCCGCCGCCCTGATGCTGCATATATTTTTTGCTCCAGCGCCAGATACGGTCGAACACATCTTTTTTATTAAGCTGAACTGCAACCATCATTCCGTAAGAAACTCCTTCGGTTCTTACATCTTTGTTTTTAATATCAGACACATAACCCATAGTATCGCCGACTTCAAAATAGACTCTGTTTGGACCTTCAAAAACATCATAGTAAGCTTTTGCGAGTTTAGCATCAATATCTTTCTGGCTGTATCCGGCTTCAAGAAAAACATTGCGGTATTTGCCGGTTTCCCAAGCGCCTTTTTCCCAAGGCTTCATTACTCCGCGCGAGTCGTCAACATCTTTTGTGCAATCGGTATTATTCGCAGTGCTCTGAGAAAATATCATTCCTATTGAAAAAGCAATTAGTAAGGTGATACTGGAAATTTTAATCATAAAAATACCTTAAGATTTTGTTCGTAAAAATTTTTCAAATTAAGTGAAAAATATAACTATTTAATTAAACTTTCTATTAGTGAATTTTAAATCACCAATTTTATAAAAATCAATATAGCCGAGGATATCAATTCCCCCACTTTGCAGCACACATCAAAAAAAATCCTCTCAAGAATCAAATGGAAATTTCTGATCGAGAGAGGATTTTAATCTTATGCAGTTGAAATGATTAACAGGATCTGTAACCATCCATATCAATAAAATCTACTTGATATTTATTTCCGTTTGAAAGAACAATGCTTGCTCCCAATGCCGAGAAAGTTGGAGTAATATCCATTATTTCAATGTTTTTTATCGGCGATAATTCCTCGTTTGTCCATTC
>JAAYAN010000204.1 GCA_012719345.1 Ignavibacteria bacterium | reverse complement strand
GAAATAATAACTTTAGCAGGATCGCCGGTACCCCATTTAATAACTGTATTATAATCGAATCCTGATTCTTCAATAATCTGGCGAAGTTTCTTTTCCGATTCGTCGGTTTTTTCCCCGGCATGTATGAAAATAACAGACGAATTGAAGAGCGAAACAAGCCTTTTAGTTTCGGCTAGCAGCGCCCGGCAATAAGGCGAAAAAGTGATTGCAAGTGCAATTTTGCTGAATACTGGTTTCATATATCAGTTATTTTTCCTTTTGCTGAAATTTATTTTGCAAGATAATAAGGATTGTTTAAAAAAGCATTATAAAATAAAGCGGGATATAATAATAAAACAACTGCGCGAAAAGAAAATGTGAAAAATCAGCTGCCGAATTCTTTATTTATTATTTCTTCATCAACAAATTCCTTATAATCGTTAAAATCGATTCCGGTAAGAATGAAATATTTAGTAAGCAGTTTTTTAATGACGGCAATAAGATCTGCTGAATCCCAGGGTTTTTCTACGTAATAATTTATTTCAGCTTCATTTATTGCAACAATTGCATCCTGCTGGGTTGCCAAACCTGTTAAAAGAATTTTCCGCGTTTTATTGAATCTTGCGTCGTTGTTAACTTCAATCATAAAATCAATTCCGCTTTGTCCGGGCATAACGTGATCGCAAATAATAAGCGCAACACGCCCGCCTTTGTTGTCAATTTCTTCCAAAGCTTCTTTTGCGGAAGCGGCAGAATCGCATTCTGTTACCGAAAAATGTGTTTCAAATATTTCAAGGTCTTTTACAAGCGCGCCTAAAACTTCTTTCTGGTCTTCAACGCAAATGATGTTAAGATTTCTCATTCAAATCTCCGCAAGGTATTGAAATTACAAATCCGGTTTCTCCCGGTTCGCTATGGACGTTTATTGTTCCGTTATAGGATTTAACAAGTCTTTCAACAATTGTAAGTCCTATTCCCAAACCGAATGAAAGTCCTGATACTTTTGTTGTAACATTTGGCTGGAATATGCGGGGCAAAATATCGGGCGGTATTCCAGGTCCGTTATCTTTTACTGTTACAACAATTTTATTCGGTGTAAAATTACTAAAAATTTCTATTAATGGGTTAATAGTATTTGCGTGAATAAGACTTTCGCTGGCATTTTTTATAAGATTGCTGAAAATCTGAACAAATTCTCCGGTATTTCCTTCAATCTGGGGCAGTTTTCCGATGTGCAGTTCAAGCTGAATGCCGTGCAGATTGCTTTTAAGAAGAATGAGAGATTCGTTAAGAGTTTCGTTGATATTTACAATTTCCTTGCGCGATGCCTGCTGAGCGCCAAGCTGTTTTACAGATTTCACGATGTGCGAAGAGTGATAAGCGGCAGTCCGCATATCGTTAAAAGACGTGCCCGCTTCAATTATCTGAATGCTTTCTTCAATTTCGGACGGAGAAAAATTATTAATAAAATCCGATGTTTCGGCATCAAATCCGGAACGCGCAAGTTTTTTTGAAATGTTGTCGGGTAAATTGTACCGCGCGGAAATTTCTTCGGCGGTTTTACGCACCAGGCTGCTGCTTGTTACTCTCCCTTCTTTTAATCCTTTAAGAAAAAGGTGATGTTTTTGCGGCAGATATTGTTGTATAAATTTCCCAAAAATATCTTCCATCCATTCGGAATTTATTTTCAGTACAGTAATTGAATTATTTAATTCGTGCGCAATGCTTGCCGCCATTTGTCCCAGCGAAGCCATTTTTTCCGTATGAATCAATTCTTTAAGCGTTTGCTCTTTCCCGATATAAATTTTGTGAGAAAGCTGCTGACGGTAGTGTAATTCTCCAAGAATTACAGGCATAAATTCATATAAAAAATCGCGGTTTTCAAGATTAT
>JAAYAN010000318.1 GCA_012719345.1 Ignavibacteria bacterium | reverse complement strand
CTTCAACAGCCAGTTTTGTGTACTCATCAGCACCGTCAAGACCTTTCATATCCGGAGGAAACGGCGAAGTCTTATTCACTTTCCCCCGCTCTACACATATGCCTATTTTTTCAATAAGTTCACTCATTTTAACCCTCGCTTACTGCAAAATAAAGAGAGACTTCCGGTCATAATCATAAAAAATATATTACGGGGAAAATGCTTCTGCCAGAAAATTAGGTTATATGTCCATTTCTATTGAAATTTGTTAATAACATTGTCAAAGTTTGTATACTCGCTTTACCAGTGTCCAGGTCAAATCTTCAGCAATTACCATCGCCTCATCAAGACTGATAATATGTCGTGCGACAAGACCAGCCAGATAATTTGCATCAACTCGCCGTGCAACATCATGTCGTGCCGGAATCGAGACAAAAGCCCGGGTATCATCATTAAATCCGACCGTGTTGTAGAAACCGGCAGTTTCGGTAACGTAGTGACGATAGCGCGTAATACCCTGGATACTGTCATTAAACCACCATGCGGGACCAAGTTTCAGTGCCGGATAGTGCCCGGCCAGTGGCGCTAATTCACGTGAGTAGGATGATTCGTCAAGCGTGAAGAGTATTATTGTCAGATTGGCGTTGTTACCATAACGGTTAAGCAGTTCCTGAAGATTCGAGGTGTACTCTGTCGCAACGGGGATATCGTGTCCTTTGTCAAATCCGAACTGCCTAAAAAGCGGTTGGTTATGGTTTCTAAAGCATCCCGGATGGATCTGCATGACAAGACCGTCTTCAGTACTCATCTCAGCCATCTGCATAAGCATGTGTGCAGTAAAAAACCGTACATCCGAAGGAGTGGCTGTTTGCTTTAATGCACGTGTAAATATTGCCTCAGCTTCATGTAACGGCAGTTCTTTTGTGAATGGTTCGAAAACACCATGGTCAGAAGCGGTCGCACCCATCTGGATAAAGTAACGACGACGTTCCCGGAGCGCATCAATATAATCACGGTAGTTTTGGATTGTGCGATTGGTAAGATAACCCAGCTTTTTGATATTTGGAACCCAGTCGGGATTGCTGATATCGGTCAAGGTATCGGGTCTGAATGATGGAATGATTCTACCCTGCCAACCGGAAGAACGGATCGCTTTATGCTGATCAAGTATGTCAAGTGCTGTGTCGGTGGTGGCCAGGGCCTCGATATTAAAACGCTCAAACAGTGTGCGGGGCAGGAATTCCGGAGAATTGATTTTTTCGCACAATTCACCATAGATTTTCTCAGCGTTTGATGCATCAGGTTTTTCTTTTATGCCAAAGACCTGATTAAATTCATAATCAAGCCAGACTCCCGTTGGTGTACCATTAAACAGGTAATAATTTTCAGAAAACAGTTTCCAGATCTTTTTTGGATCACGTTCCACTGGACCTCCATCAATTCGTGGAATTCCAAGTGATTCAAGGGGGATCCCCTGTGAATAGAGCATTCTGAAAAGATAGTGATCGGGAATGATAAAAAGTTCCGTGGGGTTTGGAAACGGTTTGTTTTCCGCAAAAATTTTCGGATCAACATGACCATGCGGGCTGATAATCGGAAGATTTTTTATTGTATCATAAATCGATCTCGCATACTTGCGAACATCAGGATCAGGATCAAAAAACCTGTCGGGATGGAGATTGTAAAGTGGCATTTATAAATCCTTGTTGGTAATTAACAAATCAGTGACTGAGTGACTGAGTGACTGAGTGACTGAG
>JAAYAN010000253.1 GCA_012719345.1 Ignavibacteria bacterium | reverse complement strand
CGGCATTATGGTTCCCATTTTGGAAACCGCTTTCTCCCTGAGCAAGGGCATGTCATACCTGTTACTTACCGCTACTTTTTCGGCCTTTTTGATTTTCGGCAGGCCTTCCGGTGTTGTCATTCAAAGGATAGGATATAAACGTTCAATGGTGATAGCCTTGCTGATCATGGCTTTGGGTATGTTGCTGTTTATCCCTTCCGCCAGGATGAGCGGCTCAATGGCGGGTTTCTATATGTTTTTGGCAGCATCTTTTATCGGAGGAATAGGGAACACGTTGTTGCAGGCGGCGGTCAACCCGTATGTTACCATCTGCGGGCCGATAGAAAAAGCGGCTCAACGCATGTGCGCCATGGGGATCATGAACAAGTCGGCCTGGTATCTTGGACCTGTCTTCCTCAGCTTATTTATCGATGTGAAGAATCCGGTTCTCAACCAGGCTCATATACCTTTCGGGATTGCCGCAGGGGTGATCGCATTGCTGGCGGTTTTGATATTTTTCGTTTCACTGCCCGAGGTGAAAGCCGCAGGCGAAGAGGAGGATCCAAAAGATTCAGGGAGCGGGAATATTGAAGTTCTCGTTGCAAGTAAAAAAACAAGCGTTTTGCAGTTTCCTCACCTGATCTTAGGCGCTATTGCCTTGTTCATTTATGTGGGCGTGGAAACTCTCCCCATGGCATCGGCGATTGACTTTGCCAATGCCATCGGGTTGGATAACCCGGCTCAATATTCGGGCATTGTCTCCATTGGCTTGGTTATAGGATATATTATCAGTATCTTTTTGTTGCAGGTGATGCATCAGCGTAAAGCCTTGATCTTATTTACATGGGTAGCCCTGTTGGCTTCATTCAGCCTTATCTTGTTGCCGGCAAGGCAAGCTATCTACTGTTTTGGCGTTCTGGGGTTCTCCCATTCTTTGATGTGGGGCGCAATATGGGCGCTGGCTATCGACAAGCTGGGAAAATTCACCAAATCAGGTGCATCCTTATTGGTTATGGCCATTGTAGGCGGAGCCGTTTTACCGTTGATTTTCGGATTTGTCTTGGATTTCGTCAGGAGCATTGGGTCATCTCCTTCGGCAACCGATTTTCAGAAAGCTTACATATTGTTTATCCCATGTTATCTATTTATTCTTTATTATGCCCTGAGCGGGTACAAGGCTGGATTAAGGAAAAAATAGTCGTAGCGCACTATGCGGACACGGTTTGACGGAATATCCGGGGAAACTGCATTTTTGCACGATCAGAAGGAGGATAACCCATAAGGAAATGTGAAATTTAAAACAAGGTATCATGATTTTAATTGCGGATGGAGGATCTACCAAAACATCATGGGGTTTAATAGGAGAAACAGGCAAGACGACGGTGTTCGAGACGGAAGGATATCATCCCTTTTTTGTCGATCGTTCCTACATCAGCCAATCCTTGCATCGGAGCATTCCGGAGGATATCCGGGAAATTGCCCCGGAAGTAACTAGTGTTTATTTCTATAGTGCGGGAGGCGGATATTCGAAAAAGACGGATAGTGTCATAACTGACGGCGTAACAAGCGTGTTTCCGAAAGCAGAGATATTTGTTGAGACCGATTTGCTGGCCGCTGCCAGGGCATTACTGCAGAACGAAGCCGGTTTCGCAGGAATTTTGGGTACGGGGACCAACACCTGCATTTACAATGGAGAAAAGGTCATTCACAACATTGAATCGTTGGGGTTTTTATTAGGAGATGAAGGCAGCGGAAGTTATATCGGTAAGAAGATAATCGGCGATTACATCAGGGGGTATATGCCTTCGAACGTGGAAAAACAATACAAGACCTATTGCGGGATGACAGCCGATGAATTATTCGATCAACTGTACACAAAACCGTCGGCAAATAAGTTTTGTGCCCAATTCAGCCGGTTCGTCGGGGAGAATTTACATCGTGACGAATATTACCGCAAAGTAGTTTACGATTCGTTTAACGATTTGTTTAACAATATAGTAATCCACTATCCGGGGTACCGCGACTATTCCTTCAACTGCGTGGGTTCGGTTGCTTACCATTTTCAACCGATATTGGAGAACGTTGTATCGGAGTACGGCATGAAAATGGGAAAGATAGAAAAAGAACCATTGGAGGGGCTATTGGAGTTTCATCTGGCGAGATAACCTCCCACCCGGGAGATATTATTGCTCTTGTCTTGTCACCGTGTTTCCTATGACCAGTTTTTCTTTGTCTGAAAAACGGGGAGTATCCATCATATTAAGCCTGAAAATAAATGATTAGTTATACTCGCCCAATTGACGGTTTTTTGAAGAGTATCATCCAACTTGAGTGTTTTTCTTAATTGTCGTGTTACCTCCCCCTAACGACATGTCAAGATCAATCGGTGCATTGGTTTTGAACGAGCCACGTGTAAAATCAGGTATTCGAACGGGGCTAGATCCATTGGCAACAGACCAT
>JAAYAN010000203.1 GCA_012719345.1 Ignavibacteria bacterium | reverse complement strand
TTGATGCTTTTAAAAATAACATTGTAAAACCCGATGAATTAATTGATAAATTTGAAGATGAAGAAACAAAATCTATTCTTCGCACTATTACGCTGGATACAAAATCGATAAGCAGCAAATGGGAGGATATTTCCGAAGCGGAAGATGAAGAATCCCGCTTGAAAAAATTTGCTGCGGATGTAATTAAAAAATACAAGATAAATCAGCTCGACAGGCTGATTAAGGAAAATAACGAAAAACTGAACCGTACTGAAAATGAAGAAGAACAAAAGGAAATTCTGGAATTTAATAAAGAACTTCTATCTGAAAAAAAAAGAATACAAAACACAGAAGGAATATGTATTAATTAAAAGAGCACAAAATGAAATGTTATCAGTCAATTTACGAAATTAATACACGGGTTTGGATAAGACAATTTGATACAGATAATAAAAAAGCTACTTTACAAGACATTCCACTCGAAATATGGGATGGACTTGCAGAAAAAGGCATAAATTATATCTGGCTGATGGGAGTTTGGAAAAATTGTCCTTCAACAATACAAAAATACTGCTTTGAAGAAAACCTTGTTTGGGAATACAAAAAAGCTCTAAAAGATTTTGACGACGAAGATGTTATCGGCTCGCCTTATTCCATTTGCGGATACGAGATAAATCCCGCTTTAGGAACTGCAGAAGAACTTAAATGGCTTAGGCTGGAACTAAAAAAAAGAGGATTGAAACTGATATTGGATTTTGTTCCTAATCATTTCAGTGCCGATACAGATTTTATTGAAACACATCCCGAAATTTTTCTTCAAACCGATGAAGAAAATTATGCAGCCGACAAGCACACCTATTATAAGCCCGAAAACGGAAACGGCAAAGCATTTGCCCACGCAAGAGATCCGTTTTTCCCGGCTTGGCAAGATACAATTCAGCTAAATTATTTCAGTGAAAAAACGCGCGAATTTATGATAAGTCAGCTGGTAAAAATTACAAACTACTGCGACGGAGTTCGCTGCGATATGGCCATGCTTGTTTTGAACAATATATTCCGAAATACCTGGGGAGGAATATTAAATAAACTTGGATTCGAAAAACCGGAAGATGAATTTTGGAAACTGGCTATAAGCATAATAAAAGATGTTGAGCCGAGCTTTTTGTTTATTGCCGAAGCATATTGGGATCTTGAATGGGAACTCCAGCAGTTAGGGTTCGATTATACTTACGATAAAAAACTTACCGACAGATTAAAAGCCGGTTATGTAATGGAAATTAGAGACCACCTTCTCGCAAAGGACGATTTCCAGAACAGGAGTCTGCGCTTTATAGAAAATCACGATGAGGAAAGAGCTGTTGCTGCTTTAGGAAAAGAACGATCAAAAGCAGCAGCGGTTATAATTTCAACTTTACGCGGAATGCGGTTTTATCACGACGGACAATTTGAAGGGAAGAAAATTCAACTGCCAGTACAGCTTGGGCGCTCGCCTCACGAAAAAACTCAAGAAGATATGGTTCAGTTTTACAACAGACTTCTCGAAATAACTAAAAGCAGTATTTTTAAGGTCGGCACTTGGAGCCTTTTAAAAACTTATCCTGTTGCTCAAAATGACGAATCATACAAAAACATACTTGCTTGGGAGTGGAAACTTAAGGACGAAAGAAGACTTGTTACCGTAAATTACGAAGATTGTTCTTCCAGGTGCAGGATAATCTTAGATCTTCGCGGATATCCCGAAAGAATTACACTGAAAGATTTATTAACCGGAGCCGAATATGTCCGTTCGAGCGATGAAGTTTATCTTTCCGGACTTTTTATAGAGCTGAAAAACTATCAAAGCCATATATTTGCGTACTGATTCAGTTGATTAAAAATATAACTATAATAAAGGGCGGTAATTATGTTACTTCCCGATTTATTTATTAATCTTTAAAATAGTTGAATAAATTATTATCTTTGTCAAAAATTATTCCAAATCTATGAAAATAAACGTTTATCAAATAGAAAATATCTTAGTGCGCGAAGAAATATTCACAACCAAGTTTACTTGCGACCTCGAAAAATGCAAGGGAGCGTGCTGCACTTTAGAAAGCGAATTCGGCGCTCCGCTAATGAAAAATGAAATAGAACTTATAGAAGAATCTCTTCCGGCAGCAATGGAATATCTTGATCCGGAAAAAAAAGATTATATAAAAGAGAATAATTTTTGGGAGATTAAAGAAGAAATATTCCTTGTAAAAAGTATTGATAACAAAGACTGTGTATTTGTATACCGTGAAAACGGCATAGCAAAATGCGCTCTCGAAAAAGCGTATTTTAATAATAAAAGCAAATTCCGAAAACCTATTTCGTGCCATTTGTTCCCGATCAGAATATCAGATTTCGGCGGCGAAATTCTAAGGTACGAAGAATTTTCGGAGTGTGTGCCTGCTTTGGAAAAAGGCAAGGAAACAAATTTAAGTATTGCAGAGTTTTGCAAGGACGGGCTTGAAAGAGCTTACGGTAAAAAATGGTACAGTAAATTAGTAAACAACGGCAGGTAATCGATTATGCTATCTCTTCATCAAAAATTGGCTTTACAGCAAAAACTGTCTCCGCAGCAGATTCAGTATCAAAAGCTGCTTCAGCTGAACACGTTAACTCTTGAACAACGCATAAAAACCGAACTTGAACTTAATCCGATACTTGAAGAAGTAATAAGTGACGAACTTGAGATTACACAGACGGACGCTGAAGCCGGCTCGAGTGAAAACGAAACTGATGAAGAACCGGAAATATCAAACGATGACGAATTTGAGCTCGAAGATTTTATGAATGATGCGGATATAGACAGCGACCGTATTAATAAAAGTCCCGATGACGATGATGATTATGTTCGTCCCGTTGCGCCTGCGCGCAGAAGTCTTCGCGAAAAATTATTCGACCAGCTTCACGAACTCGATATTCCCGAAAATCTTATTGTCGCAGGCGAAGTGATAATAGACAGTCTGGATACGGACGGATATTTTAAAGCCGGACTTGAAAAAATTGTAAACGATATAAATATGTTTGAAGATATAAAAATTACAATTGAAGAAGCCGAAAAAGTATTGATGGAAATTCAGAAGTTTGAGCCGCTTGGAATAGCTGCCCGCGATTTAAGGGAATGTCTTTTAATACAGCTGCGAAACTCATCATACGACCCTTATTATTCGTATCTTGCTGAGCAGGTTTTGACGAATTGTTACGAAGATTTTGTTAATAAACGTTACGACAACATTGAAAAATCTTTAAGTCTTACACGTTCAACTCTGAAAACCGTTATTGATATTATTGCAAAATTAAATCCGAAACCGGGCGAAGGAAATATTGATAACGAACAGGCAAACCAGATTACACCCGATTTTATAATTGAAAAAGTTGGTAATAACTTTATTGTAACACTTAACGATAAAAGTCTGCCGTCTGTTACTATCAGCCAGCAATACTTAGAAATGCTTGATACAAACAAACGCAAACGGAAAATTTCGGAACGTGAAAAAGACACTCATAAATTTTTACGCGAAAAGTTCGAATCGGCAAAATGGTTTATGGCTTCAATCCTGCAAAGAAGAGATACTTTATTAAGAATTATGCAGACGATACTCGAAAAACAATACGAATTTTTTGAATACGGGCCAAAAGCGCTTAAACCGATGATTTATAAGGATATTGCCGACGAAATTATGATGGATATTTCCACAATAAGCCGGGTGGTTAACGGTAAATATGTTCAAAGTCCTGTGGGAATACACGAGTTAAAATATTTTTTCAGCGAAGGATTAATCACCGATTCAGGCAGAGAAGTATCGAACAAGCATATTAAAGAACTTATTAAAGAATTGTGCGACGGCGAATCGAAGAACGATCCTTACAGCGATGATAAAATTGCAGAAATATTGAATTCAAAAGGAATTCACATTGCCCGCAGAACCGTTGCAAAATACCGCGAACAAATGATGATTCCGGTTGCCCGTCTTCGTAAAGAGATATGAAAATTTTTACGGAAATTATTGTTACAGTTCTGCTGTTTGCAATATTTGCTTCTATACATTCTTTTTTAGCACAGCTTAGCATTAAACAGCGTATTGCAGAAGAAGCAGGCAACAAAATTGCTTTCTACAGAATTTTTTACAATGCGGTTTCAGTTATATTATTTCTGTTTTTCTGGAAATTATCCCCCGATTCCGGTTATTACCTTTACGATTTGGATACCCCTTACGATTTGATAATAGTTACACTTCAGATATTAAGTCTCTTCGGAATAATCTGGGCATTTAATTCATCGCGTAATTCTTACGAATTTTTAGGACTATCCCAGGTTAAAAGATATTTAAGGGGTGAATACCAAATTTCGGATTTGGACGAGAAAAATAGACTTGTATTTTCGGGAGCATACAAGTTATGCCGCCATCCTGTTTATTTTTTTACTATCCTTTTCCTTGGATTGCGTCCGGCAATGTCGGTTTTTTATCTGGTTTTCTTTATCTGCAGCGTTGTTTATTTTTACATCGGTTCGCTTTTGGAAGAGAAACGGCTGGAAAAGATTTTAGGGGAAGCATATATCGAATATAAAAATAAAGTGCCGGGAATTATCCCGTTTAAAATTCTTAGGAAATAATTTTGTATTTTTACACTTTATAAAATTTATCAAGAGGAATAATGAAATCGAGATCAACCACAATTTTGGGATTGATACATAAAGGTGAAGCGGCTATCGGAGGTGACGGTCAGGTTACTTTAGGAAATACTATTGCAAAACATAATTCAGTAAAAATACGGAAAATGTTCGGAGGAAAAGTCCTTACCGGATTTGCCGGTTCTGCAGGTGATGCCCTTACTCTTCTGGACAGATTTGAAGAAAAACTTGAACAGTACCGCGGCAATGTAAACCGAGCTGCCGTTGAATTGGCAAAGGACTGGCGGACTGACAAATTTTTGCGCCGTCTTGAAGCGATGATAGCAGTAATTTCGGAAGAGCACACTTATGTTATTTCTGGCAACGGGGACGTTATTGAACCGGAAGACCAGATTGTTGCAATAGGTTCGGGCGGGATGTACGCGCTTGCTGCTGCAAAAATGCTTATTAAACACAGTAACCTTTCTGCAAAAGAAATTGTTGCGGAAGCCCTTAAAACTGCATCCGAAATTTGTATTTATACCAACGATAAAATTAACGTAGAGGTAATAGAAAAATAAATGAGTAAGAAAAGCAATAACGGAACTATGAAAAGTCTGACACCTTCGCAGATTGTAAATGAACTTGATAAGTACATAATAGGGCAGAACGATGCCAAAAGGGCTGTTGCAATTGCTCTTAGAAACAGATGGCGCAGGCAGCAGGTTGCTGAAACATTAAAAGAAGAAATTATGCCCAATAATATTATTCTCATCGGACCTACCGGCGTAGGAAAAACAGAAATTGCACGCCGTCTTGCAAAATTATCGAATGCTCCTTTTATAAAAGTTGAAGCATCAAAATATACAGAAGTGGGTTATGTGGGGCGCGATGTGGAATCGATGATACGCGACCTTACCGAGCTTTCAGTAAATATGGTTAAAGCTGAACAGACTGCATCGGTTCAGGAAAAAGCTGACAAACTTGCCGAAGAAAAAATACTCGACCAGCTTATTCCACCGGTTAAAAATCCTGTTAAAGCCGATAACACCGAAAACGAAGAAAACGAAGAAATCCGTAACGAAAAAACACGCGAATGGATGCGAGAAAAATTGCGCAAAGGCGAGCTCGACGATAAAATGATTGAGTTTGACACAGTTGCATCGCAGGTTGGTATGCAGGTTTTCGGACCTTTCGGTGCTGATGATATGGGTATTAATATTCAGGAAATTGTAAGTAATATAATGCCTAAGAAAAAGAAAAAAAGAAAAACCCCTATAAAAGAAGCCCGTAAACTGATTGCACAGGAAGAAGCGCAAAAGCTGATTGATATGGATTCAGTGCAGCAGGAAGCTATTAAACGGGTACAGGAAAGCGGAATAATTTTTATAGACGAAATTGATAAAATTGCGGGTGGCGATAAATCGAAAGGACCGGATGTTTCGCGCGAAGGAGTTCAGCGGGATTTATTGCCGATTGTTGAAGGCTCCACCGTTAATACTAAATACGGAATTGTAAAAACTGACCATATCCTTTTTATAGCATCGGGGGCGTTTCACATTTCAAAACCATCCGATTTAATACCCGAATTGCAGGGACGTTTTCCGATAAGAGTTGAACTTAAAAGTTTAACTGAACAGGATTTTATAAAAATACTTACCCTGCCGCAAAATGCATTGCTAAAACAGTATGCAGCTCTTCTAAAGGCCGAAGGGGTTGATATTGAGTTCGACGAAAGTTCAATTAAAGAAGTGGCGCGAACTGCTGCAATGGTAAATGAACAAGTGGAAAATATCGGAGCAAGACGTTTGCACACAATACTTACAACACTTCTTGACGATATACTTTTCGAAGTTCCGGATAAACTGCCCAAGGAAAAAATAATTATAACAGGTGAAATGGTTAATACTAAACTGGATAAAGTTGTAAAGAACAGGGATTTGAGTAAATACATTTTGTAAATATTAAATTGTTTTGACCATAACGCAAAAAGTTCACACAAAAGCCCGTTTCAAGCGGGCTTTTTATTTCCCCGTCAAAATTTTTGTTATATGTTTTCTGTGAGAAACTAATCATCCGGGTGATATATTAAAATCTTTAATAAGTATTTATAACTATATACTTTTAATTATTTTTATTGTATTTTCCGAACTGAATTTTAGGTCGGTTATTTGGGATTATTTAAGAGGGAGAAATAAATGGCAAGCGGAATAACTCACATTTTATTGATGAAAAATTTGCAAAGCATTTTCCAGGAAAGTAAGCTGAAAAAGGTTTTACAATCCGGAAGAGATTTCCTGCAAGCCGGGGCAGTTGGTCCCGATTTGCCATATGCTAGCATTGCGGATGATGATTTTATTCTGAAAACTGAAAGTGAATTAGCAGATAAATTCCATTATGAAAAAACAAACTTATTAACACTAAAGGCTTTCGAGAGAATTAAAGAGCAAAAGGACAATTATACAAAAAAGGAAATCAGATATTTATATTCTTTTTTTTTAGGATTTGCTTCGCATATAATCGCCGATGGAATTATCCACCCGTTTATAAGAGATATGGTGGGTAATTATAATGAAAATAAAACTGCGCACAGAGTACTTGAGATGAGACTTGATGTACTTCTTTATCACTATCTTACAAAATATTCAGGCATGCCCATTGAACTTAATTATTCAAATATCCACGATGAGCTGAGCAATTTTTATGAAAATAAATATCCTGAAAAAAAAATAGTCTTGAAAGTTTTCAGCGAACTTATATTTGAAGTTTACAACGAACAATATGCACCTGAAAAAATAAACGGCTGGGTAAAAGGACTGCATACTATGTTTGGAGTTGCCGAAGGGAAACATCCGGTTTTTTACAAAAAGCTGCCAATTATTGAAGATTTTATTTTCAGCAATTACGAAGACTTGGAAGCAAAAGCAAATGAATATTTAATACTAACAAAACCTGTTGACCGGGATTATAATTTCCTGAATAAACCGCAAGTGCATTTTTTTTATGATTGTTTGCCTCGCTTTTATGAAGTGTTTCTAAAATTCGCCAATATGAGTTACGACTATATCTTTAACAATAACGGTTCTATTTCTCAAATTGATATTCCTCCAATAGATTTGGATACAGGGAGAGATTTAGCTTGTAATAATAATCTGGACGAAACACCCACATTATGGAGTTAACGATGAAATATTACTTCCTTATCCCGGTTATATTTTTTGTTTCCTGTACGCCTTTAATGGAAATTACAGTAACAGATAATTTTTTAATTAATTTAGGTTCTGAAAATAACAGGATTGCCGGCGACTTATATCTCGATTATTTTGATGAAGATCTTACCGGGCTTAAATATGATTATTACTTAACGTATTTAACTAAAAATGAATCGTCTTCGGTTAAGGGATTAGCCTGTGCAGTAAAAAATGCAGAATATCATTTTTTTGATACGGATACAGCTAATTTTATAATTGCCCTTTACTATAAAAATGACAGGAAAATTATTTGCGATTATTCAGGTACAGCCTTTACCGACTCGGTTGCTGTTTATGGTGTAAATGATACAATTTCGGAATTACAAAAGTTTGCAGAAAAGGTAGGAAAGAGAAAGAGATAATTAAATAAACTGGTAAAAACGTAAGTCCTGTTTGGGCAGAAACTTGCTAAGACTACATTTATATTATTCTGTAAAAATTATTAAAAAGCCCGTTTCAAACGGGCTTCTTTTTAATTAGGTTAGGTACAAAATCCAGGTTAGTTTTTGTCGTACTTCATTCCCAAAAAGAATGCAGCAATAAATCCGCCGCCTATTCCCGAAATTATAAACAACGGAAGCCAGAATTCATTGCCGGTTGTTTCGTGAAGGGCAAGTCCTGCACCTAAAGTTATCCCGAAACAAAGTACAACAATTCCCAGCCGCAGCCACGTAACCGGATTCCGCTTTGCTTTAAAAAGCTCGTTAATCTGTTCCGGACTCAATCCTTTTTCAATCATCATCTGCCTTTCTCTTGCTCTGAAATAAAGATACGAAAAAATAACAAACGCGGTTGAAAGAAAAAATAAACTGCCTATAACCATATCTTCCATAAATCCTCCAGTATTTACAAAATTTTTTAATTGCTTCTGAACATAAGACTTGTAAATTGCTGTGAAAGGTTACAAAATTTAAAAAATATTTTTCTGTAACCTTTTGATAAAATTGAAAGTCATAAGTTGCGATGAAAAATTTAACCGATAACGAAATAATTGAATCTGTATTAAAAGGAAATCACGCGGATTATTCTATAATAATAGACCGTTATAAAAACCGCGCATATTCACTATTAAAAAAGATGATGAAAAACGAAATGGATGCCGAAGAAGTTTTGCAGGATAGTTTTCTTAAAGCATTTAATTCGTTAAAATCTTTCAGGATGGAATCGAAATTTTCGACTTGGTTTTACAGGATAATCTATAATACTGCGCTTACAACAATTTCCGATAAAAAACGCAAAATACGAATGGAGATGAAGTCGATAGATGAGTGCTATAATCTCGAGGAAACCGCGAACAGCTTTTATTCCGAAAAGAATAATTCCGAAAAATTCATACTCGATTTAGTTGAAAAACTGCCGGTTAAAAATTCGCTTGTTGTAATTTTGTTCTATATTGATAATCTTTCTGTTGCAGAAATTGGAAATATTATGGGAATTACAACCGAAAATGCAAAAGTAATCCTTCACCGCTCGCGCAATGCTTTAAGGGATTTGCTTATTAAAAGTAATTACCAGGAGAATTTATTATGAAAATAACAGATGAAATACTTAACAGATATATTGACGGCAGCTTAAATGCCGATGAAGTTAAACAACTTTCGGCAGAATTAGAAAACAATGAAGAATCATTAAAAAAGCTACGCGCGCTTCAAACTGTTCATTCTTCGCTTTTTAAGATTAAAACTTCGGAAGCTCCCGAAACATTAACATTAAACATAATGAACAAAATATTGAAGAAAGAAAGAGCTGTTGTAAAGGAAAAAGTATTTTTCAGATTTGCATCTTTCATCTTTGGAGTATCGATTTTAACAACAATCGTTTTGGGGTTTTATTCAGCAAATAATGTTGGTACAAAAACAAATCCGGTTACACAGAATTTGCTTATTCAAATTCAAAATATTACAGCAGATTTTTCAGTAAAAATTAATCCGGAAATTCTTAAAGCCGGGAGCCTGATTTTGGCGTTCGTTCTAATTATTGTTTTGTTCTTTATTTACGAAAACCACAAAAGATTTGTTAAATATTTAAACAGGTATTAAATCTGCAAATATTTCCGGTAAAAAAATACTATATCGAGATTTATTCAATAAGTTCTTTCCCGGAGAAATAAACTTCCGAAAAAAGATTATATCCCTGCGAATTGCCATTAACCAGTTTACGCGCTTTTAGCAGATTTTTTTCTTTAAGCGCCTCCCGGATTTCCTGCTCTTTTTCCTTAAGCAAAGCAACAAGAAGTCTGGCGGCAACAGTGCTTGTATTTGCCATTTCAGGTTCTTCAAGAAGCATATCGCCTATACCAATCATTTCTCCGTATTTTTTATAATTGGCTTTTCCTAAAAGCTGGGCAAAACCTCTTCCGCGGTATTTCTGGCCGTCCGGGGAACCCGAATTTCCCAAATCTTTTCTTTTATCGTAAAGATCGAAAGGGGAACCGTGCGGTGATGAGTTTAATCTTGACTTCTGTTCATTAATCGGCAGAAAACTTTCTGTTTCGGCACGGATAACTGCAAGAGCTATTAAAACAAAATCTTTTTCGTACAGATCTGCTTCTTTCAATGCTTCAAGAATAAACGGCAGATTTTCTCGTATATTGTTTTTAGGTGTTTTAGGGAATAATTTGTAAACATCGTCAATTGTTACAAGTTCTTTTTTTGGCGGTTCCTTTATTTTTGAAGCGATCAGAATCAGCGTGTCTATGTCGGCAACACCGTCTTCCGGAAGCTTGTTATCCACCTGAAACTTTTTTACTGCAATTAAAGTATCGTTCTCAAAATTACCGTCAATCTTACCTTGATAATAACCTAATTTATGTAAATTTTCCTGAAGTCTCAGAATTTCAGTACCGCTGTCGCCAAAAGTTAAACCGGACATTTTACCCCCTAACAAAATATAGAACTTGTAATAACTAAAGAGAAATTAAATAAACGATTCCGTCTTGTCAAGATATATTTTGAAGTAAAATCTTTTTCCTAAAGAAAAATTAAAAACAAAGTCGG
This sequence comes from Ignavibacteria bacterium, assembly GCA_012719345.1. Taxonomy (GTDB): domain Bacteria; phylum Bacteroidota; class Ignavibacteria; order Ignavibacteriales; family Melioribacteraceae; genus JAAYAN01. The sequence continues at coordinate 10,714 of JAAYAN010000203.1, read as the reverse complement.
GATTTTCAACAGAAATCATTTAAAAATATTTCCAACCATCACTGTTAAATATTTAAAAGGAGAGTACAAAGCAATTTTGATTTTGCATTCTACTAATGTTCCGGCGGGAATTTTATTTTCGGGAATAATAACGGTAGCGGAATAATATAAATCATTATGCCAGGGTTTCTGTTCGCGTGAAAAAGTTTTAATTTTGCCTTCTGCAGAATTACCGGTTAAGGGGTCGTTAATATAAACTTTCATCCCGGTATTTAAATGTTTCTTGTTTTCAGGTTCAACTGGAATATTGATTACTCCCATTGAAAGATCTGCTGCCGAAAGTAAAGTGTCGGTTGAAAAATAATTCAATATTGCACCGGTAATGGGACTTTTAACTATCAGATTTCCGGCATTTTTATTTATAGTTTTTATTTTGTTTTCGTATGATTTAATCTGCGCTAAAATATATTTAACATCTTTATTTTTCAATCCCGTTTTTAGTGAAATGTATTTAAGGCGGTCAATTTCTGTATCAACAGAATCCGATTCGTATAGTCTGAAAACTTCCGAATATTCCTCGGCTGAAATTTTATTTTTTGCAAAAAGAGATTTTTTTCGCAGGTAAATTCTTTTCTGCAAGGCATATTTCCTTCTGCTTGTTTCATATGTCTTTTTATACTCTTCAAGCCCCGAATTATCAATCTCTAATGTATCTGCCTTTAGCAAAGTTTTAAATTCTAAAATTCTGCTTTTTGCATAGTTTATTTCTTCAAGACTTTGAGCAGAGGTAATAAAAGCAATTGTGTCATTTTTTAATATACTTTCTTCTTCAGAAAGATTTTCTTTGAACGAAATTGTAAAATCTTTTTGCCCTTTCATTTGATAGAAGTGATCGACCGGAGTGTCTTTAAGATAATTTATAAAAGAACTGTGAAGTCCGTTTTCCTCTCCTTTGTAAACAATCCATTCGGCTTTTGGAAAAACAACGCTCTGGAATGTTAAGTAATATGGAATTTCAAAAGGAAGAAATAACAATAATAATAAAAGAGAAAAAATGCACAGGAACAACAATCTTGTTCCGGATTTCAGCTTAAACATTGCCTGCTCATTAAATCTTGGTTAATCTGTTCTTAATTTTATAAAACATCAAAAGCGCCGCCTGAAACCGTTGCCTAAAACCTCGTGAACATTATTGATTATTACAAATGCATCCGGGTCTATTTTTTTTATCATATCAAGCAAAGGTCCTATTTCCTTAAGCGTAACAACCGTCATAATTACTTCGCGGTCGATGTTCCTGTAAAGTCCCCGCGTTTTAATAGCTGTTGCTCCGCGGCTTAAATCGTTTATTATATTATGCGAAATCTGTTCGTATTTATCACTTATAATATACACCGCTTTTGCATAATCCACCCCGTCAATAATCCAGTCGATAATTTTTGCCGATACAAAAAGCAGCATCAAAGCATAAAGCGTAAGGGAAAGAGCCGGTTTTTCGGGAGAGAGGTTCTTAAATTCAATAATAAATCCGGCAAGAGCAATCACAAAAAAATCTATTATCATAATTGCCTGACCGGGTTTCATCCCAAAACGTTTTTGCATAATTGAAGCAACAATATCGGAACCGGCTGTAGTTCCTTTAAATTTAAAAATAATTCCCAGACCTATACCTAAAAGTGCCGCACCAATTAAAATAAGAAATAAAAAATCGTGCTGAAGAAGATCCTTAACAGTTTGAGTTTCCTGTAATTTTAGATTCTCAAATCCGAAAAACTCTCCCCTGAAAAGGTCGATAAAAATCGAATTTAATGTAAATCCGAAAAAAGTCCGTGTTCCAAAACTGCTGCCAAGCTCTTTCCAGCCCCAGATAAAAAGGGGAATATTCATAAGCCAGATTGAAGTGCCAATTGGAATTGTTCCGTCGGATAAATAATATAATGCCATCCCGAGTCCGCTTACACCGCCGGGAACTACTTTAGCTTCAACCAGAAATACGCCAATACCTATCGACATAACAGCCGCTCCGAAAGCAATGAACAAGTACTCGGTAATCACATTTTTATTGAAAATTCTTTTGGTCATAAAAACCTCTTACGAATTTTTAGCATTCATCACTGAAAATATAAACAGGAATAACTTTCCGTAAAATACTATATGAAGCTTTATTCAAGATACTAATATTTTTTATGAAAGTTTCTTCATATAAATTGAGATGCAGATTAATTAAAATCGCACGGCAAGTCAAATTTTACCGTCGTATCGTATTTTAAGTTCTCTTGCCGGAATCTCGCTTTCTTCATCTTCCCAATCGTATTTTTTATATTTATCTTTCTTTCTGAAAATAATTGAAGAGATAAATCCTGTTATCCCGCCCGAAAGATGCGATTCCCACGAAACGCCTTTTTCCAAGGGCAGAATTCCCCAAATCATTCCTCCGTAGAAGAAAATTACCAGCACAGCCAATGTAGCGGCGCGTGTATCTTTTTTTAATATTCCGCTGAAGAAAATAAATGAAGCCAGACCATAAACAATTCCGCTTGCTCCTATATGATACGACTGCCGCGCAAAAATCCATACAAGCAGATTTGTTCCAAAATAGATAATTAAAAATACTTTATGTGAGGTTTCGGGATAAAAATAAAACAGTGCAAATCCTAGAATTAAAACGGGAACCGAGTTGGCAAAAAGATGGATAAAGCCGGAATGAAGAAGGGGAGAAAAAAATAATCCGTATAAACCTTCTGCTTTGCGAGGAAGAATTCCGAATGATGAAATTGAAAAACCCGTAATTGCCTCAAATGCTTCAATTATAACACAAATTATCACTATTAAAACAGGAATTGCGAAGGCTTTTGTTATTTTTTCTTTTTCATCTTTCATATCATTCAGTAAATAATTCCGAAGCTGCGCTTTCGTCGGCAAACCAAAATAAATTTCCCGAAACAGGTTTTAGATGTGCTGCCGGATATTTTTTATTTTTCGAAAAAACTATTTTTTTCAGGATTTTACTTTTGGATTTCCCTGCAGCCATAACAATAATATTTGTGCTATTGTTTATAACTTTCCCGGTTAAAGTAATTCTCTTCTGTCCTGTTTTTGGATGAACCGCAACAGCGCATATTTTATCCGAATTGAAAAGCGATATCTGATCCGGGAAAATAGAAGCTGTGTGCCCGTCTTCTCCAATTCCCAAAAGTACAAGATGAAATTTCGGCAGTCCGTTTTCCGTATCGACGTTTTTATTTATAAGCGCTGAATATCTTTCCGCTTCCTGCTCGGGATTATCTTCGCCTTGAACTCTGAAGATATGAAGTTTGCTGCTTTTTAATCTGCTGAAAAATAATCTTTCGGCTTCCCCGAAATTACTTTCGCTGCTGTCCGGCGGAACACATCTTTCGTCGCCCCAGAAAAATTTCACCGAATTCCATATTTTATCTTCGGAATAATTTTCGGCGAGATATTTAAACATTTCTTTAGGCGTATTACCGCCGGAAAGAGCTACGGTTATGTATTTCTGCGATTTGTTAAGCGTTTTAAAATACCTTACAAGTTCATCCGAAAGTTCTTTAATAAGATGATTTGAAGCTTCGAAAATTTTTATTTCTGTCTTCTTCATTTTATCTCCTAAAGCTCGCAATAAAGATCGTTATCGGCTAAGTTTTTGCAAGGATATCGCCAGGTAATTCCGGCAATATCAAACAGACTGTCGGCGGTTTCGGGTCCCCACGAACCGGCTGGGTATCCGTACATTTTTATCGAATTGTCGTTCTTCCAGGCAGCCACAACAGGATCTACGAATTTCCAGCAGGCTTCAACCGCATCTCCGCGGATGTACAAAGTGGAATCTGCGTTCATACAGTCCAATAAAAGCCTTTCGTATGCGCTTGGCATATATTCGTGCGAAAGATCGGAATAATGGAATTCCATATTAACAGTCTGAACATTAAATCCGCCTCCGGGAACTTTCATACCGAACTTGAGAAGAATTCCTTCATCGGGCTGAATACGGATTACAAGCTGATTGCAAGAGCTGCAGCCGGAACTCATATTCATAAATAATTTATGGGGAGTGGCTTTAAAATGCACAACAATTTCGGTTACACGGGTCGGCATTCTTTTCCCGGTGCGGATATAAAACGGAACTCCGCCCCAGCGCCAATTATCAACGAAAAATTTCATTGCAACAAATGTTTCGGTGCGCGAATCGGGCGACACTCCTGTTTCTTCGCGGTAGCCCGGCACTTTATTTCCCTTTATATGAGAACTTAAATATTGTCCCCTTATTATATTATTTCTAATGTCTTCATCGGAAAGAGGTCTTAGGGATTGAAAAACTTTTATTGTTTCGTTTCGGATAGAATCCGGATCAAAATTTGCCGGAGGCTCCATTGCAACAAGTCCCGCAAGCTGAAGCAGATGATTCTGCAGCATATCGCGCAGCGCTCCCGAACCTTCGTAATATCCGCCTCTGCCTTCAATGCCAACACTTTCGGCTGAAGTGATTTCGATATGATTTATGTAGTTTCTGTTCCAAAGCGGTTCGAATATCCCGTTGGAAAATCTAGTAACAAGCAGATTTTGAACTGTTTCCTTGCCAAGGAAATGATCGATACGGTAAATCTGTTCTTCCGCAAAATGTTTTTTTATTGAATGATTTAATTCTTGGGCGGATTTAAGATCATACCCGAAAGGTTTTTCAATAATAAGCCGCCGCCATGATTTTTCATTGCCGGAAGTATTCAGTCCGGATAGACCGAGATTTTCGGGGATAATGCCGTATAAAGCGGGCGGGGTGGAAAGATAAAAAATGTAGTTCCCGCTGTTTGAAGTAATCTTGTCAATTTTATCAATCTCGGTTTTAAGATAATCGTATTCATCCGGATTGCTTGTATTAATTGAAATATAGAATAATTTTCTTAAAAACTCATCAATCATTTCATCGGGTGAATTTTTACTCCGCGAAAAACTTTTTATACCTTCTTTCATAATATCGCGGAATATTTCGTTAGAATAATTTGTGCGGCTTACCCCTATTACAGCATATTTATCAGGTAAAAGGTTCTGTACAAATAGATCGAATAAATCGGGAATAAGCTTTCGCTTTGTAAGGTCGCCGCTTGCTCCGAAAATTACAGTGAGCTGATTCTCTGGTTTTCTCATAACTATACATTATTTTTTTTAAAATAAAACATAACAATAAAGAAAATAATTTCAGATTCAATATTTATTCTGCAAGAGGAACGGTAAAATAAAACTTTGTGCCTTTCCCCGGTTCGCTTTCAATTTTCAGCTTTCCCTTATTCAGCTCAATAAATTCCTTGCACAGAACAAGCCCTAAACCTGTGCCTTCTTCGTTGTTAGTGCCTTTGGTACTGACTTGGGCATCAATTTTAAATATTTTCTCAATGTTTTCCGGTTTAATTCCAACACCTGTATCCGAAACGCATATTTCAGCCTTGCTGCTCTTTTTTCTTGCAGAGATTTCAATTTTACCGCCTTCTGGTGTAAATTTTATTGAATTAGAAATAAGATTTCGCAACACGGTGCTTAAAATATTGTCATCGGCATAAACAATAATTTCGTCGTTATCAGAATAGGAAAGATGTATTTTTTTATTTTCGGCAGGAATTTTATAAAGAGATGCTGCAATTTCGAAAATTGATTTTAAACTTATTCTTACCGGTGAGTATTCAATTTTACCTGTCTGCACACGCGACCATTGCAAAAGATTTTCCAGCAGGGCATAAAGGCTTTTAGCCGAACGGTTCATACTTTCAACAATTTGTTTTGTTTCATCATCAGGATTATTTTCAGTCCGTTCCACCAGAATTTCGAGAAGACCGAGAAGCGAAAACAGCGGATTTTTAAGATCGTGCGCAACTATCGAAAAAAACTTATCCTTGCTTTTATTCAGTTTTGCAAGTTCTTCTTTCGATTCCATCAGCTTGTAGTTAAGCATTTTCAGCTCAACAGCCCATTCTTCAAGCTGAACTTTACTTTCAGTTATCTTTTCGATGTATTTTTCATTTTCAATTTCAATTTTCTTCCTTTTCGAAATATCCCGGAATATTGTGAAATATTCAAAATTATCACCTATTGTTACCCGTATTTCTTCGTAATAAAGATTATCGTCCGAAAACATTCCTTCTTCAAATATTTGTACTGTTTTATGCATCAGTGCTTTTTCTTTGTGGAAAAGTACCTTTTTTGTAAGTTCTTTAGTAAAAACTTCTTCGATGTTTTTACCCACAAGTTTCTGAAAAGGCATAAAACGCAAATCCGTATTCGGTGCATGAAAATCGAGAAGTTTATTGGTTTTATCGAATCTGAAAATCATATCCGGTATAGCATTCAGAATCACATTCAGTCTGCCGGTGCTGTCAAGCAAAGCTTTTTCGGAAGAGGACTGTAGAATTCTCGCTTTTTTAAGTTCTTCATTCTCGCTTTTTAGCAATTTTATCTGATCAATCAGCTGTTCGCGGGAAAAATTTTCGTAATTGGTATTCAACTTTAAATCTTTAAATTATCTAAAACAAAAATAGGTATAATAACTATTAAAATAAGGCGTTTCCTTATAAGTGTTTATTAAAATATGTACTGAATATATCGTAAATATTTCCGGTTTCTTTAATTATTTTATAAAAATTCTTCACATTTGCGGAATAGAAAACTATGTTTTAGGCAGGTTTTAAAAAGAAGAACAATAGTTAAAGTTTTTCATTAGTTTTAGGTATAGAAAATTAAAATACTATAAAGGGAAAAATAAATATGAATCTAAAATTTACAATATGGTTTTTGTTTCTTGCGTCTTTTGTTTTTTGCGGAACAAAGGGAACAAACGATTGGTTCGGTTTATCAAGAAATTACAAATTATCAATTACAGTTCAATCCGGCGGAACAACATTTTACAATAAACCGGTTGAACAAAGCATTAACTTTACAAGTTTTTTAATCGGCGAGGGAGAAACCTCGGCGTTTTCATTAAAATCGCTGAAACTGGTTGAGGTAGACGCCGAAGAAAATCTTGTTGATTCTGTTATAACTTTTCAGTTTGATGTTGATGATAATTACGATTCGTTAACCAATGCAGTTGGAAAGCTTGTTTTCATAATGGAAGGAACAACTGCTGTATCATCCGAAAGATATTTCCATCTGTATTACGACGTTGTCGGGAAAAGTTACACAGCACCCATACGTCCGGCACTTGTTGAATTGGCTGACAGTACGGTTGTGGACGAGGGACAGGTAAGTTACCAGATTGAAGGGCAGAATGCCGTTTATTATTATCAGAAAGAAGGAGCTGCATTTTCAAGTATTTTAGACAATAACGGGAATGATTGGGTTGGTTATCAGTCAACCGGAAATTTAAATCTTCAATACAGGGGAATTCCAAATCTTGGAGTTTGCGGGCATCCGGGTTTTTCCGGTGAACTTGGTTCGGAAAGCAGAATTATTTATAACGGACCGGCAAGAATAAAAGTGCGTTCGGTAACATCAGATTCTAAATGGGTATTCGAATGGGACTTCTTCCCGGAATTTGCGCGTATGACATTGATTGAAAAAGATCCTGCGGTAAATTATTGGTTTTTGTACGAAGGAACACCAGGCGGAAGTTTTTCTCCAAATGATTTTATGTTCCGTAACAGTAACGTTTCTAATTATCTCGATGCAAACTGGTCGGGCGATCTTTCAAATCCCGAATGGGTTTGCTTTGGCGACGAAACTTTGAGCAGAGCATTATATTTTATCCAGCATGAAGGCGATAATATTATCGATTCATACAAGCCGCATGGTGTTACCGAGCCTGAATTAAAGATGACTATTTTCGGTTTCGGAAGAAATGGAAGCGAAGCTGAATTAACAGCCGCACCCGCCCAGTTTACAATAGGTATTTCGGAAGCGAACGACTATGCAACTGTTTCGGGATTAGTTACTTCGGTGTTAAACGATATTACTGTAAATATAGAAGATCCTCTGCCGGTTGAATTGACTTCGTTTACCGCTTCAGTTGAGAAAAATACTGTTAAACTCAAGTGGCAGACTGCAACAGAAGTGAATAATTACGGCTTCGCCGTAGAAAGGTCAACGGTTAAAGGTGAATGGTTAAAGGTTGGCTTTGTAGAAGGAGCTGGAAATTCAAATAGTCATAAAAAATACTCGTTTACTGATAATCTTACTCTTACTTCTTACTCCTACTCTTATAGATTGAAACAAATCGATCTCAACGGTTCATTCACTTATTCAAATGAGGTTAAGGTTAAGGCTGAGATTAAACCAACAGAATTTGCACTTTCTCAAAACTACCCGAATCCTTTCAATCCGGTAACAACAATTAAATACAGCATTCCAAACAATGGCGTAGAGACGCAGCATGCTGCGTCTGTACAATTAAAAGTCTTCAACCTCCTCGGTCAGGAAGTAGCAACACTAGTTAACAAGCAGCAACCTGCAGGAAGTTACGAGGTGAAGTTCGATGGAAGCAATCTGCCGAGCGGAATTTATATTTATAAATTAACATCCGGCGAATATACAGCAGTTAAAAAGTTTACGCTTTTAAAATAGGATAATGATAGTACTTTAAGACTACTGATATTTAACATAACACTGAAACCTTTAGGGCAAAGACAAGCTGCCTTAAAGGTTTTTTTTATTTTAAATGGAATAAACAGCCTTTAGTTTTTTCTGTTAAGTAAACTGTTTGAATCCAAAAGAACAATTTCGCATTTGCAGACTGGCAGTTGCAGTGGAATTGCTCTTGACACCTCTAAAAATCGGGCAATTCCGGCGAGACGGCGGTTATTTTTTATTAAACACTAATGTTTTTAATTCCTGAAAACCGAAAAACGTTTTGTAAATATTTTGTTGTTAATTTCAAACGACATAAAATAAATTCCGCTGGGGAGCGAGTTAACACGGATTGTATTTTTAAGGATTTCCGCTCTTTTATTAGTTGAAAACTCGAGCACCTTCTGGCCTATGATGTTATATATTTTCAGGTTCACATTTCCTTTTTGGTTGTTCTGAAGCGAATAGTTTAACTGCCCCGCAGCCGGATTAGGGTAAACGTTTATTTCATTGGTCTCCCGGGTTTTATGCACTTCTTCGACGGATGTAATTGAGTTTACAAGTTTAATTGCGCCATAATCGTCAGCATTCATCCAGTGATTATTTGAATCGGCGTGCTCTACGTACACCGAACCAAAGAAATTATCGCGCTGTTTAGGCGTTTCATCGGGATTATCATTATCGCAATAGGCAAGCGAAAGACCCATAATGTCTCCCTCCTGCAAAGTTACCCTTGATGTAACGGCAGTATTGGTTTCGTAAGTATCATCATAAACTTTTAGTGAAAACTCCCAGTAATATTTTCCTTCATTTTCGCGGAAAGCAAACTCCGGGAAGTGATCCGCATAGTTTTTAGTTACTGATGTACTCCAATTTGTGCCGTCAAAATCGAGAGCCACAAAATTTGTATTGGCTGTTCCTTCTTCCGGCAAATCGACTGCAATGTGGTACGAAAAAGCATTTTCGGCATTTGTGCCAAGTCCGCCGCCCGGGGTTCCATCAAAAATGTGCAAACCGCCCGATTTATCCTGATCGATAAAAACTTCAATTATATCGTAGTTGTAACTTTCGTTTGAGTTTGTAAATACAAAACCATCTACGAATACATCGTCGTGCACTTCCACCAAAAAATATAAAAGATTGGTGGCAGCAGACCACAGGATTTTATATTGCCCGTTGTAATCGGATGAATCGATAAAAACATTGTAGGGCATCCAAACCTGATCGATACTTTGCCAGTCTGCCAAATTCCAGCATTCGTCATTTGCCAAGCCGTCAATAAACGGTATTGATGAGGTTGCCTGAACTTTTACGGTATCTGCCTGGGTTTTAACGCCGGCAAAAATCTGGTTAAGCCCGGTTGTTAAAATTAAAATTGCCATCAGTAATATTTTAGTCATTTTGTTTACCATCTTTTCCGAATAATTTCCGTTATAAATTTACAACAATTCAATCTTAGTTTGATATATATTTTGATTTTGTCTTTATTTTGGCTAAACGGTGGCTTACACCGATTGGAAGGTCAGTTACGTTTGTTGGAAGATGACTTACATTGGTTGGATAGCCGGTTCCATTTGCTGGAAGATGACTTGCACCTTTTGGAAAGCCAATTACATTTGTTGGAAGGATGCTTACACTGGATGGAAAATCAGTTACATTTGTTGGAAGAATACTAACAATGGTTGGAAGGTCGGTTACATTCCTTGGAAGATGACTTACATCTGTTGGAAAGTCAGTTTAAATAAGAGTGTGAAAATACTTTTTGTTTTAATTAACGGGGGCGAAACACTGTAAACATTTGCCGCGGCGGTCTCGGTACTTATACCTATTTACATTTGTTTTTTATTGTTGTATTTTCAAGGCAGTTATTTTGGAACTATTATTTGAGCAAGATAAAATGGCAAAGGGAAAAAATATCAAGTGGAGCTAAAATTAGAATTTTGTTATTATTTACAAATATATACATACACACATACTTTAATTACGGGAGACATTTATGTTTATGAAAACCTTAATTCTTTTTGTGCTTTTAACGATGCAGCTATTTGGGCACAGCTTTCTATTAACAGTTCTGGTCAGGCAACTTTTGGCGGTAATACTACAATTAATGGATTAACTGCAATAGGTACTTCTGCTTCCAATACATACAAATTACGGGTGGAATACAATA
>JAAYAN010000202.1 GCA_012719345.1 Ignavibacteria bacterium | reverse complement strand
TTTTGATGAGAAATAGAAAAAGATTAATTCCCAGACTTATATTTGCAGCACGTTGCAACTTTGGCATCAGCAAACCTTTATTATATTCGCAAAAGAGTTTTTATGCTTTTTCTTCATAAATTGACGCTAAAGTTACAATCATTTTAACAGCCATTTCCATATCCTGAATAGCAACCCATTCGGTTATTGCGTGAAAACTGTGTCCTCCTGCAAAAAGATTTGGGGTTGGCAAACCCATAAAGCTCAACCGAGAACCATCGGTACCGCCTCTTATAGGACTTTGAATAGGCGTAATTCCAAGTTTCTGCATTGCCGCAATTGCATTTTCTTCCACAACTGGATGGTTTTTTAGAACTTGTTTCATATTCCTGTACTGCTCGGTAATTTCAAAATCGAACCTGGCTCCGGGAAATTTTGAAACAGCATTCTCAGCAAGCTGTTTTAGGTAGTATTCGTATTCTTTAAGATTTTCATCAACAAAATCGCGTATAATAAATTTTAATACCGTCTTTTCTTCATTCCCGTTAACCGAAACACAGTGGACATAACCTTGCCTCTTTTCGGTAGTTTCAGGTGAAAGCCGGTTTACCGGAAGCGAATTAATCATTTCGGATGCTATTTTAACAGAATTTATCATTTTCCCTTTTGCATATCCCGGATGAATGTTTTTTCCGTGAAATGAAATTGTAACAGCATCGGCGCTGAATGTTTCTGTTTCAATTTCACCCCGCGACGAGCCGTCAATTGTATATGCATACTGCGCGCCGAATTTTTTCACATCAAAATGTTCGGTACCTCTGCCTACTTCTTCATCCGGTGTAAAACAGATTTTAATTTCACCGTGTTTAACTTCAGGATGGTTTACCAGATAATTTACCGCATCCAAAATTTCGGCAATTCCGGCTTTATCATCGGCACCCAAAAGTGTTGTCCCGTCTGTTGTTATTATATCAAAACCTTTCATACTTTTCAGATCAGGGTTCTCATCTTCTTTAATAATTTTCGAAGTATCTTTGGGTAAAACAATATCGCCTCCCTGATAATTTTTATGTATTACAGGATTGACATTTTTGCCGGATACCGCCGGGGAAGTATCAACGTGCGCAATAAAGCCTACTATAGGAACTTTTTTTGAAGAATTAGAAGGCAATGTTGCCATTACATAACCATAATCATCCATCGCGGCATCTTTAAGTCCGATTTCCTTCAATTCATCAACTAAAATTCTCGAAAGATCAAGCTGCTTCGGATCGCTCGGAAAAGTTGTTGACTCCTCATCCGATTTTGTATCTATTTTTACATATTTCAAAAATCTATCTACACAAGTAAATTTATACGCTGAATCAAACATTACTACCTCAGTTGTTATTTATAATTTTTGGTGCAAAATATCGAAATATGAGATGAATTTCAATAAATATTGAAATTTCTTATTTTAATATTTACTGTGCCGGTAATCACAATAAATCCATAAAAATACTATTGCAGCTTCTTATGATAGGGGAAGAAGATTTTAATGTGTATTGCATTCATAACAATTGAGTTCGATGGATTTCTTAAATTTTTAAAATAAAAAACAGCAAAGTAACATCAAAAACCTCTAAAGCTGTAATAAAATAAAGCCTTCCTCTTAAAAGCGGCAGGCTTTATTATTTTAAATTATTCATTTCTTCTTTTCATATATTTGCAATTATATACTAACAAATTAAAAAATTATGAACGCTGTTGAAATTATTCGAAAGAAAAGGGATAAAGAGGCTTTATCTGATATTGAAATTGATTTTATAATTCAGAATTACACAAAACGTAAAATCCCCGATTATCAGTTTTCATCATTTTTAATGGCAGGTTTTTTAAATGGATTTAATGAAACAGAAACGGCCGCTCTTACTAAATGTATGCTTTACAGTGGAACAGTAATTGATCTTTCGGATATTCCCGGATTAAAAATTGATAAACATTCCACAGGCGGAGTGGGAGATAAAACTTCTCTGATACTTGCTCCTATTGTTGCAGCTGCAGGGATAAATGTTCCTATGATTTCGGGGCGGGGACTCGGGCATACCGGCGGAACACTTGATAAACTGGAATCGATAACAGGGTTTCGTACGAATTTAAATTTAAACGAATATAAAAACGCCATCAAAAAATGCGGAGCTGTATTAATCGGACAGACTGAAGAAATTGCTCCTGCCGATAAACTGATTTATTCGTTACGCGATGTTACCGCAACGGTTGAATCAATTCCTTTGATTACAGCAAGCATAATGAGCAAAAAACTTGCCGAAGGAATTGACGGGCTTGTGCTTGATGTAAAAACCGGAAGCGGTGCTTTTATGAAGGAGCAGGAAGATTCCGAAAAGCTCGCCCGCTCGTTAATTGGAACAGCTTCTGCATTCGGTAAAAAAGTAATAGCATTTATTACTGATATGAATCAGCCGCTGGGAACACATATAGGCAACTGGCTTGAGGTTGTTGAATCTGTTAAGGTATTGCAAGGCGAAAAAGTTGAAACCCTGCTTGAGGTAACCTTAAATCTTGCCGGGGCTATGATTTTTTTAGGAGAGAAAGCCGGCTCGGTTGAAGAGGGAATTTATTTGTCGGAAAAAATTATAAACAGCGGGAAAGCCTTCGATAAATTTCTTGAAATAACTGAACTTCAAGGAGGAGAAACTTCGTTATTGAAGAACACTGATAATTACTGCAAATCCAATTATGAAGAAAATGTTTTTGCCGACAGAGAGGGATATTTAAGTTCAATCGATAATTATAAAATAGGTGTGGCATCGCTGGAACTTGGAGCAGGAAGGTTGACTAAAGAGGATAAAATAGATTTTAAAGCAGGCATTATTTTTTATCCTGAAATTGGAAGTAAAATAAAAAAGGGAGACCTTATTGCCCGCATTTTTACAGATAAACAAAACGTAATTGAGCAAACGAAGAAAATAATTACAAGTTCGATTTATATTTCTGAGGAGTCTGTAAAAAAAATAAAAATGATTAAAACAATAATTAAAGGAGATTAAAATGATTTTTATAATAGCTTTAATTGTATTGATAGCAGTAATTTATTATTCGATTAAAATTAAAAATACAGGGCGCCGGCAGGAATCTTTAATACTTTCAATAGCCGGACTTATTGCGCTTGTAATCCTAATCTTCAATCTTTTTACAGTAATCCCGGCAGGAAATGTGGGAGTAGTTGATTTCCTTGGAAACGTGAGCGATAAAACTCTGCGCCCGGGTGTTAATCTGGTTAATCCTTTGGCAAATATTGTAAAATACAGTTATAAAACCCAGACTTTCAAAGAAAACATGAATGTTGTTTCAAAAGAAGGACTCCCTATTCAGCTTGAAGTTAATCTTCAATTCCGGCTCGATCCTTCGAAAGCAAACGAAATATACAAATCAGTTGAAGGCGGTGATTATCTTAATGTTATTCTTATTCCTCAATTCCGTTCAACTGCCCGCGAGGTTACTGCAAAATACGAAGCTAAAGCTCTTTACACTGAATTGAGAAGTCAGCTTGCATCCGAAATTTTAGATAAACTTCAAAAAAGCGTAAGCAGCAGAGGCGTTTATGTGGAATCTGTTCCGCTGAGACAAATTATACTTCCCCCTGGACTTGCAAAGGCAATTGAGCAAAAACTTGAAGCAGATCAGGAAAGCCAGAGAATGGAATTTATACTGCTGAAAGAAAAACAGGAAGCCGACCGAAAAAGAATTGAAGCGCAAGGTATTGCTGATTTTCAGGATATTGTATCGAAAGGAATAAGCGATCAGCTTTTAAAATGGAAGGGAATTGAAGCAACCGAAAAACTTGCAAATTCCCCCAATTCAAAAATAATTGTTGTAGGCTCCGGCAAAGACGGGCTGCCTATTATTTTAGGAAACTGACAAGAATAGATTAAGACTAAGGTTCAGGATTAAGAGGAGAAATTTTATTCTTCTTAATCTTAGACCTTAATCTTGATCTCCGAAAGGAGAACCATGGCTGTACCGAAAAAAATTGAACTTATAAAACAAGAATCATTGAAAATTGTTTGGGATGACAACAGAGAAAATATAATTCCGTTAAAATATCTCAGAGATGAATCGCCCGATGCGCAGAATAAAGGCGAAACAATTTTGTGGAAACACTACGCTCCCCCGCCTGCCGGACCAGATAAACCTGGAAAATACGAAGTTGAAAAAATTCAGCTTGTAGGAAATTACGGCATTCAGATTACTTGGAAAGACGGTTACGATTACGGAATCTTTGACTGGGAGCTTTTAAATTGGATGGCAGAAAAACACACTTAAAAACGGATAAAAACATTTATAAGATTTTCATAACCGAGACTGCGCCTATAAATTCATCTTTTTTATATCCGGTTATTTTTTTACCGGGAAATGTTTTTACGAATTTTTCTGCTTTAGCTTCGGAAACCTGATTTTGTCCGTGGCATTTAAGACATCCATCTTTAATAAATAACGGCTTAACATACCGGATATATTTACTGCCCTGAAATTCGAGAAGTTCGTAATTTTCTGTTTTACGGTTTAATTTTTTATCATTTTCCAATACAGCAAACTTTTGAATGATATTTCTTTCATATTTATCGGCATTCTCATTTTCACCGGAAATTTTTGTGCTGATAATTTTCATATCGAGCAGATGCTTATCGTTTACGAGACTGCAAAAACGCTCAGAAACCGAGCTGCAATATTCCTTTTTATTTTTTAAAACTTCCAGCTCGAAATCGCTGATAAATTCTTCGGCTATTCCCGCTAACTGTTGCTTGTCGTTTTGCATTTTAATGCTTGCTGAAACACCTATTTTTTTTATTATTCCTTCGTAGTAAGATATTGGTCGTAAACCTGTAAATTGCTCGGCTATTTCGCCTTCGGGATTAACAACTACTGTTGTAGGAATTGCCGAAATACCGCCGTAATCGCTAACTACTTGATTATTATAGTAAACAATCGGATAGTTAATTTTAAATGATTTAATAAATTTAGGCAGCTCGGATTTGTTTTTATCAACCGAAATTCCGATAATTTCCAGTTCAGAAGCTGCATATTTTTCTTTTAATTTGATAAGATCGGGGATACCGGCTCTGCAAGGCGGACACCAAGTCGCCCAAAAATCTATAATAACAATTCTGCCTCTGTAATCTGAAAGTCTTATTGTTTTACCTTCAACCGACTGAAGCTCGAAATCAGGAGCCTCGCTCTTACCGCAAGAAACAAATAAAACTAAAATTATCAGGAATAATAATTTTGTTAAATTTTTCAACTATTTCTCTTTAATTAAATCCGAAATAAGACTTGCGTAAGTCTCTTTTTTAAAAACATTAGCAGTGCG
This sequence comes from Ignavibacteria bacterium, assembly GCA_012719345.1. Classification (GTDB taxonomy): domain Bacteria; phylum Bacteroidota; class Ignavibacteria; order Ignavibacteriales; family Melioribacteraceae; genus JAAYAN01. The sequence continues at coordinate 10,674 of JAAYAN010000202.1, read as the reverse complement.
CGAATAAATATTACCATTTCGGTCGATAACAATAACCATAGGAAGCAAAATCATTCTTCGTAAATCGTAGGGATGAAAATCTTTTAAGATGATGTTATTTATTTGAACAATCGGATAATCAGGTCGTACGCCGTTTAATTCTGTATTGAAAGATTCGATATTTGAAAAATTATCGAAAGAAACTCCAACAATCTCGATGTCCGAATCCTTAAATTCCTCTTTCAAAGAATTTAATGTGAGAATATTTGATGCAACATAACCTGAGCGGAAAGAAAAAAAATCGAGAATTACAACCTTTCCTTTGAATTCCGATAAATTAAGAAGCTTACCGTCAATTGTATTTGCAACCAATGCAGGCGCCTGAAAACGCAATTTGTTAACACTTCCGTCGTAAGGCGGGTATGGACCCGGCTCATCGGAATTTCCGGTATTGTTAACGATAAGGAATATCAGGAATATTCCAAAAAATACTGCAGTTTTAATTCTGCTTTTTATTTTATGTTTTCTTATCTCGTCTTCATTTTTTATATCTTTTTCCGATTTATCCCGGCTTTCTATTTTTGCCATTTTTTCTCCATGTTTTTCAAATTCATACCCATTTAACGCATCAGCAAGCAAAATGTTCGTTTTACTGCCTTATTCTCCAAGTTTAATAACATCAATCTGAACCTTGCAAATTCCGCTTTTATCTAGTCCGATAATTTTTGCTGCTCCCAACGAAAGGTCAATTTCTCTTTCGGGTTTCTGCGGACCTCTGTCATTTACACGAACAATTACGCTTTTGCCGTTATTCAAATTTGTAATTTTCAAAATTGAATTAAAAGGCAAATCCCTGTGAGCCGCTGTTAAATCGTTCATCCTGTAAGTTTCGCCGCTTGCTGTCTGTCTGCCGTTAAAATCCGAGGAATAATAAGAAGCAACCCCGCTTATAGTTTTAATTGATGAATAATCTCTGTAAACTGCTGGCTGTTCTGGTTGCGGTTCAGGTTCTTCGGGCTTTTTTTCTTCTTTAGGTACAGGGGTTACCGGACGCCGTGAAACTGTTTCTTTTGGGTTATCTTTTCCTGTAAACCTTATAGACGAACCGCAGCCTGATACAGCAAAAATTAAAACACAAAAAGAAATTACTGCTATTTTATTCATAACCTTGAATTTTTGTTAAACGAAAATAACCAAAGTTAAAAGAATTGGCAAATTTTGATTAAATTTGAGCTATATGCAAATTAAACATTAAATATTTTTTTCTTAATTAATTTTGGTTAAGCCTATAATTCATTTAACGGGAGTTATTATGAAATTTAAATTATTCCTTTTCATTTTTACATTTTCTCTTACTTTTTTATTTCTTTGGTACTGCAAAGCCCCCGAAGAAAAATTATTAACCGACGAGCAGATTGAACAAAAAATTGACGAATTAATTAAAAAACTGACTTTTGATGAAAAAATTAAGATGCTTTCGGGAGACAGTACCGGATTTAACGCTCCTGAAATAAAAAGGTTTGGCATTCCTTCAATAAATATGGCAGACGGACCGGTTGGAGTGAGGATAGGCAAGGCAACCGCATTTCCTGTATCTGTAAATATGGCAGCTTCGTGGGATACTTCTTTAATAAGAAGATATGGCGAAACTCTTGGGATTGAAACAAAAGCGAAGGGTAAAACCTGCATACTTGGTCCCTGTGTAGGCATTCATCGTTTTCCCCTTGGAGGAAGAAATTTTGAAAGTTTCGGAGAAGATCCTTTTCTTTCATCCCGACTGACAGTAAGTTATATAAAAGGAGTACAGAGCGAAAACGTAATTGCCACAGTAAAACACTTTGCCTGCAACGATCAAGAATGGGAAAGAAATAATTACGATATAATTACAGACGAAAGAACATTGCGCGAAATTCATCTCCCCGCTTTTGAATATGCAGTAAAAGAAGGAGGAGCGCTTGCTGTAATGTCGGCTTATAATTTAGTTAACGGCGAACATTGCAGCGAGAACCAGCATTTGCTTAATGAAATTCTTAAAGACGATTGGGGTTTTAAAGGTATTGTAATGTCCGATTGGACTTCTGTTTACAGCGCAGATAATGCGGCCAATAACGGTCTCGATTTAGAAATGCCAAACGGAGTATGGTTTGGCGATTCGCTGAAAGCCGCTGTAAAAAACAGACGGGTAAGTATGAAGGTAATTGATGATAAAATCCGCAGGCTTTTGCGTGTAAGGTTCAAAGCCGGCTATTTCGATACCAATGATATGCCTGCCGAAAATCAATCTTTAATTGAAAATGATGTTCATTCCAGTCTTGCTCTTGAAATGGCGCAAAAAGGAATTGTTCTTCTTAAAAACAACAACATTCTTCCTTTGAATAAAGATAAAATTAAAACTATTGCTCTTATCGGACCAAACTCGCTTTCAGCCAGAACAGGCGGAGGCGGAAGCTCGCTGGTTAAACCGTGGAAAACCGTAAACCCGTACGAAGGTTTGCAAAATATTCTTAATAACGATGTGGAAATAATTACTGCCGAAGGAGCCCGGATCGATCCGGTTAGGGTAATTCCTGTTCCTGAAGAATATTTAAAAACTCCCGACGGTAAAACCAGCGGATTGAAAGGAGAATATTTTGCAAATCAGAACTTTGGAGGGAAACCTGAAATTACAAGAATTGACAAAATAATTAACTTTGAATTTGATAATGGCGGACCTGATGCTAAAGTCGGTTCGGATAACTTTTCAATAAGATGGACCGGGAAATTTATTCCTGAAGTTACTGCCGAACATACATTTATTTGCAGCAGCGATGACGGCTCGTGGCTTTGGGTAAACGGCGAACTTGTAATTGATAACAGCGGTCAGCATGCCGAAATTCAGAAATCGGTAACGATACCGATGACTGCCGGAAAAGAATATGACATAAAAATTGAATATTATGAAGGCGGCGGCGGCGCGGTAATGCGCTTCGGATGGATTAATCCAAATCCTTCTGCTGATGAAGAAAAAATGCCCACAATTGAAGAAGCTGTTGCAGCAGCAAAAAATGCTGATGTTGCAATTTTATGCGTTGGCAACACACAATGGAATGAAGGCGAAGGTGTAGATGTTAAAAATTTCGAAATGGATTATAATCAAGAAAAACTGGTTCAGGAAGTTTCGAAAGTTAATCCGAATACCATTGTTGTTGTTTACGGCGGTGTTCCAGTTTTAATGAAAAACTGGATTGAACGGACAAAAGGTGTATTAGCAGCTTTTTATCCCGGGCAGGAAGGCGGAACGGCTCTCGCGCAAATTCTTTACGGCGAAGTAAATCCATCGGCTAAACTTCCTTTTTCGTATATTCAGGAGAAGCTGGAATCCCCGGCATTCAACGGATATATGAATCCCGATTTGAAGGTGAAACTTGATGAAGGAATTTTTACGGGTTACCGCTATTACGAAAAAAATAATATCGAGCCGTTATTTCCATTCGGTTTCGGACTTTCGTATACAACTTTTGAATACAGTAATTTAAAGATTAAAAAGAACAGCGGACTGAATTATTCGGTTTCTTTTGATATTAAAAATACAGGAAAAATTAAAGGTGCGGAAACTGCTCAGCTTTATATCGGACAAAAAAATTGTAAATTTGCAAGACCGGTTAAGGAACTTAAAGGATTTGCCAAAACGGAATTAAAACCGGGAGAGACAAAAACTGTTACAATTGATTTGAACGAAAGGTCGTTCCAGTATTTTAATCCTGAAACAAAAAAATGGACTGCCGATAAAGATGAGTTCGAAATTATCGTCGGTTCTTCATCTAAAGATATAAAACTGAAAGGAATTATTAACTTATGAAAGCTTACAAGCTTTATCAGGTTGATGCATTTACCGAAACACGTTTTGGCGGGAATCCCTGCGCTGTCGTAATGGAAGCGGATTCTCTCACTTCTGAGGAAATGCAAAAAATCAAAGGCAACAAAAATTGAAAGGATAAGTGAAATACATTTTATAACAAATGGAATACTTAAATGAAAACTAAAATTCTGATTTTTCTATTTATTATTGCTTCAACATTAACCGCGCAGGAAAAAAGATTTTATGTTAAAGCGGGCGGCGGTGTGCAGGGAATTGGGAAACAAAGTCTTGCAGTTTCTCTTGATTTTCCAAATAATCAGTTTTCTAAGGAATATGATCTTGATTTTGACCACACGTTTATGGGTCAGTTTGGTTTAGGATTTAAGTTTAATGAATATGTTGGAATTGAACTTAACTATTATTCGAAAAATCTAAAAAAAGCGATGGTTGAAAGTGTTATCCTTTCTATCAGTGGATTTACAATTTCACCAAGCATTAAAGCAACATATCCTGTTCTAAATAATTTAGATATTTATTTAGGAATTGGGTATGGATATAATAAAAATGAATTAGAAAGTATTAGCTATATTTATTCTCAAGATTTAATAGGTAGTCAAATTAAAGTGATAGAAGTTAAATCAACAAACGATTTTTCAACTAATTGTTGGATTATAAGACTTGGAATTGAGGTTGGAGTTTTTTCTGACTTAAATATATTCGCTGAATCTGGGATCAACCTATTGACAAAGGAAATTGAAAATTCCAATTCTGGAGCTATTGAGAGCGATGCAAGAAATCGTCAGCCAGTATATCCAAATAACATTTTAGACTCCAATTATAATTTAAATGATTATTTCCTTTCCGCCGGAATATCTTATTATATTTTTTAAAGGAAAATTATGAAAACTTACAAGCTTTATCAGGTTGATGCATTTACCGAAACACGTTTTGGCGGGAATCCCTGTGCCGTTGTGATGGAAGCAGATTCTCTCACCTCAGAGGAAATGCAAAAAATTGCCACCGAAATGAATCTTTCGGAAACCGCGTTCGTGGTTAAATCGGATAAAGCTGATTTCGGCGCGCGGTATTTCACTCCGCATGAAGAAATACCAATGGCGGGTCACCCGACAATCTCCACAATATTTACGCTTATTCAGAATGGAGATATTGTTTTTAACGAGAACTTCCGCAAACTTACTCTCGAATTAAAAGCCGGTATTTTCCCCATTGAAATAAAACGCGAAAACGGGAAGATTTTAATAACAATGACGCAGCTTGCGCCGAAATTTTTGATGAAATACGAGCCGGAAGATATTTGCAAGACTTTTTCGCTCAAACCGCAGGATTTGCTTGATGATTATCCAATCCAGTCAGTAAGCACCGGCACGCCGCAATTGATGATACCGTTAAGCAATAAAGGAGCTTTAAAACGTATTGAAATAAATATGAGCGAGTTTAACAGACTTAAAAACAATGGTGATTTTTTCAGCGTTCACCTTTTTGCGCTTGAAGGTTTTACAGGCGAAGGCGACGTTTATTCGCGGCACTTCTGCGCTCCGCCAAAAGTATTTGAAGATCCTTTTACAGGTTCAGCAACCGGCGGAATGGGAGCTTATTTGTGGCATTACAAACTGATGAAAAAGAATGAATTTATTGCTGAGCAGGGACATTTTATGGGTCGCCCGGGGATTGCTGAAGTCGAACTGATTGGTACCCCTGGAAATATTGAAGGAATTAAAGTAAGCGGAACAGCCGTACCTGTTTTTGAAGCAACTCTGCAGGTTTAGAGTTAATTCAAATTCCCCGATATATGACGAAAGTAACACTTTTTCAATGGAGACATTAGAAGTCAGACATTGTGCTTTTTCACATCTTAAAGGAAAAATAGCCAAACACTTCTCTGTGGATTCAGAAGATGAAAAAATAATTAAAACAATTATAAAAACAGTTTATATCTAAAAGAGTAATTGAAGGAAACGAAGAAAAATTACTAAATTAAATTTCAAAAAAAACAGATATTGATTATGAAAAAAAACAAAGACAGGATTTATATCCAAACGTGGTTAGAACTTAAACCATACCCTAAGCAAGCGCCAACAGATAGTTTTTACTTAAAAATAAGCAATGAAGTAAAACAATCCATTGTTACAAACCAACTATATTCATTGCTGAAAACTTATTTAGATAAGGAAGAAATAGATTTATTGTCTTGTTTCCTCACATCCTACTTTGAGGATATTATTTCAGGAACCAATGTATGGAATACTTTTGTAAAGCATCATAAAGAGCTTTACAAAAAGCCACTGCCTTTCTATAATACTGAAGAATATTACGAAGACGAAATTAACTATCAGGATGTTTGTTTTTTAGTTTGGTATTTTATTAACACCATTCAGCAGGAAAAATTTGTTGTGCCATTCAACAATTTCATTTATGAAATAGCAGAAAAGATTTACAATATTTTTGATACCGCATGGGACAATGCCCCTGAAAACACAATTTTACAAATGTTCTATTTCATAGATGAGAAAGAAACAGACTATTATATAGCCCGGAATCTAATTGATACAATTTTATTTAAGACTTATTTGTTCTATCCCGACACAGGCAAAGACCTTTTAAATACAGAACTGGAAATTGTTGAAAGAAATATGCATAATGAAAATCTTACATCTTTTCTTAATGATAATAGGGACAATTCATTACATAAAGCACATACAAGTTTATTGTGTTTAACCGGTAAAGAATGGGCATCTGAAATATTAGGGGAAAATCATCCTTTGCATAATGACTTTAAAAATATTTCGCAAAAGATACAGGGATATTTTCTTTACAAAGGGCAAAATGATAATGAAGTTTTTATTGAACATATTGCGTCCGGCAGGAAATTCAATTTAACAAAAAAGTCTTTCGATTACTCATACACATTAAAGGAAATAGATACTATTTTATTTATGGGTATTGTACAGTGGCGGAAAGAATGGTGGTTTTCAGGAGTATATTCTCAATTAGAATTTGATGTCGATTTAGTTTTAGATGAAAAGAACTCAATAGAAAGCCGGATGTCTGTGAATTTCTTGGATCATCAGGAACAAAATGTTGCCGATATTATAAAAAAACAATTTGATTCATTTAAAGATTTTAATAATGGGCATCAAATTGCTTTTGTTGAATCTGAAAAGATTAATGAATTTTTTAAAAACACTACTGAGCATTATAATGCATCTCTTAATTTGCCAAAGAAAGAGAGAGATGAAGCACAGCAAAGAGCTAAAGTTGATGGATTCTTTGGAGGCGAAAAAAAACAACAGAATTTCGCGGTTGTTTCTGCAAGCGGGCTAGTTTTTTTTAATCCAAACAAAGGTGTGGAAATTGCATTGGACGTAAACAGCGCATTTCCCCTTCCTAATAATCCTTTCTATAATAAAGAGGAAAGCGAAGAACATACAATGAGATTATTAATGGCTGCTGATTTTTCAAAAGAGCTGGTAATGTTTTGTATTGATAATTGCAAAGCGGAACTGCCCTTTTTTAATAAAAAAGAAGGGGAGCTGTATTTGGTTGATATTGACTTCCTGCTTCGTTTTTGGAAAAAGGGAAGCTACTTTTCAAATCCTTTAATAACCTTTACTGGCAAATAAAAAGTTTAGGGAAAAAATCTGAATGGTAAAATATCGTCCCCGAAAATATTGAAGGAATTAAAGTAAGCGGCACCGCTGTACCTGTTTTTGAAGCAACACTGCAGGTTTAGGAATGTAAGTTTTTTAGTTGTACTTCTGCAAAAGTATAATTGAAATTCTTTCGGAAAAAGTCTCAAAATTTCGGCATTGATTATATTGATTTAATAAAAAATGTTATTTTTGGATTATGAAAACTTTACAAGAAATAAAAAATACATTGAGCATTCATAAAGGCAGATTATTTAAGGAATATCATATAAAATCTATGGCGATATTTGGTTCTTATTCCCGCATTGAACAAAATGATTTAAGTGATTTGGACATTCTGGTAGAGTTTTCTGATAAAATTGGAGTGAGATTTATTGATTTGGCCGAAGAATTAGAGGATATTGTTGGGTTCAAGGTAGATTTGGTTTCAAAGAAAGGTGTTAAAGAGAAATATTTAAAGTCAATAGATTCTGATTTGATATATGTCTAAGCGTGATACTTTATTGCTGTTAGATGATATGCTGCAATCTGCTCTGAAAATTAAGTGATATACAAAAGACCTTGATTATAATTCATTTTTATCGGATGATAAAACTATTGATGCAGTTGTCCGGAATTTTGAAATAATTGGAGAAGCAGCAAATCGAATTAACCCTGAATACAGGGACAGTAATCCTGGGATTGAATGGAAAAGAATACGAGGGTTTCGTAATAGGATTGTCCATGATTATTTTGGAATTGATAATGAGATTGTTTGGAGTATTATAGAATCATATTTGGATGAAATGATTGAAAAGCTGAATACGATTATTGATTATAATAAAGCCAAATAGAACTTAAGCCAACGAGAATGAAATGAGGCTAATATATTTACTGATAGTTGTCACCATAGGTTTTTCCTGTAATACACGGACAAATGAAAAATCACCGGTTCAACCAGATCCAAAAGTCCCTCATTTAACTCCTGATCCCAATATTGCTTTGAAATTTACAAATGAATATGCGGTTTTGTCTTCAAAAGGAAATTCTATGGATTGGATTGAAGGAAACCGACTATTAACTGCAAATTTTAAATCTATTTATAAAAATCTTTTAGATTCTGCTATTAAAGCAGATCCGGAAATGGGATTAGGATTCGACCCTGTTTTTAATGCTCAGGATTATCCTGATAGTTTTGTGATTAAGAATATTGATAAGGATGGTTTTATTATTTTACAAGGAAAGGATTGGCAAAACTTTTTAGTAATGGTAAAACTTGTCTGCGAAGAAAAAAACTGGTTGGTTGATGGAGCAGGTATAATTAATATTCCGGCATCAAAACAAATAGGACACTAATTGATGGACTTCAAACAACATTTTGATTGCAATGAGTATTAATGAAACAAAAATTTATTGAGTTAATAAAATCAGTAATTGATTTACCGCTTGACCAAGAGAATGAGATATTAAAAATATGCTCAATTAAAAATATCGGGAAAGGTCAGCATTTTATAAATGAGGGCGAAATTCCTTATTGTTTGGCATTTAACCTGAAAGGGTTATACCGATATTACTATATCGACAAAAAAGGCAATGATTTTACAAAAGGATTCTTTCCCGAAGGAGCGCCGATAAGCTCGTACAGCGCGATGATTCAAAAAAGGGAATCTTATTTTAATATTGAAGCGTTGGAAGATTCAGTTCTGGCTGTGATAAATTTCGATAACTGGAAACAATTGTTGAACAAACATATCTGCTGGAATTCATTTCTTATTTCCTTTTTAGAAAGAGGTTATTGCATTAAAGAAAGCCGGGAGAGAGAATTCTTGATTCTTGATGCGGAAGAAAGATACCGGATATTTTTGCACACATTCCCGAACATTGAACACAGAGTTAAACAGCGATACATCGCATCATATTTGGGAATAACACAAGTTGCGTTGAGCAGAATACGAAAAAAAATGGGACTTGTTAACACAGGTTAATGACAATCAATATTTAATCTGATACTTTTGTTCTAAACTAATTTTTAAGGAGAAAAGTATTATGAAATTAATCGGAAACACTGTATTAATCACCGGAGGAAGTACCGGAATAGGTTTTGAAATTGCCAGACAACTGGTAAACCTGAACAATAAAGTAATAATTTGCAGCCGCTCTATTGAAAAGCTTGAAGCCGCAAAAAGAATGATTCCTTCGCTGCATATTTTTAAATGTGATATTTCGGATAAATCCGAGTGTGAAAAGTTGTTCAATTGGATAAATAATTCATTTTCCGAGTGCAATATTTTAATAAACAATGCTGCAATTGTTCACAAAACTAATTTCCAAAGTGATGAACAAATCATTTCCAAAGCCGAACTTGAAATGCAGACAAACTATTTTGGTCCACTCAGACTGACAAAATTATTTCTGCCGTTCTTTGAAAAAAAAGAGAATGCAAGTATTATTTATATCACAACCGGACTTGTTTATGCCCCAAAAGCAGTTTATCCGGTTTACTGTTCAACAAAAGCGGCATTACATTCATTTATCCAAACTTTAAGATTACAACTTAAGAGTGCCAATATAAAAATTACCGAAGTATTAATGCCCGCTGTTAATACACTATTTCACGATGGCAATCCTCCTAGAATTGCTATTTCAGCATCAAAAGCAGTACAGGAAATGATTGCCGGTTTAATTAAAGATAAAATGGAAATTAAGGTTGCCGGAACCAAAATAATATATCTGCTTTCAAGAGTAGCTCCGTCATTTGCGTTTAAGAAGATAAATGAACTTTGAATGCCTTTGTGAATAAAAAGGGTTCACTTAAACTGACTCTGTACCGGCAGGACTTTCTCCTTGCCGGTTTTAATTTACTCGCGATACCTTCAGCTTAAACTATCAAGTGAAAACTTCTGATAGAACGAAAAAAAATGAACCCAAAATAGTTATTAGAACAAACAATATTATGGTTGAGTTTTTATTATTGACTATTTTGGTAATCCCGCCTTATCCCGATTTATCGGGATGTTTTTCAGGAATGTGTAGATTTTATTAGTCGATTTATCCAGCTTTTTACGGATCCGCCATTATTTTGTTTTCTAATGGCGGATTTGGGATAAAGTATAGACATCAAAACTTGAAAACTGCCAGCTTAGTTATTAATCAGGCAATTTAATTATTACAAATACTGCTATAAATTAACAAACTCTTTTTATTCTGTTT
>JAAYAN010000285.1 GCA_012719345.1 Ignavibacteria bacterium | reverse complement strand
TCAGGGAAATGGAGGACACGCTTCAGCCTGTGGTTTTTATCAACCACTATCCGCTCGACGAGTCGATGTCGAACAGCGGGAAAGTCCTCCAGTTGCTTGGCATCCGGAACGTGGTTGTTTCGCTGATGGGCCACGGCCACAACAACAAGGTTTATGATTTCGGAGGTCTCCCCGGCGTGATGGGCCGTTCAAGTCTGCGGGCCGGAAAGGAGCGGGGAGGGTATAATATTGTCACGTGCAAAGAGGACACCCTTTTCTTTGCAGAAAGGATCACCGGCCGGGAAACCCTTCCCGTCTGGTCCAAAATTCCCCTGAACAAGGGCACACGCCCTTTCACTCCCCCCATCGGGACAACCCCTCGCTCCATCTCTTCAGCCTCTGTCAGTAAGGTATGGGAGTTTGCCGATGAGAGCGACATCGGCGCCGGAATTGCTGTCAGGGGGAATCTTTGTGTGTATACCCGGACCGACGGCCACATTGTGGCACGCGATGTCAGGGACGGCAGGGTGGTGTGGTCCTACAAAACCGGTGGAAAGCTTTTTTCTACACCTGCTATCCGGGGCTGCCGGGTGGTTTGTCCGTCGACCGACGGGAACATTTACGGACTCGACCTGCGTGAGGGTCGTCTGCTGTGGAGCTATGTCACCGGAAAACCCATTGTAGCATCGCCGGTCATTCGAGGGAAGAGGGTGTTCACCGGTTCTTCGGAAGGAAAATTCAGGGCGAACCGACTGTCCGATGGAAAACTGCTCTGGCAGTACGATAGCATCTCCAATTTCGTGGAAACCAGGCCGTTGCTTTACAGGGGAGGAGTTTATTTCGGTTCGTGGGGCAACACCTTTTATGCCCTGGATCAGAAGAGGGGCAGGTTGCTCTGGAAGCGGGTGAAATATGGCAACCGGATGTTCTCCCCAGCGGCTGTCTGGCCGGTGGCGGCAAGGGGGAAGGTTTTTATCGTGGCCCCCGACCGAAGGATGACTGCATTGGATGCGAAAACCGGAAGGGAAATCTGGGATTCGGGGAAATGGACGTGCAGGGAGTCGATCGGCATTTCCGGGAATAAAAAGGAGGTTTACATCAAAAACATGACCGAAGGGAACGTGATGGCTTTCGATGCCCGGAGTGACACTCAAAAGGTAGTTTGGGAGTGTAAGGCCGGACTGGGTTATGAAATTGCTCCGTCGGCTATCACCCAAAAGGGGGATCTGGTATATATCCCCACCACCAGTGGAATCGTTTATGCCATCGACCGGAAAGAAAACCGGGTGGCTTGGAAATACATGGTGGGAGAAGCGTTGGTGAACCATATCCTGCCCATTCGTGGAAACCGGTTGCTGGTAACGACCCTGGAAGGAAGGGTGGTTTGTTTGGAGTATTTAACGAAACATCCTTTTTGAAAGACCAACTTTGTTTATTCCATCTCAACCACTACTGCCTGATAGGCTTCTACGCTTGGTAATATAACTTCAAGGTTACTGCCTGTTATCCTTTTTTTATAATTGGATTCGACGAGCAAGGAGACATTCTTTATTCTTTTATGCTCCGGGATGCGAATGATTACCCGAACATCCTCAACTGGAGCAAGGTAGTACTCATTTATCCAGGGTTTCTCAAATTTATTCCCGGTCCAATTAGTAAGGTGTAAAACCATCCGGTTTTCTTTTTCCGTCAAATTCGCAAGTAGTCCCGCAGGGGCATCAAGCGTATAGGGTGGTTCATTGGTAGAAATCATCTTTACAATTTTTTCTAATAATTCCCCGGCAATGGC
>JAAYAN010000201.1 GCA_012719345.1 Ignavibacteria bacterium | reverse complement strand
ATCATCGATTTCGCAGTAGATTTTTGTTATGTTTTTCATAGAGTTTTTAATAAAATGCTCTACGAGCTAAACATTCTTATTTCTTAATTAATTCCTTATTTGTTTTTTTTATATCGAACTCAGGTTACAGTAAATTCAGAAATTCTGATATTCCGAGACCTGATTTTTGGGGCGGTTACAGATTGATTCCATCTGAATTTGAATTTTGGCAGGGACGCGAAAGCAGGTTACACGATAGGATTAAATACAGTTTGGAATCAAATGAATGGAAAACATCGAGGCTTTCGCCATAAAGTTTATTGATATTTTTTGAGAATTATTCTTTCGTAATATTTTCTTACTAATTCCAAATCGGCAGGAGTATCAACCGAAAGACTTTCGTGTTCGGTTATTACTATTTTAATTTTAAAGCCGTTTTCAAGCATTCTTAATTGTTCAAGCTTTTCAATTTTTTCAAGATCAGTCTGTTCGAGCTTTGTAAAATCGAGAAGCGCATTACGACGATATACATAAAGTCCGATATGTTTGTAAATATCAGCCAGACTGATTTTTTCGAGCTGTGTTTTTGCATCGCGGACAAAAGGAATTGGGGAACGTGAAAAATACATGGCAAAATTATTATAATCGAAAACCACTTTCGGAATATCCGGTGATTTTAATTCTTCTACAGTGTTAATTCTTTTTGCCAAGGTAGAAACATTAATACTAGTATCAAAAAAAAGCGGTTCAATTGCCTGATCGATCATCTCGCCTTTAATAAAAGGCTCGTCTCCCTGAATATTTACAATCACTTCGGCTTTCGTCATACTTTCGGCAACATAAGCAAGCCGGTCGGAACCGGTGGCTATATCTTTAGGGGTCATTATTGCTTTTCCGCCAAAATTTCGTACAACCTCGTAAACCCTTTCGTCATCAACGGCAATAATAACATCGTGCAGCAATTTCGATTTTTTCGCGCTCTCGTATGTATGCTGAATCATCGGTTTGCCGCCTATCTCTGCAAGCGGTTTGCCCATTAATCGCGTTGAAGCAAAACGCGCCGGAATTACACCGAGTATCATTATTAATCCTGACTGATTACTTTTGGAACTTTAAAATGTTCATCTGTCCGGGCAGGAGCGTTTTTCAGGGCTTCTTCACGTGGAATTGACCGGACTGGAATATCTTCGCGGAAAAAATTCGTATTTTCTATCGGATTGAAAAGCGGTTCTACCCCTCTTGTATCAAGCTCGTTCAGTTTTTCCATATAATCCAGAATGCTGTTAAGATGCTTTGTATAATTTTCCAATTCGTTTTCTTTTATATCAAGCCTTGCTAACTTTGCTATGTGTTCAACATCTTTTATTGTAACGCTCATATATTACCGATAATTTTTAATTCTAAATTTTGAATTTTTAATTGTTTAAAGTTAAGTATCATTCCATCAAAATTAAAGAAGAATATTTTAAGAGAGCAAGATTAAGATTAATGATTAAGAAATGGGTTTCGCTGCAGTTTTCTCAATTGCTGCAATCCTCTTTTTTATTGAAGGATGGCTGTAAAAAAACCATTCTGTGAAAGGATGTGGCTCTTTGTCACCTAGATTTTGTTCGTTAAGTTTTTCAAGAGTGCTTATAAACGAATTCTTTTTGTTCGTAGTTTTTACAGCATATTCATCTGCTTCGTATTCAAATTTACGCGAAAGCATATTTGAAAGCGGCGTTTGGATTATTCCTATAAGCATTGCCCATAAAGAAATAAGCGGGATTGCGGCAATTTGCGTAATAGTATTAAACCTGAACCAGTTTATCGATATTCCGTATAAATATGCAATTATAAAAAGAGTTAAAAAGCTTGATGCTGTTCCGATAAGAATGTTTTTTATTATGTGTTTGCGTTTATAATGACCTAATTCGTGAGCAATTACAGTTTCAATTTCATCATTATCATAATTATCCAGCAGAGTGTCGCCCAGCAGAATTCTTTTTGTTTTTCCCAGACCTGTAAAAGCAGCATTTGCTTTTTTTGTATTTTTACTCATATCAAAACGGAAAACATTTTCAACTTTAAGTCCGGCATCGGCAGATAATTTTAATATCCGTTCCTTCAAGTCCTCGTTTTCAACCGGAGTAATTTTATAAAATAATGGAAGTATTAATACGGGAAGAATCTGTGCAAGCACCACCGAAAACAGGAATAAAATAATTGCAAACGGAAGCCACCACAAAGCTTCGAATTTAATCAGTACGAAATAAAATAAAAGCAGAAGCGGAACACCAATTACTCCACCTACTAAAACTTCTTTTAAATCCTCGCGAAGCCATTTTATAAAAGTCTGATTCGACAAGTTATATTTATGCTCCAAAACAAAACCGGTATAATAATTTATTGGGAAAAACAAACCAGAGGCAGTAATTCCGGCAACAATTACAAAAGCAATAAAAACGAGATATTCATTTTGTAAAAAGCTGTATAAAAACTTTTCAAGCTGAAGACTTAATCCTGAAATAACAAATAAAAAGATCATAATAAAACTTGCTATCCCCTCGCCTATGCTGAACCAAAGTTTTATTTTATTATATTTTTTTGCTCTTTTATCTGTCATTTTCCGTAATATTATTCTAAAAATTAAATTACTATTTGTTTTACTTGCTCCAAGAAATCAGGGTTAGAAACAGCGCAGGCTTCAAAACCTTCTACTATGCCCCCATCTTTGTTAAGCAAAGAAAATACTGAAAATGCCATTGCAATTCTGTGGTCAGTGAAGCTTTCAAATAAAGCAGATTTCCCTTTCGCATTTCCTGATAACTTAAAGCCATCTGAATATTCATCTACAGCAATTCCAACTTTGTTAAAATTATCACAGACAGTTTTAATCCTGTCGCTTTCTTTGTGCCGCAATTCTTCTGCTCCGCGGACTTCAAAATCGCCTTCCGCAAAAATTCCGGCAACAGAAAGAATTGGTATTTCATCAATTATATTCGGAATAAGTTCGGCTGGAATTTCTACATTTTTTAACTTGCTGCTCTTTATTATCAAATCGCCGGTTTTTTCTCCCGAACGGATTTGTACATTTTCTTCAATAATTTCCGCGCCCATCATTCTTAAAACCTGTAAAATCCCAGTGCGTGTTTCATTAAGTAAAATACTATTTAACTTCAGTTCGGAATTCGGGGTAAGCAAAGCGAGAATAATAAAAAACGCCGCGCTCGAAATATCTGATGGAACATTATAAATGCCTGCCTGAGGGTAATTTGCCTTTAAAGAAGTAATTATCCGGCTGGTTCCTTCAACTTTAACATCCAGTCCAAGCAGGTTTTCAGTATGATTTCTTGTCGGGATATCTTCAATTATCGTGGTTTTCTCATCCAAATGAATTCCGGCAAGAAGTACCGCACTTTTTACTTGCGCGCTTGCTACAGGAAGTCTGTATTCAACCGGATGAAGATTTGCGGACGGATAAATTGTCATCGGCAAAAATCCTTCTCCGGTTGATTTAATAATTGCACCCATTTGCGTCAAAGGGTCAATCACTCTTTTCATCGGGCGTTTTGATAAAGATGCATCGCCGATAATTGTTGACTCAAAATCCTGTGCCGAAAGTATTCCGCTCATTAATCTTGTAGTTGTTCCGGAGTTCATAAAATCAAGTTCTTTCTCAGGTTTCTGCAATCCTTTGAATCCCCTGCCTTCAATAAATATTGTGCTGCCTTCTTCTTTAATATTACATCCCATTAACCTGAAAGCATTAATTGTCGCATGCAAATCTTCGGATTGAAGACAATTATAAACTGTTGATTTCCCTTTTGCCAGTGCCGAAAACATTACCGATCTGTGAGAAACCGATTTATCACCCGGCAGATTCAGTTCGCCATTTATTTTACTAATCCTCGAAAATTCCTGTCTCATTTGTTACACCATTTGTCAATTAAAAGATTTTTCTCTTCTTCGGTATATTCGCTTTTTTCGTACATACCTTTTTTAATTCTCTGCCGCTGTGCTTCGTATAAAGTAACCGCAGCCGCGACTGCAACATTCAAACTCTGCACCATTCCCATCATCGGAATGTAAAATGTTTTATCCGCGAGCGCGGCAATTTCCTCAGAAATCCCCCGGTGTTCATTGCCAAAAACCAACGCTGTTTTTCCGGTAAAATCCAAATCGAAAACATTAACCGATTCTTCCGAAAGAGACCCTGCGTAGACTGTAAAACCTTGTTCTTTTAGCTCGTTAATACAACTTTCCGCTTCATTATAGCTTTGCTTTTCCACCCATTTTGATGCCGAGGCAGATGACCATTTGGAAATCCTTTTCGGGTATTTTTCTTTGGTGTAAAGAAGCGATATTTTTGGAACCCCTACTGCATCGCAGGAACGGAAAATTGCGCTTACATTATGTTTATCGTGAATATTTTCGATAACAACATGCAGCGAAGGCTGACGTTTATCAGCGGCTTCTAAAATTTTCGCAAATCTTTTTTCAGTTTTTACTTTTCTCAAACTTTCCGCGCGATGAGTAATTTATAAATTGTGCTGTCTTTTTTCTTATTTGATATTTCAACGTCAATTTTAATTTTATCCGATAGTTTCAGATAAAAACTAACAAGCTCCAGAACATTATTAATTGCATCGTCTTTACTATGCGCCCAGCTTTCGCAGCCTTTTACGGATGGCACTTCCGCAGTGAAGCCGTCGTCGGAATGTTTAACAATCATAGTTAAAACCACTAATAACCGCCGCTTTCTGGTTTTTCGCCATTAACAATTTTAATTCCGGCGCTTGCTCCAATCCGGTTTGCTCCGCTCTTTATCATATTTTCAGCGTCCTCGCGGGTTCTTATTCCTCCCGATGCTTTTACACCGATGGAACTGCCCACAACATAACGCATTAAAGCAATATCTTCGGCAGTCGCGCCGCCTTTGCTGAATCCTGTGGATGTTTTCACGAAATCGGCTTTTGCTGTTTTTGAAATAATGCAGGCTTTAATTTTTTCTTCGTCGGTCTGTAGTGCTGTTTCAAGAATAACTTTGCAAATCGAGTTATTCTTTTTTGCCGCGAGCGCTACCTGATTTATATCGTTAAAAACATAATTGTAATCGCCGTTTTTAAGCATTCCTACGTTTAAAACCATATCAACTTCATGCGCTCCGTTTGCAATTGCCTGTTCTGCTTCAAAGCATTTTGCTTCGGTAGTTGTTGCGCCAAGCGGAAAACCGATAACCGTGCAAACCTTAACCTGGCTCCCTTTCAGTATTTCACTGCAAACTTTTACATACGAAGGATTTATGCAAACAGATGCGAAATTATACTGCAAAGCTTCTTCGCACAAAATTTTTATTTCACTGATTGTCGCATCCGTTTTTAACAAAGTATGATCAATCATCCGGGCAATTGTTTTATCATTTATTTCAGAAAATGAATAATTAAAATTTGATTCAAAAACATATTCCAATTCAGAAAAGAATTCTTCTTTCAGAATATTATTTATTTGGTTGTTAATTTCTTGTTTATTCATTTATCTCTCAATCTTCAAATAGGCTTCGTAAGTATTTACTAAAAGCATCGCAATTGTCATTTTGCCAACTCCGCCGGGTACGGGAGTAATGTAAGAAGTTTTCGGAGCGACATTTTCAAAATCGACATCACCGACAATTTTGTAGCCTTTTTCTGTAGTTTTATCTTCTACCCGATTAATCCCTACATCAATAACAACAGCGCCTTCACGAACCATATCGGCGGTTATATAATTTGCTCTGCCAATTGCTGCAATTAAAATATCAGCCTGAAGCGTAAATTTCTTCAAATCTTTTGCGGCTGAATGGCAAATTGTTACTACACAGTTTGCGCCTTCTTTCTTCTGAACAAGCATATTCGCAATCGGTTTGCCAACAATATTACTTCTTCCTACAACAACAGCGTGTTTCCCGGATGTTTCAATTTTATAACGCTTCAACATTTCCACGATTCCGTAAGGCGTGCAGGGATAAAAAGTATCTTTTCCAATAGATAAATTCCCGACATTCACCGGATTAAAACCATCAACATCTTTAGCCGGAATAATCGATTCAACAATTACATCCTCGTTAATGTGCTTAGGCAACGGAAGCTGGACGAGTATTCCGTGGAAAGCGGGATCATTGTTGTATTTATAAATGATTGAAATCAACTCTTCTTGCGAAATTGTTTCGGGCAATCTTTCCGTTTTGGAAAGCATCCCTAATTTTTGGCAGGCTTTTCCTTTGCTGTTAACATAGGATTGTGAGGCAGGATTTTCGCCCACAAGTATTGTTACAAGTCCCGGGACCTTTTTGCCTTCATCCGTTAATTTCTTAATTTTTTCGCCAAGTTCTGTTTTAATTTCCTCGGCTAATTTTGTTCCGTCAAGCAGTATCATTTATAATTTATCCATTAATTTATATTCATTTTGTAAATACGCCGAAATTTCTTTGTCATTTAATATTTCATCCGCGAAAGGATTTGAATTCTGCCAGCCGGTTTTTCCTGTTTTACGGAAATTTTCCAAACGGCGTATCGAAATTTCACAATAAATCGGGTCTATATCAACCGTGTAGCAAATTCTTTTATTTTTTTCCGAGGCAAGCAATGTTGTTCCGGCGTGCGAAAAGAAATCGATTATAAGATCATTCTCGCTGCTCGAAGTCTTTACTATTCTATCAATTGCCTTTAACGGTTTTTGCGCGTAGCAGCCGTTTACATTTTCTTCCATAAGATGAAAAACCTGCTGGATATCAATCCAAACATTTCCGGCACGTATTTTATCCGATTTGCTTCGCTCAAGATTCTCAGTTTTCTCTCCGCCTACAATTTTATAGTAACCTTTTACAACTTTTGGAATATCAGTGTAAACTCCAGCAACATTAAAAACCGGATTACCTTTTACGTAATATAACAGCTCTTGGCGAACCGACATCCAGTTTTTTTGCGTGCCGTAACCTCTCTGGTTCCTCATTGTAATAAAGCTTTTTGAAGTAAACCCTGATTCCTTCATCATAATTATGAATTCGGCGAACGGCTCGTAATTTTTCTTCTGATCTGCACCGAGCCAAACATAGAACGAAGCATCTTTTTCAAGAATTTTATAAGATAATTCTACCCATCCGGCACACCATTTTACAAACTCACCGGAATTTTTGAATTCGAATGCAACCATATTATATGGAGGATCGTGAACGGCAAGATTTGCTTTTGCACCATCCATTAAGCGGTTTACTAATTTTTCGTCGCCGCAATTAAAACATCCTACTTTGTGTTTGCCTTTTTCGTCAACCCAAATTCCGCCGGGTTTTATTCTGCAATATTTAAGAAGGAAATTTCTTAAAACCTCATCTTTATCCAACCGCGGCAAAGGGAAATTTATCATCAGCTTTTCTTCCTTTCAAATTCGGGCAAAAGAATTCTTTCTATTTCAAGCGCTTTCCCGGTTTCGGAATCAACTTTTACAAAAACTCCGCACAGATGAACCTGCCCGGTAGCTGTCTGATATTTTTGAGGTGTTTGATACAAAAATCTGTTTATTGCCGCATCTGTTTTCATCCCTATTACGGAATCGTAAGGTCCTGTCATCCCAACATCTGTTATATAAGCAGTTCCTTTAGGAAAAATTCTTTCATCCGAAGTTTGAATGTGAGTATGGGTTCCCACAATAACGCTGACTTTTCCATCGAGATAATTAACAAGCGCGAGTTTTTCGGCAGTAGCTTCTGCGTGAAAATCTATAAATATCACTTTCGTTTCGGAATTGATTTTTTTTACTGCCCAGTCAGCTGACCGAAAAGGACAGTCGATTGGCTGCATATATGAGCGTCCTTGAAGATTTAAAACCGCAACTTTCCCTTTCTTTGTTTCCGCAATATACAAGCCGCTTCCGTAAGTCCCCTGTGGATAATTATGTGGGCGAAGCGAACGCGGCTCTTCCTTAAGATAAGCCTGCGATTGAAAGGTTTCCCAAGTATGATTGCCTCCGGTAATTACATCGGCGCCTAAACCTAATAAAACTTCTCCTTCTTCCTTTCTGCATCCTTTCCCGTCCGAGGCATTTTCACCGTTTACAATAGTTATATCGGAATTATACTTTTTTTGAAGCAGCGGAAGCCACGTTTTCACCATTTCAATACCAGGCTGCCCTACTATATCACCAACAAATAAAATATTGATTATCATTTTTCTCCAATTTGATAATGCGAAATATAACTAAAAGCAGAGTAAGATTAAGATATAAGAGTAAGAAAATTATATAAAAATACTTACTTCCGAATTTTCTTTTCAGATTAATATTTATCTTTTTCTGGTAACATTTATTAAAATAAAATGCCACTTATTTATGATAACTAAATAATTATTTGTTTTAAATCACAAAATCAAATTCTTGTTTGTTAAAATTACAGATAATGTATATTTTTGATTTATAAACTTTTAATTACCTATCAGAAACTTATATATTTATGAAATCAGCACCACTGGTCAGTCTTGGTTTACCTGTATTTAACGGAAGTAATTTTCTGGAAGAAACGTTGATTTCCATTTCAGAACAAACTTTTTCGGATTATGAGTTAATTATTTCAGATAATGCTTCAACAGATTCTACTTACGAGATTTGCATAAAATATGCTGAAAAAGACAATAGAATTATACTTACCCGTAACGAGCAGAATAAAGGCGCAGCTTATAACTACAACAAGGTTTTTAATCAATCGAAAGGAAAATATTTTAAATGGGCAGCTCACGATGATCTTTACGAAAAAAACTATCTCGAAAAACTTATCATTCCTTTAGAAAAGGATAACAAATGCGCAATCAGTTATCCTAAACGCATTATTATAAACGAAAAAGGAATAAAAGAAGAATACATTTCGGATAATTTGAATCTTGAAAGCAGCGATCCTGTAGAAAGGTACAAAAAGTTTCTTTACAAATTCAGATATAACACTGTTTTTTGCGATCCTGTCTTCGGTTTGATTCGCAGGGATGTTCTTGAAAAAACTAAGCTTATTGGTTCATACCCTACTTCGGATATGAATTTACTGGGAGAACTTGCGCTAAGAGGAAAATTTATCGAAGTGGAAGAATATTTATTTCTGCGCAGGCGGCATCCCGAAATGTCTTCCAAAAAGAATCCTGGAAACCGCGAACGCGCCGAATGGTTTTCTCCTTCAAACAAAGGCAAAATACAGTTGCCCAGATGGAGATGGCTTGGCGAATTCATTTCAAGCATTTTCCGTACTGATATAAATTTTCCAAAAAAAATATTTTGTTTAATGCATACTTTTCACTGGAGTATTTATTGGTCGAAAAGTTTTATTGCCGATATTGTCCGGGAATTTTTACATTTGTTTTATCTATTAAAAAAATAATTGTTCAGATAAATAATTGCGAAAGGGGTTATATAATGAAAGTAGCAATATTAGCAGGCGGACATGGTACACGTTTGGCTGAAGAGACCGAAATAAAACCAAAGCCCATGGTTGAAATCGGCGGTAAACCGATTTTGTGGCACATTATGAAACACTACGAGCATTACGGATTTAAAGATTTTGTAATTGCGCTGGGTTATAAGGGCGAATATATCAAAAAGTATATGGTCGATTATCTTTCTCTGCAAGGAAATCTCGAAATCGATTTAGCAAAGGGCACTGTTAAAAATGACGAGTCTGTAAAACCAAACTGGAAAATCGAACTAATTGAAACCGGACTTAACACGCTTACAGGCGGAAGAATTAAAAGGCTTAAACCTTTTATTGGAAATGAACCATTTATGTTAACCTGGGGCGATGGAGTTTCGGATGTAAATTTACGCGATCTTCTAAAATTTCATAAATCGCATGGCAGACTTGCCACTTTAACTGCTGTTCGTCCTCCGGCAAGGTACGGTCATCTTGAAATTAAAGAGAAAGGTTTTGTACGCGAATTTTCGGAAAAACCGCAAACAGCCGAAGGATGGATTAACGGAGCTTTTTTTGTACTTCAGCCTGAAATTTTTGATTACATTGAAGGAGACAACACCCAGTGGGAAAAAGAGCCTATGGAAACTCTTGCCCGCGAAGGACAATTAGTAGCATATCAGCACAATTCTTTCTGGCAGTGTATGGATACTTTAAGAGAAAAATATATTTTAGAAAATTTTTGGAAAAACGGCAATGCGCCGTGGAAACTTTGGGAGGATTAAATGAAAGTTTTAGTCACAGGTCATAAAGGTTACATAGGGACAATATTAGTTCCAATGCTTTTAAAAGAAGGTCATCAAGTAACGGGATACGATAGCGATTTATTCAGGAATTGCACTTTCGGGAATGGCATTGCTGAAATTCCAGAAATAATTAAAGACATAAGAGAAGCTGAATTAGAAGACGTAAAAGGATTTGATGCGGTTATGCATCTGGCAGGACTTTCAAACGATCCTCTCGGAAATTTAAACCCTCAGCTTACTTACGAAATAAATCATAAAGCTTCTGTACGTCTTGCAGAACTCTGCAAAAAAGCGGGCGTAAAAAGATTTATTTTCTCTTCGTCATGCAGCAATTACGGAGCCGGCGGCGATAATATGCTCACCGAAACTTCCCCATTTAACCCTGTTACTCCGTATGGAGAATCGAAAGTTTTTGTTGAAAAAGATGTATCTCAACTGGCTGATGATAATTTCAGTCCAACCTTTTTAAGAAATGCTACAGCATACGGAGTTTCTCCAAGATTAAGATTTGATCTCGTTCTCAATAATTTAATAGCATGGGCTTTTACTACAGGAAAAGTGTTTATTAAAAGCGACGGAACTCCGTGGAGACCGATTGTTCACATTGCCGATATATCGAGGGCTTTTATTGCAGTAATGAGTGCCCCGCTTGAAAAAATTCATAACGAAGCTTTTAATGTTGCAAGGAATGAAGACAATTACCGTATCCGCGAAATAGCTGATATTGTTGCCGAAACTGTTCCAAACTGTAAAATTGAATATGCTTCGGATGCAAGCCCTGATTTAAGAAATTACAGAGTAGACGCCTCAAAAATAATTAATACACTCCCCAATTTTAAACCCGAATGGAATGTAAGAAAAGGAGCAAAAGAGCTTTACGAAACTTACAAATCAATTGGTCTTACTCTGGAAGAATTTGAAGGTAT
Organism: Ignavibacteria bacterium; assembly: GCA_012719345.1. Lineage (GTDB taxonomy): Bacteria > Bacteroidota > Ignavibacteria > Ignavibacteriales > Melioribacteraceae > JAAYAN01. Next base: position 10,710 of record JAAYAN010000201.1, on the reverse strand, counting down.
AAAATATCAAAGAATTGCTCATATTAAACACCTGATTTCGAATAATAACATTACTAATGATTTAAGATGGAAAAATTAGAAAGCGAGGAATTAATGTATAGAATTACAACCGAATGCAGAAGCTGCGGAAGCAAAAATCTTGAAAAAATAATTTATTTCGGTGATACTGCTCTTTCAGACGCACTTCTTACAAAGGAAATGCTTGACAAACCGGAATTGAAAGTACCGCTTACACTTGCTTTCTGTAAGGACTGTACTTTAGTCCAAATTTTAGAAGAAGTTCAGCCCGAAATTTTATTCTGCCGAAATTACCCATATTACTCGTCAGTATCAAAATATCTTTTAGAACATTTTGCAAAAAGCGCAAATTCAATTATCAAAGAAAAGAAACTTGACAATAATTCTCTTGTTATTGAGGCGGCAAGCAACGACGGTTATATGCTTAAAAATTTCGTTGAAAAAGGTATTCCTGTTCTTGGAATTGATCCGGCTGAAGGTCAGGTAAAAATTGCAAACGATAAAGGCATACGCTCGCTCAATGAATTTTTTACTTCGGAACTTGCAAATAAATTGCACGATAAAGACGAACTATCAGCTGATGTTTTTTTAGCAAATAATGTTCTTGCACATGTACCCGATCTTAACGGTTTTGTTGATGGCATTTTTACATTATTGAAAGAGACCGGGACTGCTGTTATTGAAGCGCCATATCTTATGGATTTAATTGATCATTGCGAATTCGATACAATTTATCATCAGCACTTGTGCTATTTTTCTGTTACTGCTCTCGATAAACTTTTTCGCCGGCATAAATTATTTCTTAACCGAATTGAAAGAGTTGCTATCCACGGAGGCACTTTAAGACTGTTTATAGAAAAAGAAGAAAATCCGCAAGATTCAGTTAAGGTACTTTTAAAAGAAGAAGCTGACAGAAATGTGGCTGATATTTTAATTTACAAACAATTTGCGGAAAGGATTCATTCAATTAAATCATCTTTGCTGCAAATGCTCGATAACATAAAAAAAGACGGCAAAACAATAGTTGGATACGGAGCTGCGGCAAAGGCCAATACTTTGACAGGTTATTTCGGAATAGGGAACAATTACCTCGAAGCAATAGCAGATCTCAGCAAGTTTAAACAAGGTTTATTTTTCAGCGGGAATCATCTCCCGATTGTTTCCCCTGCGGAAATTTCCGAAAAGAATTATGACTATATGCTTATTTTAGCCTGGAATTTTGCTAATGAAATTATGGAACAGCAGCAGGAATTTAAAAATAAAGGCGGTAAATTTATAATTCCGATACCCGAACCTAAAATAGTATAAGAATATTAATGATAATTAAAAAAGTTAAAATATATGAGGAATTCTTAGACCTTAAATTATATTGGGAAGTACTCTTATGTAAAAGCAGTTTTTCTTTTGATAAAATAAGTCAACTATGCATTCTGAAATAATAAAAACATATGAAGAATTTCTCAAGCTGGAAAATGTTTGGGATGAACTCTTGATTAAAAGTAACCAATATCACATTAACCTTACGTTTAATTGGAACAAAAACTGGATTCAAACATATTGGAAAAACCAACCTCTCTTTATTATAGTTGTTTATGAAGCGAATGAAATCATTGGAATCGCCCCATTGGTTATTCACAACAGTTATAAAATACTTCGCGATCTTGTAAAAGTCCGTAGGATTTCATTTATGGCTTCAGGTATAAACGACAGTTGCGATTTTATAATTTCCCAGAAGAACAACAACGTAATTGATTTAATAATAAAAACCTTATTTGATTACAATAAATTATGGGATGAACTTCAATTTGTAAAAATGTTTGAATATTCGGTAAACTATAAACCTCTTATTGAATCCTTGAAAAAGTATAAAATTTACACAAATATTATAACTTCTTATACTTCTTCTTTTGTAAACACTCAAAAAACTTTTGATGAATATTTAAAAACTCTTTCGAAATCAACTGTAAAAAGTATAAATAGAAAATTGAAAAAAATATATCCTATCTCCCCCGAATTTAAAATATATAAAAATCTTTCCCCAGAAATATTTAATCGAATTTTAGAAATCGAATCTGCTAGAGAAAGTAAATATATAATCAGATCTAGTTTTTTTAACAATGAGCTTAATAGGATTTTTTTCGGCAAATCTATAAACGATTATTACCGTAATACTCAGCCGCTTATTCTTACAATTGAAACGAATAATAAGATGATAAGTTTTATGATATGCTTTTTGGAAAATAACACTTTGAAATTCTGGTTAGCATCGTTTGATATAAATTTTTCGCAATACTCGCCTGGTTTTATTTTATTCTATCACACAATTAAATATTGTTGTGAAAATAATATTGTATTATTTGATATGATGCTAGGTATCGAAGAATACAAAAAAAAATGGACGATGGATACCATAAATGTGCAGAGTGTTTTTTTCGAAAAAGCGTTTATACGTATTAAAATTAGAAATATATATAGAATTTTTGGCAGAATATTTCACAAATATTTTTTTTAAGGAATAATTCTTAATGAAAATTATTTTCGTTACTCAGCCTTGGGATGGTATCGGATTAGGTTCTTCAATTGGAATTGTTACATGTAATTTAATAAAACAATTCAAACAGACGAAGGATATATATATTTTCTGCAAAGGAGGAACCGTCCCCGAAGAATATCACAGTTTCACTCTTAAATATATTTATGTTTCATTGTTTACTGATAATATTCTGCAAAAATTTTCTCTCTTTCTCAGAAAATCCGGCATAATTTCCTCCAAAAAAAAACCGATATATATATCTTCGATAAATTATTTTTTTTATGCCTTAAAAGCTGCCATATTTATAAGATTTAATAATATCAATATTGTACACATTCATAACTATTCTCAATTTGTTAGTGTTATAAGATTTTTTAATCCCAAAACAAAAATAATTCTGCATATGCATTGTGAATGGTTAAGTCTTAATAAATCGAAAACAATTAAAAAAAGGATAAAAGATACCGATATCGTTTTTGGATGCAGCAAATATATTTCAGATAAAATTGCTGAAAATTATCCTGAATTTAAGTATAAAATCAATACTTTATATAATGGATTTGACTCCGCTAAATTCAAATATGTAAGGAAGGAAACTGAAGATACAAAAGTCAATCTTTTATACTTAGGGAGAGTATCGCCTGAAAAAGGTTTACACATATTGGTACAAGCCTTTAATAAAATTTCAAAATCATTTGATAATGTTTTTTTATCGATTGCCGGGTCAATAAAATCGATGCCAAAGGCTTATTTTATTGACATCAGCAACGATGACAACATACTGGACCTTAATAAGTATTACAAATCCAATTATCACGAACACTTACTTTCTTTAACCGATAAAGAAGTTAAAAAGAAAATATGTTTTTGCGGATTTCAGGACAGTTATTCAATGCTTAAAAAAAGTGATGTTCTAATTTTACCTTCTATTTGGAACGAGCCATTCGGCATGCCTGTAATTGAAGCTATGGCAGCAGGTAAAATTGTAATTGCCTCAAAATCAGGCGGAATTACAGAACTGATATCCGAAAATCTTAATGGATTTCTTTTTGAAAAAAATGATACTAATGAACTTTTCAATAGAATGGAGTATGTAATCCAAAACATTAACAGACTTGATAATATACGACAGAATGCTGAAAAATTTGCATACGACAATTTTACTTGGGAAATAATAACTTCTAAGCTTGAAAAAATCTACAATACTGTTAGCGGAGAAATCTAATTGATAAAAATTGCTTTTATAACACAGCCCTGGGATGGCATCGGACCTGGTTCTTCATTAGGTATATTAACATGTAATATCATAAAACGGCTTATTAAGAACAACAAAGTTATTGTATTCGCAAAAAACGGCAAATGCAATCTTGAAGATAACGGAAATATAGAATATTTTTATTTTTTTCATAAAACAGACGCAGTGATAGAAAAATTTCTTGTCTTTATTAAAAAGCTGATGAACTATAAAAAATATAATAATCCAGTTTTTAATTCGTTCTTTTACTATTTTTTTTATTCTTTAAGTATTTCTTTAAAGCTAAAAAAAATTAATGCAGATATTGTCCATATTCATAATTTTTCGCAATTTGTTCCGGTAATCAGATTTTTCAATAAAAATATAAAAATAATTCTTCATATGCATTGTGAGTGGCTATCGCAGCTTGATAAAAACATTATCCGCCGCCGGATAAAAAAAACTGATAAAATAATCGGGTGCAGCAAATATATATCAGATAAGATAAAAGAAGTATTTCCGGAATTTTCCTATAAAATTCAGTCCTTGCCAAATGGAACAAATATTCCAGAAATCATTTCCGGAGATAATACTAAAGCTATCTCCATAAAAAAAATACTTTTTGTTGGAAGAATTTCTCCTGAAAAAGGCGTACATACTCTTTTATCTGCTTTTAATAAGGTTGCAAAGGAAAGACCGGATGTTCATCTCGATCTTGCTGGGGCAATTAAAACTGCCCCAAAAGAATATATAATTTCGCTTGACTCAAATCAATACGTTAAAAATCTTGATAAATTTTATAATCAGGAAAGTTATTTCGATAAATTGAATGCAATACTTTATAACTTTGCCAAAGAGAAAGTTGTCTTTCATCAGCATCTTGATTACGAAAAACTAAAAGACTTATACGAACAAGCTGATTTATTAGTAAATCCCTCGTTAAGTGAATCATTCGGAATGGCTGTAATAGAAGCCAATTCATACGGAGTTCCTGTAATTGTAACAAAAACAGGCGGTATGATTGAGCTTGTAAATGACGGGTTCAACGGATACAAAGTAAATCCCGACGACCCTGAAGCTTTGGCTTCGATGATAATTTATCTTCTCAACAACGATGAAGAAAGAATAAGACTCGGACAAAACGGTAAAACAATGGTAACCGATTTGTATAATTGGGATAAAATAACTTCAGATCTCGAAAATATTTATCAATCTGCATAAACGGAGACTTTTTTGCAATTTTATAAAAAGATTTTAATAAAATTTTTAAGCAGTAAAAAAGCATTTGATTTTTCTGCGAAAGGAAAAAATATTGTTGTTTTTGCTCCGCATCCCGATGACGAAACTCTTGGATGCGGCGGAACAATTGCCGAACTTGCCAGCAGCGGTAATAATATCAATATCGTTTTTTTAACTGACGGAACTAGCTCGCATACAAAATTTATCTCAAGACAAGAATTAAAATCAATAAGGATTAAGGAAGCAGAAAAGGCTGCTTATGAACTCGGCATTAAATCTGGAAATCTTCATTTTTTAGAAATAACCGATGGTAATTTGGATAAACAATATAAAAAAACAGTTTCCCTGATTGCAGAAACCCTTAAAAATAATAAACCTGATATTATCTTTGTAACTTCCGGTAAAGAATTTCCTGATGATCATTTTTTTACAAATAAGTCGGTTCTAGAAGCTGTAAAAGAGTCAAGTATTTCGCCGGATATTTACGAGTATCTTATTTGGTATTGGCACAGCTGGCCTTTTACACTATCCTTCCCCGAAGGTAAAAAAAATATGCTTAGGTTTATTTTTAGATCATTAAAAACATTTGCTGGGTTGCAGCCGATTTTTCATATTAACTATTGTGCTGATATTTCTGCATCTTTGAAAAAAAAATCGAATGCGCTTAATCAGCATAAATCCCAAATAGAACGATATAATGGGATTGCTGATTGGCCGGTTTTAGGAGATGTATCGAAGGGAGAATTTTTAAATTTCTTTCTTTCGGAATACGAGTTTTTTATAAAAAGATAAAATTCCGTATTTTTTTTGGATAATCTCTTTGCCGGTTAACAAAAGATTTTGATTTATTCTTTATATTTATACTTTAGATTCTCTTAATTAAATTTGTAATACCCGGAGATAATATGTCAGAAACACAAAACAATTTAATATGCCCAAACTGCGGAAGCAAAACCGTAAGAACTTTTTTCAGAACGGAAAACGTGCCAGTCCACAGCGTTTTGCTGATGGATACTGAAGATGAAGCTATTAATTACCCTAAAGGCGATATAGAGCTTGGTTATTGCAGCACTTGTACATTTATTTACAACACAGTATTCGATCCTTCCAAACACGAATATTCATCTAAATACGAAGAGACCCAGGGTTTTTCGGAAACTTTCAACAAATTTCATAAAAATCTTGCTCAAAAGCTTATTGAAAAACATAATCTTTATAACAAGGATATTATTGAAATAGGATGCGGAAAAGGTGAATTTCTTACGATGATATGCGAATTAGGCAAGAACAAAGGGATTGGATTCGATCCTTCGTATGTTCCCGGAAGGAGCAAAAGCAAAATTGAAGAGAAAGTGAATTTTATAAAAGATTTTTATTCAGAAAAATACACAAGTTATCATGGCGATTTTGTAGCTTGCAAAATGACTCTCGAACATATCCCGGATACGCTTGAATTTTTGAAAATCGTTCGCCGTTCAATAGGCGAAAGATATAACACAACAATTTTCTTTCAAGTACCCGACACCGAAAGAGTTCTTGCCGAAAAAGGTTTTTGGGATATTTATTACGAACATTGCTCGTATTTTAATATTGCTTCCCTCGAAACTGCATTCAAGCTTGCAGGTTTTAAAGTAATCGATAGCGGCAAAGACTACGATGACCAATATTTAATGGTTGAAGCTGTTCCAACAACTGAAATGCAAGAGATTTCAATTAATCCGGCTCAAAAAGAAAAAATGGAAAAGCTTGTAAATAATTTTGAATCCGAAATAAAAGAAAGACTGAATGAATGGCAGAATGATTTTATTAACTATAAAAATCAGGGTAAAAAGGCTTTATTATGGGGCGGCGGTTCAAAAGCTGTAGCTTTTCTAACAACACTGGGAATAAAAGATGAAATTAAGTATGCCGTTGATATAAATCCATTTAAACATAATACTTATCTTGCCGGCAACGGACAAAAAATTATTTCCCCTGAATTTCTTAAAGAATTAAAACCTGATGTTGTTGTTGTTATGAATCCGATTTATGTTGATGAAATTACAAAAGACATTAATAAGATGGGATTGAATCCTCAAATAGTACCGATAGATTATAAAGATAAACAAGGATAAAAAATGGTTTGTTCAGTTTGTCATTCTGATAATATTACTGTTTTAACCGATATTTTAGATATACCTGTTTTTTGTAATGTTCTTCTTAAAAGCAGAACCGAAGCTCTTAAAGCCCCAAAGGGTGATATAAAATTATGCAGCTGCAATAATTGCAGTCATGTTTTTAATGCATCCTTTAAACCTGAAATTATGGATTATGATCAGGATTACGAAAACTCTTTGCACTTTTCTTCAGTTTTTAATAAATATGCCGAGAACCTCGCCGATTATATTATTTCGAAATACAATATCCGCAACAAAGATATAATTGATATCGGCTGCGGGAAAGGCGATTTTCTGAACATTATTTGCAGCCGCGGAAACAACAAAGGGACAGGATTCGATAGAAGTTATGTGCCAAAACACGATGATAAAAATATCAAATTCATTCAGGACTTTTATTCTGATAAATATTCAAGTTACAATGCCGAGCTTATTTTATGCCGGCAAGTTCTTGAACATATTCCAAAACCAGGTGAATTTTTAAATAGTTTTGATGAAGCCATAAAAAGTAAAGATTCTTCAATAGTTTTTTTCGAAGTTCCTAATGCAATGTACACTATTGAATCTCTTGGTATATGGGATTTAATTTATGAACATTGCTCTTATTTCACGGCACACTCACTTTACTCTTTATTTAACTCTTACGGATATGCTGTCCTTGATTTAAAAAAACAGTTTTCGGGTCAATATTTAAGCATCGAACTTTCACCTGATAAAAGCAAATCCGGAAATATCAGTGTTCCAATTCCGGATAAATATTTATTCAACAAATTCAAGAAAGAATATGAAAGTAAAATTGAATATTGGAAACAAGTTATAGCTTCTCAAAAATCTGAAGGAAAAAAGACTGTTGTTTGGAGCGCAGGATCAAAAGGGGTAACATACTTAAATCTTGTTGATACGGAAGGATACATTAATTTTGTTGTTGATGTGAGTCCGCAAAAACAAAATCTTTTTGTACCCGGGACAGGTCAGCAGATAATTTCACCTGATAAATTAAAGGAAATAAACCCAGATACTGTTATAATAATGAATCCGGTTTATGAATTGGAAATAAGAAATACTTTAGAAAACAATGGTATTTTATGCAAAATACTTAAAGCTTAGAATTCATCTCAGAAATAATTTTAAATTCGTTATGAAGCTGTTTTTTCATACCCAGCAAATCCTGTGAAATAACTTTTACTTCACCTATTACAGGCATAAAGTTAGTATCCCCGTTCCATCTTGGAACTACATGAAGATGAATATGCTGATCAATTCCGGCTCCTGCTGCTTTTCCCAGATTCATCCCAACATTAAAACCTTGCGGATTCATCAAATTTTCAAATACTTTTATGGTAAGCTGAAGTTCTTCCATCATTTCGGTATATTCTTCCTGAGTAACCTGTTTAAAGTCAGATAAATGTCTATCGGGTATTATCATCAAATGCCCGCCGTTATACGGGTAAAGATTAAGCATAATAAACGAATGTTTTCCGCGATGAACAACAAGCGAACTGTCCAATGTTTCATCTTCAATTGCTGCCCGGCAAAACACGCATCCGCAATCTTTATCTTTCTTATTGAAAGATTCTATATATTTACTTCTCCATGGAGACCACATTTTTTCCATAAGTTACCTCAATGCAAAAAAAAAGCGGAAGAAATTCTTCCGCTTTTATAAATAAATAAGACTTATTCTTCTTCTTTCGATTTTTGATATTCTTCAATAATTTTCGATTCAACTTCTTTAGGGACTTCCTCATAATGAGAGAATTTCAATGAATATGCACCTCTTCCCTGAGTAAGCGAACGAAGCTGAGTTGAATATTTGTAAAGTTCGGCAAGCGGAACTTTAGCGTTTATTTTTTGGAAAGGACCTTCTGCATCCATACCGCTGATTTTACCTCGACGGCTGGAAATGTCCCCCATAACATCTCCCATATATTCTTCAGGCACTTTTACGCTTATATCATAGATTGGCTCTAAAATAACAGGTTTGGCAAGCATAAATCCTTTTTTAAATGCCTGTGATGCAGCCAGTTTGAAAGATACTTCATCAGAATCCACATTATGATAAGTTCCATCAAATAAGGTAACTTTAACGTCAATTACTTTGCTTCCGGTTTGAATACCTTTAACCATTGTTTCTTTCAATCCCTTTTCTACGGCTGGAATAAACCTTCCTGGAACAACACCGCCAACTATCGCATCAACAAATTCAAATCCTTCTCCTCTTGGTTTTGGTTCAAGTTTAAGATGAACGTGACCATACTGTCCTCTTCCGCCCGACTGTTTTTTATGTTTAAATTCTGCATCATCGCATCTGCCTTTAATGGTTTCGCGGTATGGAATTCTTGGTTCTACAAGATCAACTTCAACATTATATCTGTCCTTAAGCATTTTAGTGGCAAGCGATAACTGCAGTTCACCTTGTCCGGAAATAATTGTCTGTCCCAGTTCAGGATCAAAATGTACCAACAAAGTCGGGTTTTCTTCGTGAATTGTATGAAGTCCGTTAGAAATTTTATCTTCATCACCTTTCGATTTCGGCTGAATTGCTGCAAAAATAACTGGATCAGGAAACGTAATTTTTGACATCGAAATCGAAAAATCTTTTGCAGATAAAGTATCATTTGTGTGAGAATCTTTTAACTTTACCACAGCTCCAATATCACCGGCTTCAATTTTCGTTACATCTTTTCTTGTTTTCCCATTCAGGCAAAATATTTGTCCCATTCTTTCTTGTTTATTTTTTTCAGCATTTTGCAAATCCATTCCTGCAGAAACAGAACCGGAATAAACTTTAAATAATGATAATTCACCCACATGCTGTTCTGATAATGATTTAAATATTAGAAGAGCTGTTTTTCCTGAAGAAGAACATGGCACATTTATTTTTTGATTTTTCCCAACTAACTCAGCTTTTGCTTCGGGTCTTTCATTCGGAGCAGGAAAATATTCAACAATATAATCAAGCAGATTTGTATGACCAATTCCCTTTCCCCCGGCAATTGCAAATGCCGGAATAATTGTTCTGTTTACAATTCCGGCTTTTAAACCTTTTTTAATTTCGTCATCCGATAATGTACCGTTTTCGAAGAAGTTATTCATTATTTCTTCAGAAGATTCGGCTATCTTTTCGATAAGCTGTTCTCTGAGAGTTTCTGCGTCTCCTTTGATATTATCCGGAACATCTTCGATAGTAATTTTTTTGGCAGCAGCCTCACCAAAAGTAATTTTTTTCATTTTTATTAAATCAATAACGCTGTTACATCCAACTCCTTCGTGAACTGGAATTGTAACCGCAATAACATCATTCGATAATCTATCCTTCGCCATTTTTAAGGTTTCGTCGAATTTGGAATGCTCGTTATCAATTTTATTTATAACAACAGCAGCTGGCAGTTCAAGTTCTTTTACAAAATCCCAGGTGGATTCTGTCCCAACTTCTATACCTTCGGCACTTTTAATTACAGAAATTGCTATATCTGCTACTTGAAGTCCGCTTTTTACCTGTCCGATAAAGTCTGAATAACCTGGAGTAT
>JAAYAN010000200.1 GCA_012719345.1 Ignavibacteria bacterium | reverse complement strand
CTCTCTTCTCAATTCAATGGGCAACTTTTTCCATTCATCTGTCCCTGGTTTTGGTAATTTTTGTTGGGGGTATACCGTAATAATAAAACAAAACACTAAAAGGGCATTACAAATTCTTTTCATTTTTCCACCTTTTAATAATTCTTAATAATCAACAATTATATTGTATATGCAAATAAAAATGGGAAGACCATTATTAGCTGAGCAGGCTTAATTTATTTGCATTGCAGGGTTAGTGTGGTTGCACAATCCCCTTTTTTTAATAAATGTATAATTAACTCATAACTCCTTATAATATAATACATCTTTTTTATAATTATTTTAGTTTACGATGTTTAAATAATCTATAGATAGGTAATTTATACGAACACCGTAAAAAAAATCCATTTCATATATAGTTTCCCCATAAATTTGTGTTCAAGGTGTAACATCAGGTTGCCAGAAATAAAACAAATATTCCATATCTGCACTGTTATAATGAAATAGAAAATCATTTATTAAAAGGAAAATGTCTTTTGTATTTCTTCCCCAGAAACGTCTATTATATTTGGCTTTACTGTCATTTAATACAGTTTTAAATTCATCATTTTCACGCATAATAGTTTTGCTTCTCATACTTATCCCTTCTAACTGTGTTATCTTCTTCAATTATCGGGTTGGTTGGGTTATTTTTGCTGGTATTTAAAAACAGAATTGAAATGAAAACAAACGGTAATACCCTCATAAAAACCCTCCATTATCTTTTAATTGCCCGCACCAAAAGAACTGCCCGCCGCGGTATATTTTAATTATTTTATTTTGCCTTCCCTGGCAGTAAAACTTTTTCCCTTTTGTTAAATGTTTTTTTATTATTAACTAATTAAATTTACAATAAAAATTGTTACAATAAAAATTGTTACAAAACAAGAATTATTTTTGTTTTATGCAAAAAAAAAGCAAATACAGTGTAATAATGCAGTTTTTGATTACACGTAAATACCTGAAAAGAATTATGGGCTCAAAAAACAGGCAAAATAATCCGGCAGCTGCAGCTGATTTTTGCTTAGTAATTGTCTCACGTAAGAATTTACTTTGGTATTATCAAAAATATGAGATAAGCTTTTTTTACAAATTCAGGTTTAAATTAATTTTATAATTCCCACTCGCTTGTAAATGTATTTTTTTATACATTAACTGCATAATATTTCTGAATGGGGAATTTTATGAGAGCACACGATTTTATTGAGTTAGAAGAAAAACACGGGGCGCATAACTATCACCCCCTGCCGGTAGTTTTGGCAAAAGGCAAAGGTGTGTTTGTATGGGATGTTGAAGGCAAAAAGTATTTCGATTTTCTTTCGGCTTATTCTGCTGTAAACCAAGGGCACTGCCATCCCAAAATAATTAATGCAATGATGGAGCAAGCGCAGATTTTAACACTTACTTCGCGGGCATTTTACAACGACAAGCTCGGTCCATACGAAAAATACATAACAGAATATTTCGGTTACGATAAAATACTTCCGATGAACACAGGAGCCGAAGGCGACGAAACTGCACTTAAACTCTGCCGCAAGTGGGCGTATCTTAAAAAAGGGATTAAAGAAAATAATGCCAAAATAATAGTCTGCGAAAACAATTTTCACGGACGCACAATTACGGTTATCTCAATGTCCACCGATCCGGATTCCTACGGCGGTTTCGGTCCGTTTACACCGGGTTTTGTAAAAATTCCTTATAACGATTTAAAAGCTCTTAAAAAAGCTCTTGAAGACCCTGATGTTGCCGGATTTCTTGTTGAGCCGATACAAGGCGAAGCGGGGGTTTTTGTGCCGGACGAAGGTTATTTAAGCAAAGCATATAAAATGTGCAAAGATAAAAACGTTTTATTCATCGCGGATGAAGTACAGACCGGACTTGCCCGCACCGGAAAATTGCTTGCCTGCGACCACGAAAATGTCCGCCCCGATATACTGATTCTCGGCAAGGCACTTTCCGGCGGAGTTTTTCCAATTTCGGCTGTGCTTGCCGACGATGAAATTATGCTTTGCATTAAACCCGGGGAACACGGTTCAACTTTCGGCGGAAATCCTTTGGCAGCAAAAATTGCAGTTGCGGCTTTAGAAGTTATTAAAGAAGAAAAACTCGCCGAAAATTCAGCACATCTCGGAGAAATTTTCAGAAATGAATTACGGAAAATAAACTCCCCGATGATTGAACTTGTAAGAGGTAAAGGTTTATTAAACGCAATCGTAATTAAACCAACTAACGGAAAAGAAGCCTGGGATGTTTGCCTTAAAATGGCAGGAAACGGTCTGCTTGCCAAACCTACTCACGGTCATATAATTCGCTTTGCGCCGCCGCTTGTTATAACCGAAGAACAAATTTATGAAGCTGTTGAAATAATAAGAAAATCGATATTAGAGTTTAGTTAGTGCGATTAATTGATTTTTATCTTATTAGTTCAAGGAAGGGAACGCCCTTCCTTTTTTTAAATTTTCGGAAATTAAAAATTATAACCAATTGAAATTTCGCCGTCGATATAAGATAGGATTTTGCAAATGGTCTGAAAATCCTTATAATCTTCAGGTTTATCTGCAGGATGCCATTTGAAATCCGATTGCAATGGGAAAGCGCAGCCTATTCTCCACGAATAATTAAAATACTCACCCCATTTATATCTGTAACCGATATTTATTCCTGCGCTTAAATATTCCAAATTAACATCGTATTTTTTCTTATTTTCTCCTTCAAATTGCATATAGTTTCTTCCACTCTTAACAAAAACCCCAAAAAATCCCGAATTTATGCCGGCAGTATCTTCATCGTTGAAATAATGAAATCTGTAACCTGCCCCGGCAAGATAAAAGTCTTTTTTCCCTAATCCGCTTTCAATAAAAAGCCCGTGCCTTTTTCCGAAAAGATGTTCATAATTCATTGTTAGATTTCCAAAAAATACGCCCGCCGGGTCAATATTCAAAGCATTTGCGGGAACAGATTCCTGACAATAAAGATTTGTTCCGAATGATAAAATAAATATGATAATTACAGTAAATTTCACCTTTGTTGCACCTAAAAGCATTTCTTCCTCCTTAAAAATTTTTTAATTATTGAATAAGTTGATTTAAAGCCGGCGTTTATTCAACTTTGATGCCACTCTGAAATCGGTATAAACACAAATTAATTAGTGATACTGCTTATCTCAATGTATTTTTTAACAGAATACTGCGGACAGTAAAATGGACAAGACAAATAAAAGAAATGCAGATAAATATTTTTTTGAAATTAAATTTTCTGATAAGAAGATATTCATTATGAATGAGAAGTTAAATTTTAACAGAAATATTTAACCGATAACTTTTCCATTATATTCTTACGTTATTTATTTATATTTGTACCTCTAAATATTAACAACCAGAAAATATAAGATTATGAAAAAAGACATAAACAAACTTCGCGATAATATAAACGATATAGATTCGCAATTATTAAAACTTATTGCCGAAAGAAGAAAACTGAGCGGCGAAATAGTATTAGTTAAAAACGAAATGCAATCCCCCATCCGCGATCAGGAACGCGAAGCAGAGCTTCTTAACCGCATAATTTCCAAAGCTAAAGAAGAAGGTTTGAATACGCATCTCGTAAAAAAACTTTTTTACGAAATAATAGACGATTCAATCAGGATACAGCAAAAATACTTGCAGAATCTGGCAAACGGAAAAGATATTCAGGATGATATTATAAGAATTGCCATTCAAGGTATTGAAGGCTCGTACAGTTCGCTTGCAGCAAAAAAATTCTTCTCCGAAAAAGAAAACCAGATTATGTTTATCTCGAAAAATACTTTCGAAGAAGTTGTACGTTCCACTGAAAAAGGCGAGGCAGATTATGTAATGCTTCCTGTTGAAAACACTACTTCAGGCGGGATTAATGAAGTTTACGATCTTTTATTGAACACAACTTTATCAATTATCGGCGAAGAAAAATTTCAGGTAAAACACTGCCTTATTTCAAAAAAAAACGTCCCTTTAAGTAAAATTAAAACTATATATACTCATTACCAGTCCGCATCTCAATGCAGTAAATTTTTAGAATCGCTTCCAAATGTTAAAGTTGAATATTTTACTGATAACGCAATGTCAGTGCAGAAAATTAAAGAGGAAGGCACCGATAGCGATGCAGCAATTGCAAGTGAAGAAGCTGCTGAAATATTCGGTGTTAAAATTCTTAAACGGGGAATTGCCAACCAATCGGAAAACTACACACGATTTTTAATCGGTTCCAAAAATCCTCAGCAGGTTGATTTACGGATTCCCTGCAAAACTTCGCTTGTAATGGCTACAGCACACCAGCCCGGCTCGCTTGTAGATGCGCTTTTAGTTTTTAAACAATTTAGTTTGAATATGACAAAATTGGAATCCCGCCCGATTTTAGGAAATCCCTGGGAAGAGATGTTTTATGTTGATTTTCTTGGAAATGTTGCCGAAAGCAATGTAAAATTGGCATTAGATGAACTCGGGAAATATACTCGCTTCATAAAAGTGCTGGGAAGCTATCCTACAGCAGAAGTAATAAGAACAAATATTTCTGAAAAAATATTCGATGAAGAAATTGAAACAAAAGTATCGGCAGAAGTAAAATCCGAAGATAAAAAAGTTAAGAAAAAAGTTGAATATAAACTTTGCAGCAGAGACTACAAAGCCGAAGATACAATTATAAAAGTTAAGGATGTAACAATTGGCGGCGATAATTTTGTTGTTATGGCAGGACCTTGTTCTATAGAAAACGAAGAAATGATTTTTGAATGCGCGCAGGAAGTAAAGAGTGCCGGAGCGCATATTTTACGCGGAGGCTGTTTCAAACCGCGTACTTCGCCTTACAGTTTTCAAGGGCTTGGTTATGAGGGACTTGAATATATGACTGCAGCAGGAAAAAAATACGATCTTCCTATTGTTACCGAAGTTCTCTCTATCGATCAGGTTAATGAAGTTGCAAAATACTCCGACATTCTTCAAATTGGGGCAAGAAATATGCAGAACTTCTCGCTTCTTATAGAAGTAGGAAGAACTCAGAGGCCTGTTCTTTTAAAACGCGGAATGATGTCGTCGCTGGATGAGTTGCTTAATGCAGCCGAATACATTATGGCACAGGGAAACCGTCAGGTAATACTCTGCGAGCGCGGAATAAGAACATTTGAAACAGCTACGCGCAATACGCTTGATCTCAGCGCAATTCCGTTCCTGAAAGAAATGACACATTTGCCGATAATTGTTGATCCTTCGCATGCGGTAGGACAACGCGACAAAGTAATTCCTCTTGCACTTGCTTCAAAAGCTGTTGGCGCACACGGAATTATAGTTGAATTCCATCCTGAACCGGAAAAAGCCTTAAGCGACGGTCCGCAAGCTTTGCGCTTTAACCAATTTGAACAATTAATGAAAGATTTAAGAAGTCATTAACCGAAAGTATTAGTAAGATTTTAGAGTAAGGGAAAGTTCATTAATATACTTCTCTTACTCTTACCTCTTTCTCATACTCTTTAATAATGCACTGCCATCCAAAATGTTTTTTCGTTTAAATCAGTCCATTCCACCCTGTGTTTTTTTCGTGCAGGAATTAAAATATAATCTCCCGGTTTAAGGATAATACTTTCGCCTTCTTCAAATTCAATTTGCGCGCTGCCTTTTAGCAAAATAACAAATTCATCAGTCGGCTGATCATACCAGAAATCTTCTGGAGATTTATGTCCGTCAGAGACAATTCTTTCAATTATGAAATTTTCATTTGTCAGCAGCCTTTCAAATATTTCGTCATTATTATTTTCAGGTAAGTTTTCAAAAATATTTCCGCCATTAATTCTCAAAATTATCTCCTTCATGATTTTGAGCAAGTTTTAAAATTTCTTTTCCTTCTAATCGGTAAATTATCCATTCATTCATTGGTCTGGCTCCCAGACTTTCATAAAACTTTCTCGAAGGCTCATTCCAATCCAAAACGCTCCACTCGAATCTTCCGCAATTTTCTTTCACTGCAATTTCTGCAATATGTTTAATAAATGCTCTTCCAAAACCCCTTCCTCTCATTTCGGGAAGTATAAAAATATCTTCCAGATAAATCCCTTTTTTACCTAAAAAAGTTGAAAAATTATAAAAATACACAGCAAAACCTGTTGGCTTTCCATCAAAATAGCCTATTAATGCTCTGGCATTTGCATCACTGCCGAATAAATACTTTTCCAGCAACTCTTCAGTTGCTTCCACTTTATCTGATAGTTTTTCGTAACCGGCTAATTTCTTTATGAAGGAAAGAATCAGCGGAACATCTTTTCTTTCTGCTTCTTCAATTAAAATTTTATTACTCATTTCTTTTTTTCATTTATAATGCTTAGAAAGATATTAATTACGTAATAATATGTAAAAAAATAATTACACATACTTTAAAAATGATTTTAAATACCGAATATACTTTCAGTAAAGTATACTTTTATAAACATTAAAGGTGTTATATGTCAGAATTAAAAAAACAACGAGAAGAACTGATACACGATTTTAAAAATGTTCAGGATAAAATAAAAAGATACGTTGACAGTTTAAAGATGAAAGGATCGGAAGAATTGCTTAACGGCTCTGTAGAAAAAGCCCAAAAACTGATTGGAGCTATTATACCGGTTGACTCGGCAGCTAAAAAACTGAAAAAGGAGCAGGATGACTTGTTAAATGTCCTCGAATCGCAGGATGAAAGTGAGGAAAGCGACGAAACAGAGCGTGAACCTGAAACCCATAATAAATCTTCAGATGAGATTGAAAATATGCTCGATGAGGTACCAGTTACTGAAGAACAAGCAGATTTACAATCAGCAGAAACAGTACCGGTTCAGGAAATTTCGGAAGACGATCTTACTCCTCAGGAATCTTTCCGACTTCCTATACTTAAAGCGCTTATTTATCTTGGAGGCAGCGGTAAAGTAAAAGATATATCTAACTTTATCGAAAAAGATATGAAAAATAAATTCAGACCTCTTGATAACGACATTCTTAATGGCGACGATGTTAAAGAATGGGTTAAACGCGTAAATAAAGAACAGCAAGCAATGACAGCTGAAGGTTTATTGAATGCAGACGCTTCAGAAGGTTATTGGGAAATTGCTCAAGCCGGAATCGATTTTTTGGCAAAAAACAAAAAAACCAATTAACTATTTTACTTCGAGCAAACCGAAAGAATTTTTAACAGATAAAAAGGTAAACTCAGTTTTTAAACTCTGTTTACCGCTGTTAAAAATTACCTCAACAACAAAGGCCTCAACACCGGATTTTGAAGATTTTGAAACAGTACCAACAGAATAACTTTCGCTTAATTTTTGAAATGCCTTTATTTTTTTTGCGAGGCGTTTAACTTTATTTCCTTCAGCAGAAACAGATGAGTTATAAAAATCTTTAAGATTTCTGGCAGCGTCATCTCCTTCATAAACAAACATTAATGATGCTGCCTGGTAATCTTCCGCTTCGGAAGCATCAAGAATTTTCACCAAAATATCCTGAATATCTTTTACTTCTTTTTCAGTCTGCGAATAAACGGTTGTTACTGTAATTAAAATTGCTGCAACAGTCATTAAAATATTTATCAGTCTCATTTCCTCTCCTTAATAATTTGTTACAATTCTTGTTTAATATCTATAATGCTTTATTTGTTCCCCTTTTTTTTCAATATCCGTCATCGCTTCAATACCAATCTTCAAATGCAGATCAACATATTTTTCGGTAACCATTTTATCCGATTCCTCAGTTTTTATTCCTTCCGGCATCATCGGCAAATCGGATACAAGAAGCAAGGCTCCGCGGGTAATCTGATTAGCGTATCCAACTATAAATAAGGTAGCTGTTTCCATATCAATTCCGATTACCCCGATTTTCTTTAAATATTCTTTAAAATCGTTATCCCATTCCCACAGCCTTCGGTTTGTAGTGTAAATTACTCCGGTTCTGTATTCAGTATTATGTTTAATGATTTTATCAGAAACAAATTTATGAAGTTTAAATGACGGAAGAGCAGGAACTTCACTCGGCATATAATCCTGACTTGTGCCATCTCCTCTTACAGCTGCGGTAGGCAGAATAAAGTGTCCGATTTCAGTCGATTTTTTTAGTCCCCCGCATTTACCTAAAAATAAAACAGCTTTAGGATTTCTTGCTGTTAGAAGATCCATTATTGTTGCTGCGTTTGCCGAACCAATACCGAAATTAATTATTGAAAGTCCTGCTGAATTTGTTGCTGTCTGCATCGGTCTGTTTAATCCCTTAACTTCGCAGTTAAACTGGTCGGCAAATTTCTCAACATAGTTCCGGAAATTTGTTAAAAGAAGATAATCGCCAAATTCATTGATAAGTGTTCCGGTATAACGCGGAAGCCAGTTTTTTGCAATTTCTAATTTATCGGCATTCATTCTTGTATATTCAATAATTTAATTTTTGATGATAATATTTTTGTGATAATTGCAAACAAATAACCAATGGCTGCGCCGATAATTGCTCCGCCTGCAACATCCGAAGGATAATGCACTCCGCAGTAAATCCTCGAAAACGCAACTACAGAAGCAATAACAAAAAGCAGGTTTCTGAATTTTGGGAAAAAAACTGAAAAATAAACTGCAATAGCAAAATTGTTTACGGCATGCGATGAAGGGAAAGAAAACGATCCTGTGCAGCCGGCAAGAATATTTACTTTTTCCAATGCGGTGCAGGGACGTATTCGTCCGACTATATTTTTTATAAAAGTACTGCTTATCTGATCGGAAACAGCAATTAAAAATAAAGCTGTTACAGCTGTAATTTTACCTGCTTTGCCCCCCTTAAAAAATACTATAAACCATACGATAATGTAGGCAATATGCCAGTTTTTTACATCAGTTACAAAAGGAAAAAACTTGTCGGAAACTGAATTTGATATTGTTTCGTTGAAAAATCTAAATAATGAAACATCCAATGAGTACAAGAATTCTGCCAATTTATGCCTTTATTGGTTGATTAAGTATAATTTTGTTAAATTATGATTTAAATGTAAGCAAAATTTAATTAAATTATTTTTACACTTTTTAAAACTTTCGACGACATAAAATGCGAAGCGAAAAAACAGGTTCACTATCCGAAGAAGAAATAAGAATTTTCAAAGAAGAAAATAAAAAAATTATCTTCCGCCCGCTTAAAGTATTTGCAATTATCATTGCTGCTATAAGTATTGCTCTTTTAATCTTCGGTTTTATCTCCGCTTCGCAATTTATATTAGATACTGGTATTGCACGATTAACTGCAGCTATTGCCGCGTTGATTTCATTGATCTCGATAAATACAGCTTTAGGAAAAGAAAAACCGCATATTTTTGTTCATCTGATGATTTGGGCGTTAATATTAACAACCGGTTATATTATTTACAGAGCACCTGAATCTTTTGTATTTAATTCTTATTACGTGATCTTTATTATATTTATGTTTTCACTGTTTCTTGGATGGGAGAGCATTCATCAAATTATTCTTGTTTCTTTATTTTTAGCAGTTATTATTTTATCTGTCGTATTAAACGGAGATACAAGCAAAATTTTTAATGAAGATATTGTTCATTTGGTTTCTTTTTTGCTTATCGGTATTGGCAGCATTGTTGCAAATAAAATTATATACGAATCGAAACGCAAAGCAGCTTTTTTAATAGGAGAACTTTTATCGGAACCTTCTGTATCGCGAAATGAAATATCTGCAAAAACTTCTCCGGTGCAGGATGTAAATCAATTTGTAATACCTTTTTTCGTAACCAACCGCGAAGATAAAATTATAGAGGCAAATGTAGAATTTATAAAGTTATTAGGCTATTCTTCAAAAAGTGATTTGGAAAAACTGTCTCTTTCCAGCGATATTTTTGCAAACCCGGGAGACAGAAATGAACTTCTGCTGCAATTGGATAAAAAGAACACAGTAAAGAATTACAATCTTTTACTTAAGCGGAAATCAGGACAGGAATTTGTTGTTCGCTTTTACGGACGAAAAATTAAAAACGATGAAAAGAAAGATGCTTTATACGAAGGGACCATTGAAGAAATAACTGACGAAGTTAAAGAACAAGAAAAATTGTATAAAGAACTTGAAGATTTGCGGAAGGAACAGCAGAGAGCTGCTAATGAAGCTACAAACGCACGTTACACAAGCAATATTAAAACCCGTTTTCTTGCTAATATGAGTCACGAAATCCGCACGCCGATGAATTCGGTATTAGGATTTCTGACTCTCATTGAAAATGGTTTGTTCGAAAGTATGGATGAATTAAAAGATTTTGCATCTAACGCTAAAGTTTCTGCCGAATCTCTTCTTGATATAATCAATAATATACTTGATATTTCAAAAATTGAAGCTGGCAAAATGGATCTTCTGGAGGAAGAATTCAATATACGTGATGAAGTTGATAAAGCAAGATCTATCTGCACCCCTGCAGCAAAAGAAAAGACACAGAAAATTACCTATTCGATTGCCGATGATGTACCAGCTCCGGTTATAGGAGATGCTACCCGCTACCGTCAGATACTTGTAAACCTTTTAGGGAATGCCGTAAAATTTACCGGCGAAGACGGCACTATTAGTATTAGGGTTGAACTTCTTAAAAGAACAGAAGCTACTGCTACAATTAAAACAATAGTAAAAGACTCTGGCAAAGGAATTCCGAAAGATAAAATTCCTGAATTATTTAAAGCTTATTCGCAATTAAAAGAAGGCAAAATTGCAAAACAGCAAGGCAGCGGTCTTGGTTTGATGATATGCAAAGAATTTGTGTCCCTTATGGGTGGCGATATTTATATAGACAGTGAATTAAACAAAGGGACTGACGTAACTTTTACTGTAATTTTATCTTGTCAGAAAAATTTCCTGACTGCCAACGAATTAAAAACTGAAGAAATTCCTGAAATACAAAAAGAATCTGCGACAGCAAATGCAGAAAACTTTGATGAGATAAATGAAGATGCCATTAGGAATGAATTTGAAATTGACAATATCCGAAAACTTCCGCGTACAATTCACTCAAAAACAAGGCTTCTGCTTGTAGAAGACAACCCCATAAGCCAGAAAGTTGAGTTGAAACTTCTACGTGAGGTGGGTTATTCTGTTGATGCTGTTTCCAATGGTTTTGACGCAATTGAAGCTGTAAAAACAAACTCGTTTAATCTTGTTTTAATGGATATTGAAATGACTGATTTGGACGGAATTGCTGCTACAAAAAAAATCCGCGAACTCGATTCGCAGTCTAAAAATATACCTATAATTGCGGTTACAGCTCATTCGAGTATGAAAGATAGAGAAAAATGCCTTGCTGCTGGAATGAATGATTATATTGCAAAACCGATAAATATTAATTTTCTTAAAATGATAATTGATAAATGGCTTTCGGAAACTATCAGACAATAGGATTTAAACCTTTATTGATTTGGTGTTTTTAATCGTAAAAACAAATTCCGATCCTTCTTCAACAACACTTGATACACTTATCTGACCGCCGATTTTTTCGATAAGCTCCTTGCATAAAATAAGCCCCAAGCCGGTTCCAGTTTCGTTATCCGTTCCTTTTGTAGATTGGCGCACATCTATTCTGAAAAGATTGTTAAGATCTTCGTTGTTTATTCCTACCCCGTTATCCTTTACTTTAACTTTTATAAATTCCCCAGCTGTTTCAGTAAATATCTCAACCTTTCCGTTGCGGTATGTGAATTTTATGGCATTCGAGATTAAATTTTGAACAACTCGCTTAACCATATTTACATCGGCATAGCATTCAATATTTACATCGGCATAATTTAAAAGAGCAATCTCTTTATCTGCAGCATTTTGTCTTAACAACTCGATATTTTCATTAATAACTTCGCTGATATTAAAAATAACAGGCTCCATTTCCATCCTGTCGGATGTTACGCGTGTCCAGGCAAGCAAGTTTTCGAGCAGATTAAAAAAATTATTTGCTGAATTATTGATATCGTGACAAATATTTTGAATGGTTATGCGGTCGAAAATGTCGAAATCGGTTACAAGAAGGTTTGAAAGGCTTAACAACGCGCTGAATGGACTACGCAAATCGTGAGCAAGTATTGAGAAGAATTTGTCTTTCGTTTTATTTAGTTCAAGTAATTTCAGCTCCGATTCCTTTAACTTCTTATTTATTTCCTTAAGCTGGATATTACTTCTTTCAATGTGGAATTTACTTCTGCTTAATTCCTTAATATTATCTTTAATGCTGTTTTGTTTTTGAATACGTTCGGTACAATCGGCACAAAAAACAGCTGTCCAATTTTCTTCAATCTTCTTTAATCTGAATTCAATTTTCTTTTTTTTACCGTTTTTGCAAACAATATCAACTACTCTGGAAGTTAAATCCTCGTTGCAGAATTTTTCCCATTCAAGTAATACTTTGCTTCGGTAATTCTTATTTGGGAAGGCTTTTACAAACCAAGATCGTGTTTTCGGAATATCCTTTATCGAATAACCAGTTATATCAGTAAAAATCTTATTAAAACCAACTAACTCTCCTAAATTATCAAGAATTACAATCCCAAAAGGAGCACTTGAAAGAATTTCCAAAATTTTACTAATATTTTCCGGATTATTATTTCCATTATCAGCTGTTTCTTGTCCGCATAGTAAAATTCCTTCAAATCCATCATCCTTAAATGATGAAATATTAAAAGTTGCTGTTTTTACTTTTTTATCGTTACCTGCTAAATTAATCGATATATCTTTGACTTTAAGTGTTTGCAAAATATCTTTTTTTAATATTATATTAAGTTTCTTAACAGATTCAGAAGCAGTAATTGAATAGAAATCCTTACCCAACAGATCATAAGAAATATAATCAAGAAAAACGCAAAAGGCAGGATTGCAATACTCTATTATTCCTGAATTATTGATTACAACAATAAAACTATCCGAATATTTAAATATCGGTGAAATTTTTTCTGCGACTTTTTGAGTTGCCACTTTTTTATTAATTGCAGTTAACACGATTTTTTTTAATTTAATTTATATCTTTATTGATTCTTAAACGTCAAACTGTCCATAGTTAAATAATGAATAGTATTATCGTTGTTAATTCTTTTTTTTAAAGATATTTTTTTAATAATCGTTTGCCTTATGAATAATTTAATTTAGTATTTTTTCGATAATTATTGTTAGTTTTAGAAACCTTATTTGGCATAAATTTATTGGAAATAACATGAAAGATTTTTTTAAGATTATGTTTGCTACAATGGCAGGCTTTTGCATTACTGCTTTTTTATTTTCTGCAATTTTTATAGTATTTATTTTTATTTTTATTGCTGCTCTTTCACCAGATGAGACAGTCCAATATTCATCAAATTCTATTTTAAAAGTTGAATTAAATTACGAAATTCCCGAGAAATCAGGTTATTCGGGTTTTGCCGGTTTTGAAAAAGGTTTTTCGCAGCAGCTGGGTATTTACGATATTACAAAAGCTATAAATAATGCTGCAAACGATAAAAAAATAAAAGCTATTTATTTGGATCTCAATTATATTGGTGCCGAAGGGATGGCTGCTGCTCAAGTAATCAGACGTGCAATTGAGAAATTCAAAGCATCCGGAAAACCTGTTTACGCTCACGGAAATTACATTTCGCAATTGGAATATTTCATCGCTTCTTCTGCCGATAAAATATTTCTGACACCAACAGGCGGCATTGAAATAAAAGGATTATCCGCACAATCGTTTTATTTTAAAGGTACTTTTGAAAAGCTTGAAATTGAACCCCAGATTTTCCGTAAAGGAAGCTTTAAGAGTTCTGTTGAAATGTTCACGCAGAAGAAAATGAGCGATGCCGACAAAATTCAAGTAAATGCCATATTAAGCTCGTTGGATTCTGTTTTTGTTCAAGAAATCTGTAAATCGAGAAACATCCCTTCCGAAAAATTAAACGAGATGATAAAAAATTTTGAAATACGGTCACCCCAAAAAGCTTTAGAAAACGGACTCATCGATTCGCTTTGTTTTGAAAAAGGAATGTTTAAGTATATTGATAAAAAACTTAACGTAAAAACTGATGTTAATACCATTTCTATTCACGAGTATGCCAAAGTTCCCGAAGTCAACGGCAAATCGGCATCCGATCTTATTGCGGTAATATATGCAACAGGCGATATCACAACATCTTCCGGCGATGACTATGAAATCGGTACTGAAAATATAATTGAACATTTACGTGATGCTTCAAAAGATAAAAATGTTAAAGGAATCGTTTTACGCATTAATTCCCCCGGAGGAGATCCTCTTACATCCGACCTTATTTTAAATGAAATAAAAGAAACAAAAAAGTTAAAACCGGTTATAGTTTCTATGGGTGAAGTGGCTGCATCGGGCGGTTACTATATTGCCTGCGCAGCAGATGCTATTGTTGCCGAACATTCCACGCTTACCGGATCTATTGGTGTTTTCGGTATGATTCCGAACATCAAGAATCTGCTTGAAAATAAATTAGGAATTACAACCGACAGGCTTAATACCGGTGAGTTCAGCGATTACCGGTCAGTTTTAAGACCTGTTTCCGAGAAGGAAAGGATGTTCATTCAAGAAGAAATTGATAGAATTTACACAACTTTTGTAAATCACGTTGCCGAAGGAAGAAAATTATCGTTCGAAAAAGTTGATGAAATTGCCCAGGGAAGGGTGTGGTCCGGATCGGATGCAAAAAAAATCGGCTTGGTTGATGAACTTGGAGGAATAGATAAAGCGTTAGAAATTACAGCTAAAAAAGCTAAAATAAAATCTTATAATACTGTTGAGTATCCTAAAGCAAAAGATCCATTTGATATAATAACTGACTTTGTATCTGGAGGAGTTGAAATTTCGTATTTAAAATATCGGCTTGGAGATGATTATAAATATTTCGGAATCCTTGAAGAAATAAAAAGATATAACGGCGTACAAGCAAGAATACCTTTCAATCTGAAAATAAACTAATCAAAAATTCCCTGTCTGTTTTGTTCAATCAGCAGACAGGGAAAGTTTCAGCAGTAAATATCAAGCCCTATAACCCAAAACTTATTATCAGAAATAAAACTTTACACCAGCGCGCAGCATCAATCCGCTCATATCAAACTCGCGGATAAAAATTCTCTTATTTCCGCCAGCATCTGTAATTTCGTATTCCCAGCTGGGAGCAGAAGAATGATAAGTAAGTTCGGCAATCAAATCCGAACGCGAGCCAAGTTCGTAGGCAACGCCAGCACCTAACCTCCAGCTGAAATCGAATAAAGCTTGGAGATCATCATCGTCAGGATTACGAAAATTTCTGTAATAAATTAATAAAACCTCCCCTCCAATTCCTCCGGTAATATATGCGCGAAGTCTTGCCCCGGCAGGAAAACTTGCGGTTGCTGTGAATAATAATGGAATATGATGAAGATTTGTTTTAGCACGTAATTCATTTGTAGTAACCTCTACACCGTAGACTTTATCAAACTCACGCGCTAAAGATTGATCAACATAATTCTTATTAAACCAATCCACACTCCAACCGATACTAAAATATTCATCAATTATTCTGCTGCCTTCGTACCCTACAATAAATCCACCGTCGGTTGCAGAAGGATTAAAATAACCGAGTTTTATTGATGCGCTGTTACCTTGAGCCGGTATAACTGTAAGAACAAACAAAAAAGCAAATAACCATCTGAACATATATTCTCCTATTGATAAAAAATAATCAGTTTTCAAGCATCGTACCAAAACTAAGTTTGTGATAATACGAAATTCCTCTATGAAATTCTAAGTGTTGTAGATTTAAATCTACATAGTTGTATTAAATAATGAAATATTTCAATTAAAGGATTCTCGCAGTCTTCTTAAATACGAGATAAAAAATCCCAATGATGTAATAATAACTCCTGCCCATACAAGATTTATAAAAGGTTTTATACATACCTCAACTGTAAGGATTTCCGTAGGACTGTTTGATGTTTTATTATTTTCTTTGAAATTCAAGGAAATAGCACCTGAAGCATCTAGTCCTGTTATCTCAATTTCCCTATTTATTTCTTCAATCTTAAAAGGGAAATAATCGCTGGTTTTACCGTCGCTTTCAAGATACGGTTCAGCTTTATAAGTTTTTCCTCTGTAATCAATTTTTAATTCTGCAGAAATTTTGATAACTTCTCCCTTTTCCATTAATTGCATCGCATCCGGCGGCATATTAAATCCGGAAAAAGTAATTTGAATTCCGTCCAATTCAGATGTCTGTCCTTTCTGTAAAATTAATCCTCTGCTCGCATTCTCGTCATATCCTAAGGGCGTAACATAAACATCTTTTGTTATTTTGTTAAGAATATCAGGTTCTCGCATAAGTCCGCTTGTTTCAGTTAAAAACATAACAGGCTTGGCAGTATCTTGCCAACTGCCTTCCGAAACAAGCACATTAAACACAAATTTTTTGCCATTATCAAAAGCCTTTGCACCCTGAAAAACAAACTCGTACCCTAACATTATTTTTTTTTCGCCTTTCGTAAGTTCAATTTGCCGGGTTTCAGAAAAATTACCGGATGCAATAACCCCCAAGAAGAAAATACCTACACCGATATGTGAAATCAATCCGCCGGTAATTTTAATACCTTGCGAAATATTTCTAATTAGTGCTTTTGAGTTTACAACAATCGTAAAAAAACTTGAAAACGTAAATAATAATATGAGAAAGTCTGACATACCGCTTATCAAAGCAACGGTTACCGATAATATAAATGATATAAAAAAATCAATTTTTAATTCTTTGGCAAAAGATTTTTTATCTGTAATATCCCATTTAATCATTAAACTTAAACCATTAATCAATCCGATGATAATAGCGATAGGAATATTCATCCGGTTATAAAAAGAAATATCAACCGAGCTGCCGAATAAGGGGGCGCTTGTTCCTGTTATTATAATAACTGCAGATGCAAGTAAAACAACCGAGCCGGCAAACAGAACTGCTTCCTTCGATAAAAAACTTGTATCCGCATTTTGTTTTAGAATCGATTTCCATCTTTTTAATAATCCCAAAACTGCTGTAATTAAAAATATTCCGATAAAAATTATTAAAAATATATACATTATTTCCCCAGGATCAACAAACGAATGAACAGAAGCTTCACCTAACAATCCGCTTCGAGTAAGAAAAGTGCTGTATAAAACAAGAATATAAACCAGCATTGATAAAATTAGATTGGTTTTAATAAATTTTCCGGGCATACCAAGCACAGCTGTTTTCTTCTGGATAAGAAATGTATGAACTGCTGCTACACCAGTAATTAAAGGAACCAGACTCGAGTTTTCCACCGGATCCCATCCCCAGTAACCGCCCCATCCGAGAACTCTGTAAGCCCAATATCCTCCAAGCATAATGGCGAGACCCAAAATCAGCATCCCCGATAACAGCCATGGGAAAGATTGTATTACCCAATCGTTATAATTATTTTGAAGCAAAGCAGCCATAGCAAATGCAAACGGAACTGCAGCCATAGCGAATGCAACAAACAAAACCGGAGGATGTATCTGCATCCAAAAATTCTGTAGAAGCGGATTAAGACCCTTTCCGTGAATGATAAAATCATTTACAGCTATCCCGCTGCCGGAAAGTAGACCGTAAAGTTCTTTGTTCATTTTTACAAAGTTTGTTCCTTCCTGAGGATTTGAATAAAAGAAATTTTTAAGATAAGGAAGATTAAAATAAGAATAATTGATATTCCGGACATCAATATAAAACTCGCCCGACCAGATATATGAAAAAGGTGATTTCAAAAAAGGGCTGACCATTATTAGAAGAAATAATGTGCTTAATGAAAAGAAAAACATAACTTTCGGTTCAAGGTTTTCTCTTTTCGATGTATAATCAATCAAAATCATTCCAATAATTACAGTAAACAAAAGCCAAAGCATAAGGCTTCCTTCTTGTCCGGCATAAAATGTTGAAAGCAAAAGCCCGAATGGTAAATCGTTATTACTGTAACTGTAAACATAACTGTATTGATATTGGTGAGTTATTATTGCGTAAAAAAGAATAAGACAGGCAACAATTGAAAAAATTGAAGTAAGATAATAACCAATCCGTGCATAAAAAAGCAATCCAGGTTTCCCTCTTTCTGTAAAAAAATACATTCCCATTGAAAGCAGACAGAAAACCGAAGCTGCCGATAACAATATATTTCCAATCATTATTTCTCCGATAATTAAAACATATATAAAGAGCAGTTAAAATAGGATATTATGTAATAAATTTCTATAAATATCTTTTTTGAGTAATGTATTAAGGTATTTATATGTGTTTATAAAAAGCATTTTATATGTTGTAAATTTTTCCTATTTTTAACAGTGAAATATTTATCGATTAGCAATCTGGGTAAAAGATGAAAGAAATAAAAATACGAACAACTCCGGAACCTACATTACGAAGACTTCCCAGATATTATCATCTTCTTTTAAGATTAAAAGAAAGAGGAATAAACGATGTTTCGAGTACTGTAATTGCAAAAGAATTAGATTTGGATCCCACTCAGGTTCGGAAAGATATTGAGTATACTGAAATTATTGGAAGACCTAAAACCGGATATAATATTTCTGATCTGATTAAATCGATAAGAACTTTTTTAAGCTGGGATACAAACTCAAATGCTGTTTTGGTAGGCACAGGAAGTTTAGGAACTGCTATGCTAGGTTATAAGAATTTTTCGAAATACGGGCTTAATTTTATTGCAGCATTCGACATAAAAAAAGAACTTATTGGGAAAGAAATACATGGTGTTAAAGTATATAATTTCAATGATCTTAAAGAAATTATAGAGAAGGATAAAGTAACAATTGGTGTTTTAGCAGTTCCGGTAGAAGCTGCACAAGAAGCTGCTGATAAGATGATTAAAGGAGGAATAAAAGCTATTTGGAATTATGCCCCATGCCAATTGAAAGTTGACAATTCAATTCTTGTTGAAAACGCACAATTAAGCCAAAGTCTCGCGGTTCTTACGCGAAAGATTACTGAATTATATTTAAAAGAATCTCTTTAAATAAAACCTTACCAGATTCATTTCGTCAAACAGATAAAAAAAACGTTTTAAAGAGATTGTTTTGGAAAAAAAAAGCAAAATTAAAAAACTTTTTGATCTGTACACAAGCGATTTAAGTTTCGAAGAAATTGAAAAATTGATTAAACACGATTCTCCCGAAGTGTTTCAATTTTTTGCAAAGGATATATCAAAAAAAGATTTAAAGCATAATAAATTCATCAGGTTTCTTTTATTTATCCGCAATCTTTTTAATGCATTTCTTCTTAAACTTACACCTGCCCGACGAGTAATTTATTTAGCCGCTATAATAATTATTACGATAGGTATTTTCTTTAGTATAACAAGCTATATTATTTTATCATTTCTGATGTTAAATCTGCTTATTGCGTTTGAACTTGCCGATAAATTGACAACAACCGACGAAATTTCTTTGGCTAAAAGCATACAGGAAAATCTTATTCCCGAAAACCCTCCTATAAATGATTATTATGAAATAGCAACTTATTATAAATCTGCCCGGATAATAAGCGGCGATTATTTCGATTTTATAAAGTGTCCCCATCACAAAGATTCTTTTTATCTAATTATTGGAGATATTTCAGGAAAAGGATTGGCTTCAGCTCTTTATATGGTACGAGTTCAGGCAATTCTTCAATCATTAATAAATGCATATTCCGAAATGAAAGATATTCTTTGCAACCTTAACAAATACTTTTCACAGAATCTTAGTCAGGGATACTTTTTAACTCTTCTGCTTGCAAAAATAGATGGTTTGGGAAACATTTCTTTAAGCCGGGCAGGACACACTCCTCTGGTTTTCTACAAATCTTCAGAAATGCAGTTCAAAGAATATAATCCCAAAGGATTAGGAATTGGGTTAAATAAAGGACCTGTTTTCGAATCGAGCATTGAAGAAATAATTCTTTCGCCCGAAAAAGATGATATTTTATTTTTTTACACCGACGGAGTAACCGAAGCAATGGATTCGGTAAAAAATGAATACGGAATAAAAAGAATAAAAGACCTCATATATGAAAACAAAAATAAATCTGTATCCGAAATTTCACTTCTGGTACAACAGAGCATAACAAAATTCCGAGGAACTGCTCCGTTAAACGATGATATTACTTTTATTTTAATTAAAAAGAAATAATTACTCGTAAATCTTAAATTCCTCGCCTTCAGGACGAACTTCATCAAACATTCTTTTCAGAGAATTGAAAGCTTTTTCATCTCCACGCGTAGCAGCCGACCTGTAAAGTTGAACTGCTTTAGCTTTATTCATTTTTATTCCTAGCCCGTTTTCATAGCAGAAAGCAAGAGCCGTTTGCGCCAGCAGCGAACCTTTGTTTGAAGCATCTGAGATAAATGATGCTGCTTTTTCCAGTTTGTTAGCGTCTCCAGTTTCTTTCAGATCCATTATCCTCAATCTTATTTCTGCTTCAAGACTTCCAGATTTCATCGCGTCTTCAAAATATGTGCGGGCTTTATTTTCATTTTTTTCAACAAGCGTCCCCGAAAGATAGCACAAACCCGTTTCAATTAATGAAGGTATATGTCCGCCAGATGAAGCTTTTTTAAGCAAATCGAGAGCCTGATTTGATGATAATTGGAAATCCAATCCGAATGCTGTAAGTGCTGCCCAAACATACATTGCCGAGGTTTCGCCTCTATCAATCCTTTTTTTCAGTATGCTGAAAAATTCTTTTGTGCCTATCAAATTCCAAACCGGTTTTATTGATTTATAAGATCCCAGACGTACTGCCCTAAGAAAATATTCAGTTGCCTTAACTCTGTCCTTTTTATACCCAATTCCTTCGCTGTAAAACCTTCCTAAAAGATGCAAAGCTTCGGGACTTCCATCATCCGATGCTCCTGTAATCATTTTTAAAGCTTCCTCTTCACCTTTAAGTGTATCTGATTCGCTTTCTTTCAGCCCCATTTTTTTTCTTAGCTCAGACTTATTCTCTTTTAAAAATTCTTTCAAAATCATAATATTTTTTGAAGAAGAATCATCCTTTTCGGAATATTCCTGACTATAATCATCCATCATTAAAGAGAGATCAAAAATTTCATCCTCAGCAACCTTTGTCTCCTTTTCCTCAACTTTAGTTGTATCTTCCGGGTCAAACCCTAATTTTTTAAATTCTTCCAGAACTTCTTCGGCTGGTTCATATCCATTATCAACTGATCTTTTCACCAGTTCATATGCCTTGCCCATATTCCGGGTTACAATTAAATTATCTGTCATTGATAATCCTAATGCCAGCTGAGCCTGAGCAAAATCTTTTTCTGCTGCAGATTCAAAAAGCTTATATGCAGCATAAGGATCCCATTCGGTGCCGATCTGATTGTATTTCATCAAACCAAGATTATATTCGGCAACCGAAAGTCCTTTTGCCGCAGCTTTTTCAATCCAATAAACAGCTTTCACAGTATCAGATTCAAAACCTTCTGCAAGGAGATGCCGCAAACCAATTTCGTGCTGTGCAATCGGGTCGCCTTCGTTAGCTTTTTTTGTTAGAAGAAATGCAGAAATTAATGAGTAACCTGGATAAATATTTTTAACTAACCTTATTTTCCCGCTCGACTGAGTTTCTTTTAAGGCTTCGCTTTTTATAACTTGCGCTTTTAAGGAAATAAAAAAAGACAGTAATATTGCAGAAACTACTAAATTAATTTTAAGCACATCAGAGAACCATTATTTTCGGAAATATTTAATTAAAGTAAAAACGTTAGTTTTACCATCCGAAATATAATATGTTTCGTCCATTAAATTCTCAATTATAAAAAGTCCCATTCCCCCTTCGGGTAAATTGCTGATATCTTCAGGATCAAAATCAAGACGGGCTTTTCCTAGATTGCTGCGTGGAATCCCGTTATCCGAAATATCAAGCTTAACTTTTTCCAAATCAATATCAAGCAAAACGGATAGTTCGTTTTCGGATAAAGAATTGTAAGAATGCTTTATCACATTATTCAGGGCTTCAATCACACAAATATCTATCTTATTACAGTTTTCTGTATCAATATCGTGCAGCCTGCACTTTTCATATATTTCTTCGCTTAAGGATCCAACAAGATCGAAACTGCTCTTTATTTTATATTGATACATTGGCATTGTCTGCTTACAAATTAAAATTTATATCTTATGTTCGGCAGGTTGATAGCATTTTTTAGATTTTTTTTAAATTTTAAAAAGTTGAATCCTTTTTTCTAAAAATGAATCATACGTTTCAGACAATTATAAAAACACGGAGAAAAAAAATGACGCAGCATTTGACAAAACAGACATTCTTAGATAAAGTATTTGATTACGAAAAAAATAAAGATTGGAAATTCGAAGGTGATAAACCTTGTCTTATCGATTTTTATGCTGACTGGTGCGGACCTTGTAAAATGGTAGCTCCTGTGCTTGAAGAGCTGTCCGATGAATATAAAGGGAAGATTGATATTTATAAAATTAACACTGAGCAAGAACAGGAATTGGCTGCAGCTTTCGGCATAAGAAGCATTCCATCTCTCCTTTTTGTACCGATGGAAGGCAAACCGCAAATGGCTATGGGCGCTTTGCCCAAACCCGCCTTAAAAGAAGCTATTGACAATGTTTTGCTTGGGATTGGCGAAACAGCTTAAATGTTAAATATATCTGCCGGATAAATATTCCGGCAGATTTTATTATATTCCTCGCATATTTTAATTTTTTCATTTTCTTTAATAGATTATTCTGCTTGCATAATTATCTGCAAGGACTTAATTTTATCATCTGAAATTGAAAAGGTAAAATGAAAATATTTATTTATTTAATAATTATTCCTCTGTTTTTTTCAAAATCGTTTTCGCAAAAAATAGGAATAGATGTTTTTCCTGAAAAAATTTTTTACGAAAAATATTATGCAGATGCAATTTCACATCAATTCTCGCTTTCCAAGCATCTCGAGTCGACAGAATGGAACGGTAACATAGGCGCGCAGTTCCCGTTGTTTAATTTTAAAATAGACAGTTCGGTTTTTCAGTTTTCTGCAGGTGCAACTGTTTACAATACTTTAATAAAGACTCCGGGACATGTGCAGGTTTTTACTGTTGATTATCTCGTTGATTTTTATGCCGACTACAAACTGACAGAAAATTTAGTCGCTCGATTTATCTGGGGGCATCTCAGCGCTCATTTTTCGGATGACGGAATAACTCAGCTGAATTATCAGCCTGTAAGTTATGTACGCGATTATACCGGATTTCACACTGAATATTTACTTCCCGAAATTAACGGAAAAGTTTATGCAGGAAGTTTTTATAATTTTCATAACGAACCTGCTGTTGACAGACATTTTACTTATCAGATTGGCGGCGATGCTGGTTACCTTTTGTTTAATGATTTTCTTGTTTATGCAGCAGCCGATATAAAAATTAAATCGGAAGTAAATTACGGAACTACAAGAAGTTTTCAGGCAGGGTTCAGATATCCGAACAGCAACAAATACTCGTTCCGTTTGGCTTATACTTACCGCGCAGGATTTGAAGAAAGAGGACAGCTTTATAATATTGCAAAAAATAAAAACTTCCTCGGTTTTTATTTCGACTTCTGAAAATGATTAAAAATTTAATCGTATATATCATTTTTACTGTTACGGTATTTTCTCAGAATCTGCCCGTTACAGAAGACTCATCATATTCAAATACACGTAGAATAATTTCGGTTGCAGGAGTTTCTGCAGTATATATTTCAGGATTGATTGATGCTTACCATATGTGGTGGAAAAATGAACAGCGTCCGTTTCATTTTTACAAACCGAAATATCAATGGTGCAGCGATCCGGCTACTCTTGGTATTGATAAGGCCGGTCACTTTTACACTTCCTATTTTTTATACCGAATTCAGAAAAATATTTTCTTATGGGGCGGCTATGATAACAACTTTTCAACAAAACTTTCAGCAGCTTTGTCGGGCAGCTTTGCGGTTCTTATTGAAGTAGGAGATGCATTTTCGGACTACGGATTCGATTATCAGGATTTGGTATTTAATTTAGGCGGGGTAGGATACGGTCTATTGCAGGATGAATATCCTTTTTTCAGGAATTTTAATATCAAATGGAGTTTCTTCCCATCGCGGATAAAATCTTTTCCGCCAAGTTTTTCGGAACATTATTCGGGACACATATACTGGATAACTATTGATATTCATAATCTATTCAAGGAATCTTTCGGTAAGTATTTTCCGCCTTATATCCAACCTGCAATCGGCTTCAGCATTTCCGAGGCAAACCCTGCAAAGCGCGAATGGGTTTTCGGTCTTGATTTTAACCTTAAAGCAATTTTCGGAAATACAAACACGGACTGGGATTATCTTACAAATTCAATCGATTTAATTCACCTTCCGGCACCGGGCATAAAATTTACAAATAAAGAAAAACATTACAGCAGTTTTTTTCTGTTGAATTAGCATCGTGTTTTAACAGAAATAATTGATTAAATTAGAGCGTTAAAAAAAGATGTATATTTTAAAATATTTATCCTTATTGGAGAAAAAATGGCAGTTGAAGCAAATAAAATTATTTATTCGATGATTGGTGTAAGCAAGTATTACGATAAAAAACCCATACTCAAGGACATTTACCTTTCGTATTTTTACGGCGCTAAAATAGGAGTTTTAGGTTTAAATGGCTCCGGAAAAAGCTCTCTTTTAAAAATTCTTGCAGGTGTTGATAAAGAATTTAACGGACAGACAACAGTATCTCCAGGTTTTACAATTGGTCTGTTAGAGCAGGAACCAAAACTTGACGAAAATAAAACCGTTAAAGAAATTGTTGAAGAAGGAGTTCAGGAAGTTGTTGACGTGTTGCGCGAATATGATGAAATAAGCGCAAAGTTTGCAGAAGAAATGACTGATGATGAAATGACAGCTTTGCTTGAAAAACAAGGGAAAGTGCAGGATAAGCTTGATACTCTTAATGCGTGGGATTTAGATTCGAGGCTTGAAATGTCGATGGATGTTTTAGGATGTCCCCCGGGCGAGACCCCCATTAAAGTTCTTTCGGGAGGTGAAAAACGCCGCGTGGCATTATGCCGGCTTTTACTTCAGAAACCTGATATTCTTTTGCTTGACGAACCTACAAATCATCTTGATGCAGAAACTGTTGCATGGCTTGAAGCTGAGCTTAACCGATATCCAGGAACAGTAATTGCTGTAACACACGACAGGTATTTCCTCGATAATGTTGCCGGCTGGATATTAGAGCTTGACCGCGGAGAAGGAATTCCTTGGAAAGGCAATTATTCTTCGTGGCTCGAACAAAAACAAAACCGGCTGAAACTTGAGGAAAAGAAAGAAACTGAGCGCCAGAAAACCTTACAGCGTGAACTTGAATGGGTTAGAATGTCTCCGCGCGGAAGACAGGCAAAATCAAAAGCCCGGTTAAGCTCCTACGAAAATATGCTGAAGGAAGAGAACGAAAAAATTCAAAAAGATCTGGAGCTATTTATTCCTGCTGGTCCCCGTTTAGGAAACGTTGTGGTTGAAACTCAGAATGTTTCGAAAGGATACGGAGAAAGGCTTTTAATTGAAGACCTTACTTTTGCCCTTCCTCCAAATGGAATAGTTGGAGTTATAGGACCGAACGGAGCAGGAAAAACTACTCTATTTAAAATGATTGCTGGATTGGAAAAACCGGACAGCGGTACATTTAAGATTGGGGAAACAGTAAAAATGGCTTATGTCGATCAAAACCGGGATGTTTTAGACCCAGATAAATCAGTTTGGGAAATGATTTCGGGCGGAAGCGATGTTATTCAGCTCGGCAGCCGGCAAGTAAATTCCCGGGGTTATGTAGGACAGTTTAATTTCAGCGGAGGCGATCAGCAGAAAAAAGTAGGTGTGCTTTCCGGAGGTGAAAGAAACAGAGTTCACCTTGCTATGATACTCAAATCTGGAGCAAATCTTTTGCTTCTGGATGAACCCACAAACGATCTTGATGTTAATACTATGCGCGCACTTGAAGAAGGAATTTTGAATTTTGCAGGATGTGCGGTTATAATCAGTCACGACCGCTGGTTTCTGGATCGTATATGCACTCATATTCTTGCATTTGAAGGTGATAGCAAAGTAGTTTGGTTTGAAGGCAACTTCACCGACTACGAAGAAAACCGCAAGCAAAGATTAGGGTTAAAAGCTGAAATTCCGCACAGAATTAAATACAAAAAACTTACAAGATAATTATTACCCGCTCCGGCGGGTTTCTTTATTTCTCTTTTTATAATACAACAAAAAACATCTGATAAACCTGTTTCAAATGATTTTTATCAAAAGACATTATTGTAAAGATATACTTATTTTTTCCGATTATATGCTATTATTTTTCGGATCCTAAAAATGAAAAACCGTTACTGGTTTGCAAGTATAATAATAATGCTCGTTTTTTGTTCTTATCTTTTTAAACATTTTTACGAAGAGGAAAGAGATAAAAGAATTGAGCAAATCATTAATCACCAGAAAATACATGCCCGGCAAGCGCAAAAAAGTTTTAATGAAATGTTCAGCAAGTGGAATTATGTTCTTTTCTTTCTTTCAAAGGAAGAAAGCATATTTAAAATGAATGAAGAAGGACAGAATGAGGTAAAAAAAATAATTTCTTTATTTGAAGAAGTGCGAAATATTTCGCGAGTTGATAAAAACGGGAAAATAGTTTATACATATCCATTTTTTGATAATGCTATTGGTCATGATATTTCAAATCAAAATCACGTAAAAAAAGTCCTTCAAACACACAAACCGGTTGTAAGTGATGTTTTCACTAGTGTTCAGGGTACTTTTGGAATAGCACTTCACTATCCTGTGTTTAATAAACAAAATGAATTTGACGGATCAATTGCTTTTATTCTGGATTTCGGTTTGATGTCAAAAAATGTACTCGACGATATAAAAATCGGAGAATCCGGACATCCTTTTTTAATAAGCCGCGACGGTACCATACTTTACAGTTCAATTAAAGAACATAGCGGAATTCCAGTCTGGAAAGTAGCTGCAGGATTTCCTGAATTTGATGAGTTAATAAAAAAAATGATCTCTGGGAAGGAAGGTATTGCAAAATATACTTCTCCAAAAGCTCTTAAAGAAAATTTCACAACAGAAAAATTTGTATATTTTCTTCCGATAAAAATACACGACAATTTTTGGTCGCTTGCAGTCACCTATTCCAAAGATGAAATTATTTCTTCGATGCTTTCATTCCGCAATAAACTGATTGGAATATTTTCACTTATTCTATTATTCGGTATATCCTTAAGTTATTTTGGTATTAAAGGATGGCTTATATTAAACGAAACCAATGCACGGAAAGAAGCCGAAGAAAATCTGCGGGAAAGTGAAAGGAAATACCGGTTGATTTCTTCTGTTGCTTCCGATTACGTATTTTTCAGTAAAGTTAAAGATGATAATAAACTTGAACTTGAATGGGCTGGCGGCGCATTCGAAAACATTACCGGTTATTCGGTTGATGAATATAAAACCAAAGGTGGCTGGGCGGCTTTGCTTCATCCGGAAGATGTTGAAAAAGATAACGAGGATTTTAACAGACTAAAATCAAAAGAAAATATTGTTACTGAAGTAAGAACTTTCAAGAAAACAGGTGAAATAGTTTGGGTTAAAGTTTATGCTCATCCGGTATGGGATGAAATTCAGAATAAATTGACTGGTATTTATGGTGCAGTTCAGGACATAACTTCAACTAAACAGGCAGAAGAAACTATAAAAATTTTATCGAACGTTGTGGAACAAAGTCTGGTTTCAATAATAATAACAGATTTGAATGGAAATATTGAATATGCAAACAGACATATATGCCATTCCACAGGGTATACAATTCAGGAATTACTAGGGCAAAACCCGCGTATTTTTAAATCTGGAAAAATTTCTATCGATTATTATCAAGAAATGTGGAATATAATTTTAAGCGGTAATGAATGGCGCGGAGAATTCTATAATAAGAAAAAAAATGGCGAACTTTTCTGGGAATCGGCTGTAATTTCTCCATTGAAAAATGAGAAAGGTGAAATTACTCACCTTATCGGAATTAAAGAAGATATAACCGAAAAGAAAAAGCTTCTTGAAGAACTTTTAATTGCTAAAGAAAATGCTGAGAAATCGGATAAAATAAAATCGGAATTTCTTGCACAGATGTCCCACGAAATCAGGACACCGATTAACACTATTCTTTCATTCTCCAGCTTGCTAAAAGAATATGTTTATAATAATGTTAATTCCGAAATAAAAGACAGTTTCGGGATAATCGATTCAGCCGGGAAAAGAATAATCCGCACAATCGATTTGATTTTAAATATGTCTGAATTGGTAACAAACAGTTTTGAATATCATCCAAAGCAGTTGTCGCTGTGTAAATTGCTTTTAAGCAGTTTAATACCGGAATTTCAGTTTAAAGCTAAGGGAAAAAACCTAACGCTTGAATACACCGGAAATCTTAACAATGACACCATATTTGCAGATGAATACACCGTAATTGAAATTTTTCAGAATTTATTTGATAACGCAATTAAATATACCGAAAAAGGAAAAGTTGAAATTCGATGCTACGGAGATGAAAAAAGTGTTTCTATTGAAATTTCGGATACCGGTATTGGAATTTCTGATGAATACCAGAAAAAAATGTTTATTCCCTTTTCGCAAGAACAGCAAGGCTATACACGTCAATTTGAAGGCAACGGACTTGGTCTTGCTCTTGTAAAAAAATATTGCGAAATAAATGGTGCAGAGATTAAGGTAGAAAGTAAAAAAGGAATAGGATCGAAATTCACAGTAAGGTTTATGAGACAATAATTGGCAGATTTTATTTTACTTTTTCTGCCTGAATAAAAAAGTATATAAATCGCTCCGGAGCTTGTTAAAAAAAGGAAATACTTTTACCCCCATTTTATCAGGTCAAAATTAATCCCCTTATGAGTTTTTTTTTCAGGTATTTCGAAAATATAATTGTATGTTGAGGTATAAAAATATGTATATATCTTTTTAACAAAATAGTGAGCCTTATGGAAAAATTATTCACAAAATTCGTACGTACTTGTCCCAAGTCGGGAGAATTCAGGGGATTCAGAAAAACTGAAGGTATGTGGAAGATTCTTTTCCCTGTTATCGGCTTTGCATCTCTTTTATGGGTTGTTTACCGTGTTGCAACAAAACCTTCACGAATCAATTATCCTTGTGTAAAAGCAGCAATGCCTTTTGCTGGAGGTTTTATTACTTATGTTGCTGTTCTTGCTTTATCGGCAGCAGCAATTTTTAAAGCTCGTAAAGAACTTTTCGGGAAACCTGCTTTTTTAGCCGGAGCATTTTTATTTGCTGGACTTTCCGGTGCCTTGATGGTCAATAATAATTCTGAAGTGACTATATCAAATGCTGTTGTGGAAGCTAATCAGCCGATGGGAACAGCCAAGGGAATTTTCCCTGGCAGAGTTGTGTGGGCACATAATCCAGATGCAACTAACGAAAATTGCGATATCAGCGAATACGGCAATTCGTGGTTTAATGAAGGGAATTTCGATCAAACAGTTGTTGATAATATGCTTTCGGAAGTTTTACAGACACTTACCGGAAATGAAACCGACAGCGCTTCTTGGAAGGCAGTTTTTGAATATCATAATAATAATATCAGAAACAAAGGAATAGCTGATTATACTCCGGGGGAGAAAATATTTATTAAAGTAAATGCTGTAAGTAATTGGGGCGGGAATTTCAGCACACAAGATCTTTCAGTTGCTGATAACGGTTCATTTGGAATTACCGAAACTTCTCCGGCAATTGTTATGGCAGTACTTCGCCAGCTTGTGAATGTTGTTGGAGTATCTGAAAACGATATATATGTTGGCGATCCGCTTCGTCATATATACAAACACAACTACGACTATTGGCATTCTGAATTTCCAGATGTGCATTATTTGGATCATAATAGCACATACGGAAGTCTTGGCAGAGAAGGTGTAACAAAAAATAATTCTCCCAAAATTTATTATTCCGATAACGGAACAATCTTAAGAGAAAATGTATGGTACTCTAACAACACTCAAAATAACAAAGTTGTTCATAATGATAAGCTTTACGATATTTATAATGATGCTGAATATATGATTAATCTTCCTATGCTTAAAGGGCACAGACGTGCCGGAATAACAATGTTTGCAAAGAATCATTTCGGGTCACATACTCGTGAGGACGCTTCACACCTGCACAACGGACTTATTGCTCCGGCTGAAATGGAAAATGGAATTGTACATCCAGGTTATGGTTTATACCGTATTCAAACTGATATTATGTCTCATTCGCTTTTAGGCAAAAAGAATTTGATATATATTATGGATGCTTTGTGGTCAACTGACTACGAATTAGGAACCCCGCGCAAATGGCAGATAGCTCCGTTTAATGATGATTATATGTCATCTATTTTTGCTTCTCTCGATCCGGTTGCAATAGAATCCGTAGGTTACGATTTCCTACGTTCCGAATTTACCGAAGAAAGAGGACTTGGAACTTATGTGCAGATGAGCGGTGTTGACGATTATTTACATCAGGCTGCCGACTCGGCAAACTGGGCTGAAGGTATTGTTTATGATCCTGACAGCACCGGTGTTTTGTTTTCTACTCTTGGTACACACGAACATTGGAACAATGCTATTGACAAACAATATTCCAGAAATCTTGGAACCGGTGAAGGTATTGAACTGGTTAGTACTAACATATATGTTTCTGCTGAAAATTTGCAAAAAGAAAATTATGGATTCAATCTAGCTCAAAATTATCCTAATCCGTTTAACCCCAGTACACAAATTAATTATACAATGCCCGTAAGATCGGATGTTGTTCTAAAAATATTTGATGTAACAGGAAAAGAAATTAAATCTGTAAACTTAGGTACGCAGTCAGCCGGAACACATTCTGTATCCTGGAATGGAATTGATAAAAACGGTAGTCCTGCTTCAAGCGGTGTTTATTTTTATACCATAAGAATAAAATCTCTTGAAACAAGCGATGAGTTCATAAAAACATCAAAAATGTTGCTTCTAAAATAGTATTGAACTACTTGCAGGAGTTACTTGGAATTAATTTCAAGCACTAAAAAGAAATTATTTTTTATCGATAATTTTTAAGAGAAATTAATTCCAAGTTCTTTTGTTAAGTACATTCTGAGTAAAAAAGAGATATACTCCTTCCCCAGATTTTGTACCTATAAATTTTTTGAATTATGTATTAAGGTGAATTTTGTTTATAACTAGCGATAATGAAAGTTTAAGCGGAAAAGAAAATGTAGCATTCTCAGATCATACTAAAAATTACGACCAGCTTTATTCCGATCTTAAATTGGGAGCTTTTGTTGAAGCCGGTAAAACACATTTTAGAATATTTGCTCCTGATGCTGAAAAGGTTTTTCTTTGTGTTTTTGATAATCCAAGTGACAATTCTTATCAAAGTTATGGAATGATCCGCTTGAGAGATTATGTTTGGGAGATAATTCTAAATGGTGAATTATACAACAAATTTTACGGCTTCAAAGTCCAAAGGAAACATCAAAATGAAATAAATCCTGATTTGATTTGTCTTGATCCTTATTCGAAAGCTGTTGCTACTGAAATTGATTATATGGGAAGAAAACTATCCCTTATAGTACACGATAACTTTAACTGGGAAAGCGATACATGGGTTCAAAATGACTGGCGCGATTTGATTATCTATGAAGCTCATATCAAAGATCTTACAGCACATAAAAGTTCCGGAGCTAAAAATCCTGGTACTTACAAAGGTATGATTGAAAAAGGCATTAAAGGCGGACTTAATCATATTAAAAACTTGGGTGTAAACTGCGTTGAACTACTGCCTGCAATGGAATTTACACATTTAGAATTACCCTATAAGCAAGAATTAAACCGCCGGTATAATACTTGGAA
Source organism: Ignavibacteria bacterium (assembly GCA_012719345.1). Classification (GTDB taxonomy): domain Bacteria; phylum Bacteroidota; class Ignavibacteria; order Ignavibacteriales; family Melioribacteraceae; genus JAAYAN01. The sequence continues at coordinate 44,279 of JAAYAN010000200.1, read as the reverse complement.
TCCCTATGAAAAAAATCATTGGGGATATATGACAACCTCATTTTTTGCTCCTACTGCTTTTTTTACAGAAGAAGGCAATAAAGCTGAATTTAAGAATTGGATAGGAACTGCCGGTAATCAAGTCACAAGTTTTAAAGAAATGGTGAAAGCATTTCATAAAGAAAATATCGCTGTAATAATGGATGTTGTTTACAATCATTTATCGGAATATGAAAAAGCCAATCTTAAAGAAATAAATGCCGATTATTATTTCCGTAAAAATGAAGACGGAACATTTTCCAACCAAAGCGGATGCGGTAATGATCTTAAAACTGAACGTCCAATGGTAAGAAAAATGATTAGAGACAGCATTCTTCACTGGATGAATGAATATCACATTGACGGATTCAGGTTCGATTTGGGGCATCTTATAGATTGGGAAACAATAGAAGAAGTTACTCACGAAGCACGGAAAATAAATCCTCATGTTGTTTTTATGGGGGAACCTTGGGGCGGCGGGTATGATCCGCGCGGATTTTCAGCAAGAGATTGCGCCAGCTGGAATGATCAAATCCGGAATGGAATAAAAGGTGAAAATCCATATAACGGCAAAGGCTGGATATTTGAAAACTGGTATGGAAACAACAACCCTTCGAGAATAAAAAGTTATGTACGCGGAACTTTGAACAAAGACCACCACGGTTTATTCAATAAAAAAGAACATTCAGTTAATTATCTTGAATCGCACGACGGTTATACCTTGGGTGATTTTATCCGAATCGGACTTGGAGACGTTGACCCGCACCTTCCTGTTAAAGATTTAGCTAACCATTATAAATTAACAGAAAAGCAGCTTCGGTTAAATAAGCTTGCAGCAGCCTTTCTGCTTACTTCACAAGGAATTGTGATGATCCATTCCGGACAGGAATTCGCCAGATCGAAAGTAATTGCAGCTTCAAATAAAATGGATGATCCTCAGAAAGGATTTTTAGACCATAATTCTTATAATAAAGATGACGAAACAAATTATATAAATTACGAACACTTGGATATAAACAAAAACCTATTCAATTATTACCAAGGACTTATCAGGTTAAGGAAAGAATATTCGGCATTCCGGCATGCACATTATGAAGATATCCTTTTTCAGGAAGACCCTCACAATCATTTTGCATTTGGTATTAGTATTTACCGCAATACACAAGAATTTTTAGTTCTATTTAATGCTAGCCAAACAATATCCTCTAAATTTAGTTTACCGGAGGGCAGCTGGGAAATATTAGTTACTCCCGACAATGTTATTCTCAGCAATCCAAAGCAGGCAGAAGCTTTAATTACTCTTGAACCCGTAACTTCTTACATCTTAAAAAGAAAATAACTCTTTTTTTTGAATTGACATATTAATATTGTTTTGTTTAAATAAATAAAATGATATTTTTTATTCGAAAAGAATTTTACATTCTCACACAATAAAAGGAGCTATTATGAAAAAACTAACTGCGGAATTCATTGGAACAATGTGGCTTGTTCTTGGCGGATGCGGAAGTGCTGTTCTGGCTGCAGCTTTTCCCGAATTGGGAATAGGATTAGCTGGGGTTTCGCTTGCTTTTGGTTTAACTGTTGTTACTATGGCTTATGCCATTGGTCATATTTCCGGATGCCACCTCAACCCTGCTGTATCGGTAGGATTATGGGTAGGCGGAAGATTTAGTACTAAAGAACTCATACCTTACATTATTGCTCAGGTACTTGGCGGTATTGCCGGAGCAGGTATTTTATTTCTAATAGCATCAGGAAAACCAGGATTTGAAATAGGCGGTTTTGCGGCAAACGGTTTCGGAGAACATTCTCCCGGTGGTTATAATTTGTCATCAGCATTAATCACTGAAGTTGTTATGACTTTTATGTTCCTGATTATAATTCTTGGTGCCACGCATAAAAAAGCGCCTCAAGGATTTGCTGGATTAGCTATTGGTTTAGGGCTTACACTTATACATCTGATCAGTATCCCTGTTACAAATACTTCTGTTAACCCGGCACGCAGTACCAGTCAGGCGATTTTTGTAGGGGGATGGGCAATTGAACAATTGTGGCTATTTTGGATTGCTCCAATCGTAGGAGCAGCTCTTGCAGGAATCGTATATAAATTAATTTCTGATAAAGAATAATAAAATAAAACCAGTCGGTTAACCCGGCTGGTTAAATATCTTTTTACTTTGAGTTTATTAGACTAATTTTTTTAGAAGTGAACCTAACTGTTTTTGTTCATTTTCGCTAAGCACACCAATTAGTTCCGAAAGGTATTTAGCATGATGCGAAAAGATTTCTTCGAATAATTTAGTGCCATCTTTTGTTAGTTTAATTTGTATCGCTCTTCTGTCTTCTTTACTGTGTATTCTTTCAATATATTTATTCTTTTCCAAATTATCTAGAACCAAAGTCATATTTCCGCCGCTGACAAGCATTTTCTTGCAAAGCTCCCCTACTTTCATCGAGCCTAAATGACCAAGCGCTTCTATTACCGAAAATTGAGGCTGTGTAAGTTTATATTGCCGTATGTTTTTAATCGATTTTTTATCAACTGCAGCAAATGCTCTTGCTAATTTAACCCAAGTATCAATAGCTAAATCGATTTTTGGTCCGTAAGAAACTAATCTTTCATTCATATTATTATATCCATTTGTTAAAATTCACTTTTTAATGTAAACAACAAAAGACATATTGTCAAGTTTAAAAATCAGATTCGTGTGCATAAGTTAATTTTTAAAACATTTTTATTCTTAAGAATTATTTCCTTTTAATAATTCTAATCATTTTCGTTAATAAATAGGATAACAGTATAGAAAGTAACGCCAATTAAGTTTGTAATTGTAAAGCCAAATAACATCGACAATATTACTGTTAAAATAGAACCTGTTATTGACATAATCCCATTTAATCCATACATCCACGGAACTAAAGTATCAATACCTTTAATTTGTAATATTTCAATTGCAGATGGAAATGGTATGCCCAGAAAAAAACCAATAGGCATAATTGATATAAATAGAGCAGCAGCTCTTATTACTTGACTATATTCAAGCATAACATCAAACATTTTGGGGAAGAGAAATACTGAAATTATATTTAGTATAATTATTATATAAATTACATATTTAATCCTTTTAAAAGGATTGTCGATTCTAATTTTTTTTCCATAATAACTTCCAATTCCCATCCCAATTAGTAATGAACTGAGAAGTATCGCTAAAGCTATAGTCGGAGAACCCAAGTATAAAATCAATTTTTGGAATAGCGATATTTCAATGATCATAAAACCTAAGCCGATACAAATAAAAATTACTAATGGAATCTTCAAATGCTTGATGGCAATTTTTTTTTGTTTTTTTAATAAATACCTTAGCGGTATAACAGCAGCCATTACCCCTATTATTATAAAAGCAATTAAAAGCCATATAAACTCATCGGGAACACCGCGGTTAATTTTGTAAAAATACGGACTATCATCGTAAACAGGTGTGATATTGTTCGTACTTTTCTCTGTATATTGATTTAAATAACTATAATTAGTGTTTATATTCGACAATAATTCGGTTTCAATTGAATAATTTTGTGGTGCAATACCATATGGATAAAAGCTAACCGTTGGGAAATCTGATGGAAACTTTTGCATATATAATTTAATTCTTTCAACTTCATCTTTCAAAAATGCATTACGTTTAATTACTATTGTTGGAGCATATTCATCACTGATTGTAATAATACGATTCAGGGCATCTTTATTTGAAACACCAATATTTTCAAATGCTTTCAACGTAGTTACTATTAATCGTAGTAATTCCCATTTATTATGAACAGTTAATATTAGTTGTCCTTCATTGGTAAGAATTTTAAAATAATCTTCAATTGCTTCAACAGTTAAAAGGAAATTTTCACTCATTGCAAAATTATCAATGCTCTGGGTTTGTTCTGTTGAAGGTAATGCCATTACTAATAAATCGTATTTCTGATCTGTTTGCTTAATAAAATGACGTCCCTCTTTCACTATAATATCAATATTCGGGAAATCGGTATATATGCCTCCGTTAAACTCTTTATTATCTTTAACTATTTCAACAAAATCGGGATTAACTTCAATTCCTGTGATTTTTTTAATTCCGCTCAGTAATGCCGTTAAAACTTCTTTTCCGCCGCCTGGTCCAATTACCAGCATATTATCTTTTTCCTTCTCATCAAGCCATAATAATGGCATTGTTGTAGGATTTCTCATTAATATACTTGAAAGCAATCTGCCCGGATTATTTATTTCGCCATTAAAACGAAACATTTGAGTACCTGCTGCTCCGTCGATAAACAGATGGCGGACTATATCCTGATGATTATAACTTACTAAATCCGCTCTTCCGTAATTACTCCATCTGCTATCAATTATTGTTGATATAACATTCGGGTCATCATAAACATAATAAAAATCTTTTTCCGGGTAATTCCCAATTGGTATTTGTGCAGTTATAGAACTCTTCCCATTTATTGTCAACAACAACATAAATATGAATACTATTACTAAAGAACCGATTGTGTAAAAAGATTTTTTCTTAAATATATTTGTAGTTGCAATTAAAGCTAACGAAAGAAAAAGAACTGCATTTTCCGCAGAAAATATTTTAAATATTACTAGCGACAGCAAAGAACCGATTGCTGCACCCGATAAATCGGCTGCATAAAGAGTAAAACTATCGCTGGAATACTGTTTAAATATTTGCGAAAAAAATATTCCCGCTAGGAAAAATGGAGCTGTGAGCAGAAAAATAAATATATACGGATTAATAAAGTTAAACTTTACAATTGAGATAATAAATATACTCAAGGATAATCCTATCCATAATATTACAGTCTTTAATACTTTCTGTAAATCTGTTTCAGATTTTACTTTTATTTTGTAATACGAAAATATACCGCCTAATCCCAAACCCATTATTGAGAAAGAAAGTATTATAAATGCGTAATTATGGACAAATATTACAGAAGATATCCTTGTAGAAATAATTTCAAAGCATAATATTATAGAAGATATCAGCAGTGTAGCGAAATATATGTATGTTTTTTTCATTTATTTCCGGATAAACACTTTTCTATTACATCATAATGATAAACAGGTTTATACTTTTCTACCAACTTTTCTATAATCTCTTTATCTATTTTATTGTAATAATATTTTTTATATTCTTCATCCAGGTCTTTCTTAGATTCTTCAAAAGTCAATTGTTTTTCTGGGATGTAAGTTACACATTTTATTATTGCGAATTTATCTTTGTTATCTTGATCTGTAAATTTAATTACGTCAGATATTTCATTTTCTTTCATACCAAAAACATAATCAGAAAATATTGGTTTGTCGTTTTTCAAAACACTTTTAATTTCACCATTTTTACTTTTTATGTATGTTCGAACTAAATATCTATTTAATGCTTTTTCGAATGTTGTACCACTGTTAATTCTTTCAAATATTTGTTTTGCTTCGTTGGCATTATCAAATACCATCACTAAGAAATTAACTTTATTTAATTGATAAAATATTGAATCCATATTTTCTTTATAGAATTCTAATCTTCTTTTATCATTTATCTCAGGTATTTTATTCTCTATTTCCACTTTATTGTATATTTGTAAGATTTTATATCTAAGTGGCATATTATCTTCGTAATTTGCAAATAATTCCGTTTGCAAACCCATATTAATAGCTTCTTGAGTAATTATTTCAGTTGTAATCGCATCAATAATAAATTGCTTAATCTGTTCTTCATTTAATTCCATAGGATTCTTAATAGTATAAACATTACTTACCAGATATTTTAAATATTTATAATCTACATAACCAGCTCTATGTGTCAATATTCTCTTATTACCATTTAATATCTCTTTGGATAACGTTTCTTCATATGCATTTATAAAAAATAATGGATTTTTTGCATAATTTGTTAATTTCATTATTTCATCATCATTCCATTTTAAACTTGTCGTATCAATTAAAGATATCTTGTATTTTTTATAATCTTCAAAACAAAGTTCATCATAATTTTTTATGCATTCTTCTATAATCTCATCTTTAACATTTTCATAACTGTCAATTTTAATTTTCTCTATTCTTGTAATTTTAACAATTCTATAAGATACTGGCGTTGAAAAAGCAATTGCTTTTCCTTCATTTGAATTGAATATTTTATTATTTACCGGATCAATAATACTATGCTTCCAAATTATATTTGTTTCAGCTTCTTGTATTTTAACAACTTTTATTTCATTTTTATATTTTTTTATGCTCTCTTTAATACTTTTACCATTATCAACATCTATTCTAATTTTTTCAATTATGTCTTCAATTCTTTTTACTTTTTCAGAATTTTTATCGTTTTGTTTTTCAATTTCTATCTCCTGAAAATATACAACTCGATCCATTACGTTATAAATTTTCTTAGTAAATTCCTCATTTGTATATTTATTAAGAAACTTTCTTTCGTAGTACTTTACTGTAAGTTCGTCATTTACTGTTAACCCCAAATTCTTAATCACATTACTGCAAGTATCCATTTTTTTATCAAAATAATCTAATCTTTTAATTTTATTTATTATCATCTCATTTACAGCATACTTAAATGAAACAAACTTATCTCTATATTTCAAATTAAATTGCCAGTCAGATACATATTTGGCTAATTCTTCAAACTTTACAAAATTAGTATCATCATATTCCGCAACGATATTGAATTCATTTTGTGCATAATTTATATCATTACCAATTATTAGGAATAATTTTAATATTATAAATACTAATTTCTTTTTCAACATTTTTTCTCCCATTCTTTTTACAATATACATTTTCTAGTAAATATAAAAAACCCCGATATTTATCGGGGTTTTTTTTTCTATAAATAATTCTAAATTATTTCATCAGAACCATTTTTTTGGTTTGAGTAAAGTTACCAACACTTAATGTATACAAGTAAACACCACTTGATAAGCTAGCAGCATCAAAAGATACTTTATATGTATCAGCAGCTAATTGACCATTAACCAAAGATGCAACTTCTTTACCAATTACATCATATACTTTAAGAGTAACGTTTCCTGCTTCTGGAACAGCAAAAGTAATTGTTGTAGATGGGTTGAATGGATTTGGATAATTTTGATCTAATCTATAGCTAGATGCTGGCATTTCTAAAGCTTCAACATCAGTAGGATCTTGTGGTATAACTCCAGTATAAAGTGCTGTATGAGCATTTGCATTTTCTTGTGCTTTTATAGTAAGCCAACTTGCATATTCAGCTGGGAACCAGTTTAAGTCACCAACTGGTAAACCGCTATTAGCACCAGTTAATAATTCAGCGTTATCATATGACAAATCAACAGGAACTGGAAAATCAGCAAACACAAATAAATCTTCAACAGGTGTACTTACTAAACGCCAGTTAGGTAATGATTCAGATGATGCCGTATTTACACAAGATAAAGCATATGCCTTCACTAGATCCAATTGTGTCGTATATAAATCAGCTGGATCTGTGAAATTAGGTTGAATACCTTCTATCCATGTACCATTTGTAAGATAAGGATATGTAGCATCATCAGCAAACATAGTTTCACTTCTGCTATTCATTTTAATCCTTTGTGAATACCAGTCTGATGTTCCATTAATATTTCCTGTAGATAATGTTGAAATATAATCATCCCATATAGGTGACCAATATGTAGCATTATGGTTAGCATAAAAAGTATAACCATTTACTGCACTAGCTGAGTCAACAATAACGTTAACAAAACCCATTGGTAAATCTTCAGCATCAACTTCACCAGCGTCTTCTGTCTGGAATACTGAGCAATAACCTTGAACGTTTGAGTTAACAAATAAGTTATTTGTTAAGCTTATATTACCAGTGTTACCAATATTCATCATAATGTAACCAGCACAGTTAACAAAAGTATTATGATTAATTATAGATCTGTTTACTTGATAACCACTTCTATATTTAATAATACTTCCTTGTGCATTTACTACAGTGTTATTTTCAAATACTATACTATCTAGATTTGAGAAAAAGTCAATAACACCACCGTTACGTCTGCAAGGGTGACCAACTAAATTAACAATGTAATTATCTTTGAAAGTAATTTTAGAATTAGCACTTGGATTTATCATTACCCACTGATTATGTTCAAGTATACAATTTTCAACAGTTAATTTTGCATTTGCACTAGATCCGAATAATGTCCATCCAAGTTCACCAGCAGGGTTACCAGCATTAGCAATAATATTCTTTACAAGCAAATCTCCACCGCTATTTAAGTTTCCGATACTATTTGTTGATTCTCCAACATATCCGCTAAATACAGCTGGACCATCAGCATTTTGACTTTTTTTAAGCGACTCATTGATTTCGCCCATAATAATCATTTTAACACCTTGTTTTGATACAGGATTACTAGTTACAGGATACCAACCATAGTTTTTTAATAAATATACACGGCCAGCAGGTACATCAATAGAATCTGCATTAATTGCATCATATAATGAATTTGGAACTTCACCCATATCATAATAATCTTTTATTACAAGAGTATCGCCCCTAACTTCATCAACATATGGCATATATGCTTGTCCAAAAGCTGACACTTGTAATAGTACAAACAAACTGCAAAGTAACATCATTTTTTTCATTATAAACCTCCAAATAATAATAATAATAGTTAGTTAATTGTTGCAAAATCAATTTTTTCTATAAACCTCCTTCATATGTTTAATAATTATATCTTAAACTTAACTGCCATATTGTAGGTGAATATCTAACACTAAGAAGATTTTCAGTTATTGGAGCATCTGGGCTACGTCTAAATTTTCCATATGTTTTTATACCATTGTGAAAAATATTAACACCGTTAAGTGAGACACTGAATCCATCAATTGGCAATTCTTGTTTAATTGCTAAATCCCACTTATACAGATTTCCTGTATAACGTGTTTCTTCAGGTCTGGATCCAACATTATTTAACACATCTCCTCTCATATTGAAAGATATTCTGCTTGAAAAGCCCTTATAGTCAAAACCAAGAGCCACATTTATTACATCTTTTGCTTGCTGTGTTAATCTACCAACAAATACAGTATCTTCAATATAATAAACCGGTTTTCTATCAACCATCTTGCTTAATAATCTTCTTTGTTTGTACTGCATATTTGACGAGCTTCTTGTATAGTTAATATCAAGAACTAATGAATTTAATGGGCTAGGCAAATACCAAAAATTTGTTTGCCAGTCAAGTTCAACGCCTCTTACATACCCTATATATGGATTATTATATTCAACATTAACCGGAGTGTTAACTTTTAATTTCCAGGTATTGTTTTTTGCTTGTTCTATGATAAACATAGAATCCGGAATAAATACATCATTTTCGCTATATTCATTTCGTAATCCCCAATAAATCGACGTTCCATAACTAACATCTTTTAGTTCTTTATAAAAACCATTGACTGTAAAAAGACCAATTTCATTATTAAAGATTGATACTATTAAGTCTAAATTTCTACCAGTAGTAGGACGTAATTTTGGATTACCAACTTCTAATTTTCCTATACCTGAAGGATATAACCATATTTTGGGTACGATTGATAAATAATTTGGCCGTGAAATACCTTCTGTATACGCTGCTCTAACATCAAGCCAATCAGTTGCTTTATATCTGATTTGCAGGTTTGGAAAAATATTTTCGTCAACCCTATCAACATTATTATATTTCCAAGGTAAATCTGCGTAATCACCAAGTCTTGTACTGGTTGAATTTCCGTATACTTCATGTGTAGTAACAGTAAACTGAGCATGATATTTCATATTAAAGCGTTCATAACGAACACCGCCAATTAATGTTAATTTCGATAAAATATTGAAAGTACCCATTAAATAAGCAGCAGTGTAGGATTCTGAACCATAATAATCATTTCTTGTACTTTCCATTACATGGTCAAGAGGATCCCAACCTTTAAATGATTGAATTAACCAAGGGTCAAAAATGTCAGTATTTATTACATTTGTGAAACCATTCTTAAAATCATATTCATCGCTTAAAAAATTCTTACCTCTTTCATAACTACCCATCACATCCGTTAATCTTAATCTTTCACCTTCGTTATGTGAACGGGGTCTATCTGGGAAATAAGTCAATACTGAGTCATATAAATCAGGATCGTTCGATGCATTAAAATAAGTATTGAAATCATTATCACGAGTTGTTCTGACAAATTTACCTCCAGCTTTGAAAATGGAAGTTATATCTTTAGAAATAGTTACGGGCATCGTTAAATCGAGAGAAGCAGTATAAAGATGCTGATCAAACTTATTTTTTGTTGTACGCGGCTGATTCTCATAAGTAGCATTAGTTACAGAAGTTGGATTTAAATTATCAAATATGTTATATACTTTTTGAAAATCCATGGTCTGAAAATCATAGTCTGTATTATATTCTTTTACAAGACCATTTTCGTCATAACCAAACGGAGCTTGTTCACTCGTAATATCCCGAAACTCACAATACATTCCTGCTGGATAAGCAATTCTTGTATATTGATTTGTAAATGAATGTGCTAATCCACCTTCTACTTTAAAATCCCCGAAAGTATTATCAAATTGCAACGAATTAAGCCACATATCTTTACCATATTTATCACGATCCATTGTATAAGCAGCATTTCCTTGTACTCCCGCAAAATTCAGATTTACTTGGGCATCTCTTCTATCTGTTAAATTAGAGGCATATGTATTCTGGAAAAATATTTTTCCATTAGGCAGTTTATAATCTAATATTAAACTAAATCCGCTATTCTTAACAATACTTCTACCATACTGTAATGAAGCACCATTTACACCATACCACGCTTCACCGTATGGTAAATTGTCACCTCTGTAAGTATTCAATCTTGCTAATTGATCCCCGCCATCAGTTTTTTCAATATTCCCTTGTAAAAATACTCCAAGTTTATCATCAAAAAACCTATTGCTAACACTTACCCATGCTTTAAAGTTATTAGTATTTGCATCTGTAACATTATAATTTCCTTGAACTAAAGCGTCAACATGTAAACCCGGATCAGCATCTTTAAGTCTTAAGTTTACAACACCGCCTATAGTATTAGCATCCATATCAGGCGTAATAGCTTTAATTACTTCCACTCCCGAAAGCATATTTGAAGACACAAAACCTAAACCGGTTGAACGGTCGTTCATATTAGTAGAAGGCATTGCTACACCGTTAATTAAAACCTGGTTTAATTTAGCTTCAATACCTCTGATTACTACCTGATCTCCATTCATAAGTGAAACACCAGGCAAACGGCTAAGTGCTGCTGCAGCATTTTCGTCAGGTAATCTTTGTATTTTTTCAGAAGACACAATATTTTTAATTGTGTTTGCTGCCAGCTGCTGGTTTATAGCCTGTTTCTGTCCTAAAGCCTGAGCAGTAACTTCAACTACTTGTCCTTCAATAACTTCAGCTTCTATTTCTATGTCTATTACTATAGTTTTGTTGGCCTGGACAGTAACTTCCAATTCTTTTTCCTGATATCCGATATAACGGATAGCCATTAAATAATCGCCCGCAGGAATTTGTGTAATGGTATATTTACCATCAAGGTCTGTTGCAGCACCTATACTCACTCCCTTTAAAAATACGTTGGCACCAAATAACGGTGTCCCTGTTGTAACATCTGTTACAGTTCCTGTAATCCTTCCGCTGCCTTGCGCAAATAAAGTCCCGAAAGACAACAGAAGTAAAAATAATAAAACTGGTGTAGCTTTTTTCATATTTGTTACCTCGGTTTGTTAGATGAAAAAATATAAAACAAATTGTTTACTATATTAATACTATGCATTTTCAATTGGGATTTGTAAATAAATGGGAAGAAATACAACATTCTATTTATCTCACTTGAACACTCAAAGTGAATAATCATATCTCTTGACTGAGAAGTGACTTGACCTGACATCATTTTTTTACTCAACGTTACCTCTATCTAAAAACAAATAAAGAAACTATTTCTACTTGTAAAACTCAGGTTTTCAAAAATAAACATTATTTAATAACATTACTATTAAACAAATGCTGTTTAATCAGTAATTAAAATTTTGAGACGGTTTAATATATGCATAATCCTTTCAATTAGGCAAGAAAAATTAATAATTTTTTAATAGTATTTTTTTTTCTGACCTTTTCATTATTACAATTTCTGCAATTACTCATAAAAATTTTTATTGTTTTTCCTTAAAGTTAATATCACTATTCCGAAGAAAATTTGAAAGGGCTAAAATTTGTATCCGTATCATAGTAATCTTCTTCTTCCTGAGTTTTTAACCATCTTACTATTTTATATGTAACAGGGGTTAAAAGTATTTCAACCGATGTTTTAATAATGTAGTTTGCTATAATCAGTTCAATAATCAGCGAATCCGGAAATATTCCGTAGAAAGCTATTAAAATAAAAACAACCGTATCTATTAACTCTCCTATTAATGTTGACCCGATTGTTCTTGTCCACAACATTTTGCCTTTTGTTAAAATTTTCATTTTTGCAAGAATAAAAGAGTTGCTGAATTCACCGGCAAAAAAAGCTAGCAAACTTGCAGCAACAATTCTTGGAGTTAAACCCAATATAGAATTGTAAGCATCTTGCAAGCCCCATTGAGCATCCGGCGGAAGCGCACCGACTATTATTAAAGATACAGACATTATTAAAGCACTTGTAAATCCAAGCCAAATTACTTTGCGAGATCTTTTGTATCCATAAACTTCAGTAAGAATATCTCCAAAGATATAACTTAACGGGAAAATTATTACTCCGCCGTCAATTGACATAATGCCTAAATCCATAATTTTGGAAGAGGCTATATTGGATATGAGTAAAACAGCAACAAATAAAGCTGTAATTGTATCGAGATGTTTATAATTCTTTTTACTCTGCAAACTTATTTCCATTTTTTTAACAGTGGAAATTTAATAATTTTTGATATTAATTTTAAATAAAGTTTTGTTTTATAATTCAATTATTGATTAAAGAATAATATGATTGTCATATTCTCTAAAGCTTGCGAGCTTGATTTGCAGGCTGTTTTATTTCTTTCAACGCAGCCTGCCGGAAGTCCGTTCAGCTCAGGCGATATTTCGTCGGAATTAAAAGTACCGAAAGAATTTCTATCTAAGGTTTTGCAAACTTTAACCGGCAAAGGCATTGTCGGATCAAAAAAAGGGAAAACCGGAGGGTTTTAACTTTTAAAGGAACCAAAAAATATAAGACTGATCGATATTGTTGAAGCGATAGACGGACTTGAAGTTTTTTTCAAATGCGTTTTGGGCTTTCCAGGCTGTTCTTCAACAAATCCCTGCCCGGTTCACGAAAGATGGGGAATCTTGCGCGATCAGGCAATTAAAATGCTGAGCAGCGAAACTTTAGAAGATTTAAAAAACGATTCACTGCGAAAAATTAAAAGTCTGTGATTATTTTTCTGCTATGAGAACAAGATTTTTTGAACTTGATTGTAAAAATTCATTTTTATCCAGATCGCCAAATAAATTGATTTTTTTGAATCCAGCAGTTTTAAATTCTTCTGTAAGCCAAGCGGATTTATGCGGATACATTTTATTGGAAATTATGGTGCTTTCAGATTTATTGGATTTATTTATTCTTATAATGTGAAAACTAAGATTTGAATTATCTTTCGTGTTTATTCTTACTGTCAGTTCTCCTGATGTTTCATTAATATTAATAATAGATGAGCCTTCATATTCCGGATTTTCGTAATTGAGCATTTGGATTACTGCCATCCCATTTTCATTAAGATGTTCAAACATATTACGGATTCCGCAATCCAGTTCGCCGGGTTCAATATTGGCAAATGTATTTCCCAAGGAAATAATCAGATCGGCTTTCTTATATTGATGTTTTGCAATCCCATTAATTCCTTCATTATAAAATGATATTTTTAAAGAATGTTTTTCAGCATTAATTTTTGCCTTCTTTATCATCTCTTCCGATGGATCAAAAGCAGATACTTCAAGACCGAGTTTTGCCAGAGCAATAGAGTCAACACCAGTTCCGCAGCCGATATCAAATGCTGTTTTTACACCAGAGTTTATTATCTTTTTTAGCTGCAAGCTTCGTTTCCCTGCAAGATCAGCAAAGTTTATCATCTCATCATAAAAACCTGCTGCCAGATTATAAAAATTTTCCATTCTGCTCATTTTATTCTCTCACTTTTCCGTCAATAATCTTAAAAACTCTTTGGGACATTTCGAAATACTCATAACGAAGCCACTGTATTTATCATTATCTATTTATAACTCAAAGCTTTTTTGTCTCTATTCAGATTTTCCTTTTTAATAATGTAAGGCTTTTATTCTTTTTGTTCAATATAAGTTGATAAATTAAAACTGTTTTTCCGGTTTAATTTAAAAGCAATCTCAATTGTGGTTATGTTTGTCCCGTAAAAGATACCCTTGAAGTAAAATCTTTTTTTCTCAGAAAAACAATTCCGAAAAAAACTGTTTTTTTTGTAATATTAATACTATTTTTCGCAATACTTGCAGCAGGATATTTTTCTGGCAACTGGCAGAATATAATTACTGAAGAAGAATATCTTGAACTATTTGAAAATATTGAATATTACGGTCATCCAACAAGCACAACCGGAATTAAAGAATTAAACGAAACCTATAACAGCGAGAATGTTTATGAAAAATAATATTATTAGAAAGATAATAATTTTTTTTATACCTCCTGTTAACTGGAGACTACCTGTAATAATTATTCTTGGAATTGCCTCCGGAATGCTGCTTCATATTTTCTATGCTTCAAATGCAATTTCCTATTTATCGGACAACCCTGAAACCTGCGTAAATTGCCATGTTATGTCGCCGGAGTTTGCCACATGGCAGCGGGGCAGCCACGGAAGGATTGCCATTTGTAACGACTGCCATGTTCCTCAGGATAATATTATAAACAAATATATGTTTAAAGCAACTGACGGATTAAGGCATTCTTATATGTTTACATTCCGCTTGGAACCCCAGGTTATTGTAATAAAAGATGCCGGTAAAGAAGCTGTTCAACAGAATTGCATAAGATGTCATCAAGACCAGATACACCCGATTGCCTTGCGGGCAATTAATAATAAAAGCATTGTAGAAGACGGAAGAAAATGCTGGGATTGCCATAAAGAAACCCCGCACGGAAAAGTTCACAGTTTAAGTTCAACTCCGTTTGCGCGCATTCCACTTCTTAAAAGCCCCACTCCCGATTGGATAAAAAAAATAACAGATAAATGATTTTCAATTAAATTGAAGGTGGATAAAATGTCGTTACAAGAAAAAATCAAAAATAAACCCTTTTTAGGATGGATATTATTTTTTGTAACTGTAATTATAGTTTTCGTAATTGCATTGTTCGCTTCATCAATTATTGAAAGACGGGCAGAAGCTGTTTTAACAATGCAAATGGTTAAACCCATCGCCGAAGACGAAGCAAGAAATGAAGTATGGGGTGAAAACTTTCCTCGTCAGTACGAAACTTACATGCAGACTTTAGATACAAATTTCGCAAGCAAACATGGCGGATCCAAAGAAATTGATTATCTAGAAAGAATTCCTGAACTTGTAATTCTTTGGGCAGGATATTCATTTTCGAAAGATTACAAACAAGGACGCGGACATGCGTATGCTGTAAAAGATATTAGAAATACATTGCGTACCGGCGGAGTAAAAGAAAGTCCGCTAACTTCAACTTGTTGGACATGTAAAAGTCCCGATGTTCCCCGTATGATGAAAAAGATAGGAGCAACCGAGTTTTATAAAGGAAAATGGATTGATAAAGGAGCCGAAATTGTTAATCCCATCGGTTGCGGCGATTGCCACGATAATAAAACAATGAATCTTCATATTACACGTCCAGCTCTTATAGAAGCACTTGAACGGAGGGGCAAAAAAATTAAAGATGTTACTCATCAGGAAATGAGGTCGTTGGTATGCGCGCAATGTCATGTTGAATACTATTTTAAGAAAGAATCAAATTATCTGGTATTCCCTTGGGATAAAGGTTTTTCAGCTGATGAAATGGAACAATACTATGATGAAATAGAATTTTCGGACTGGACACATGCATTAAGCAAAACTCCTATGCTTAAAGGACAGCACCCCGACTATGAGCTTTATATGACTGGGGTTCACGCTCAAAGAGGCGTTTCCTGTTCCGATTGCCATATGCCGTATAAAAGCGAAGGAGGAGTAAAATTTACAGATCACCACATTAAAAGTCCTTTGAATAACGTTGAAAATTCCTGCATGGTCTGCCACCGAGAAAAAACCGAAAGACTTGTTCAGGATGTATATGAAAGGCAGGACAGGCTTGAACAATTAAGGCATTTAGCAGAAAAAGCATTGGCAGCCGCTCATATAGAAGCAAAAGCAGCTTGGGAGGCCGGCGCTTCCGAAACTGAAATGAAATCTGTGCTTCAGCTTATAAGGCATGCACAGTGGCGCTGGGATTGGGTTGCAGCAGCAAACGGGTTAGGCTTTCACTCGCCTACCGAGGCAATGCGCGTTATCGGAACTTCAATTCAAAAATCCGAACAGGCAAGACGCGAAATTGCTGTAATTTTACTTAAACGCGGAAAACAATATCCAATTGAATTGCCTGATATCTCAACAAAAGAAAAAGCTCAAAATTTTGTAGGCTTGGATATGAAAACGCTTATTGACGATAAGAACGATTTACTTAAAACTACAGTTATTGAATGGGACAAAGCTGCAAAAAAAAGACAAGGTTCATTAAAACAGTATTAAAAATTCCGATTGAGATTATACTCCCGAAAAACTATTTTCGGGAGTAATTATCTTTTCTTACATTTCGGCTGATTTTATAATTGAAAAAACTGCTCCCTGCGGATCCTGTAAATATGCAAATTTTCCTATTTTTTCATATTCCATTACCTGCCCTATAATTTTAGCGCCATTCGAAACAGCAAGCCCAGATATTCTTTCAAAATCATTAACTTCAAAATAAATGCACCAGCTCGAAGGATATTCCTTCATCTCTTCCGGTATCTGATACATTCCGCCGATCATTGTTTCGTTTACACTGAAAATTACATATTCCATTCCCATCGAATTATCCTTCCGCGAATTCCAGCCAAATACGTCAGCATAAAATTTTTCGCATATTTTTATATCTCTTGTACCCAGTTCATACCAGCAGGGAGCAAACTTACCTGAAGCCATTTCCATAGCTTTTTCATCTGCTTCCCATATTGCAAGTACTGCACCTGAAGGATCGGATACTACTGCCATTCTTCCAACTCTATCAACATCAAAAGCCGGCTGTATAATTTTTCCGCCGGATTTTACTGCTAATTCTAAAGTATTATTCACATTGTTTACATAAATATAAGCCAGCCAATGAGGTGGAATTTTATTCATTTTCATTTCTTCAGTAAGCTGATAAATACCCGATGTCACTCCGTTATTATTATTCATAACCGCATAAGGCATTGGTGAATTGCTTTTTGCAATCGTACCTGTCCATCCAAAAACGGTTTCGTAAAATTGTTTCGCTTTGTCTAAATTTTCGGCTCCCATTTCTACCCAGCCGAATGTTGAAGTTTTTTTTGTTATTGATCCCGACATTTTTAATCTCCTTTTAAGTTATAAGTTACATTCAAAACTTAAATGGCATAAGTGACAACCCTATGTCAGGAGAAAATTCATTCCACAAATTTCTTCATTTTATTTATTGCTTTTTCTACTTGTATTCTTTCAGCTTCAATATCAATTGCAATATTTCCGACACCGTTAAGCAGTACGAACTTGATTTTTCCGTCTTTGTTTTTTTTATCACGGCTCATTATATCAAGCAGCTTTTTAGTATCCGGTTCTTCAATATTTATATATTTTTTCATCGGATAAATGAATTTTAAATATTCATTCAGCTTTATATTATCTAAAATCCCGATTCCTTCTGATAAATATAAAGCACAAATTATTCCTGCAATAACTGCTTGTCCGTGCTTTATTCTATGATTCTGTTCAACCTCAAAAGCGTGTGCAAAAGTATGACCGAAATTCAAAATCTTTCTTATTCCTGTTTCTTTTTCGTCTGCCTCAACAACGCCGGCTTTAAATAAAACTGATTGATAAATTATTTTAGTAATAACCTTTTCATCTAACCCGAACAGTCTATCGATATTCCGCTTAAAATAATTATAATATTGTTCATCGGTAATAAAAGCGTATTTAACAATTTCGCCAATTCCGCACACAAGCTCATCGGTGCTAAGAGTTTTAAGAAAATCAGTATCTATTAAAACTAACCGCGGCTGATAAAAAGCACCTATAACATTTTTGGTTTCTCCAAAATTAACCGCAGTTTTTCCTCCCACAGAACTATCAACCATAGCCAATAAAGTTGTAGGAATCTGAACATACTGAATTCCACGCATATATGTAGCTGCAGCATAACCAACTATATCGCCTATTATTCCTCCGCCGATTGCAATTATCAGACTGTCGCGACCGTATTTATTCTCAATCAATTTTGAATATATTTTATCTAATGATTCAAATGACTTCCTTTTTTCATCAATCTCGAGAACCAATATTTCCAGTTTATAATTGTAATTTCCGAATACTGTAACAATTTCTTTTTTATATATGTCATATACATTTTTATCAATTACAATTAAAATACTTCTAAATAATTTACGCTTTTTAATTTCTATTGAAATATTTTTGAATATTCCATTACCTATAAAAATTTCGTAGGACTCAGGCTCCACATTAACTTTAATTTTTTTCATAAATCAGTCTCGCAATCTTTTTTGAAAGCTGATCTACAATTGTTCCCAAAGGGTCGCTGCTTGTGTTTACAATTAAATCAGCTTGCTCATAATATTTTTTTCTTTCATTTAAAAGGCTTTCAATCCGTTCGATAAAATCGTTTTTAGGGCTGCCGGCTAAAACCAAATCTTTAAAAATCGGTCTATCGAGTTTTGTTTTTATTCGGTTATAAATTACTTCGGCAGAAGCTCGCAGATAGATTATTTTACCAGTTTTTCTCATTATTTCAAAGTTTTCTTCTTTTACTATCGTTCCGCCTCCCAGCGCAATTATATAACCATTTTTACCAGAAACTGATTTTAGTATTTCAGTTTCAATATTACGGAAATAATCTTCCCCTTTTTGAGCAAAAATTTCAGAAATGTCCATCTTTTCATTTTCTTTGATTAATTCATCCAAATCGACAAAATTCCAGCCAAGTGTATTTGCCAGAATCGGGCCTAATGTACTTTTCCCGCAAGTCATAAATCCTGTCAGATAAATTAATTTCATCATTGATAATTAACCTTTATTGAATTCAAAATATAATAAAATGACTGTATAAAAAAAAACCCGCCTTAGGCGGGTACTTTTCATTGATAATATTTATACCGTTCATCTACTATTTCAGCTTCTTCTTTCAATTTTTCCATCCATTGCTGCTGAATCATTCTTTGCTTATTTTGCGAAATCTGCTGTTTCATTTGTACCTTGCGCACCGTATATGAAGATGAATCGAATGGAGTTCTTTGAGTTACTTTAATCAAATAACATCCATTTGTTCCTTTTATTGGTTTTGATATTTCATTTACTTTTCCGTTTAGAGCATATCCGTTAAATGCATTGTCTCTGCCAATACCTGGAACAGCACCGTTTGCGGAAATATTTTCAGCTGAATTATACTTTACAATTTTGTTATAACCAGAAGCATTATTTAATTTACCGTCTTTAGCCAATTTGGGATAAACTTCATTCAATATTTGCATACCTTTTTCAAGCTTCTTTTCTAAAAGTACTTTACTTCTGATAGATTCTTTTGCTTCGTCAATTTTAACATAACCTTCAGGCTGGATTTCAGTAATTTCGATTACCGTATATCCGCCTGTTACTTTAAATCTATCGCTTATATCACCAGCTGAACCGTCAAATAAAAATTTAAGCAAAGCTTTACTTCTTCCCAATGCCGGAATAACAGTTGTTTTTTCTTCAATCAGCGGAGCTGTTTTAATTTCATAATTGTAATTTTTTGCAATCAAATCAAATCCGTCTTGTTTAGATAAGTATGAAAATCCATCAGCATCTTCTGAAACTTTCGAAAGCGTAGCTCCGCTGGCATCAATTTTCATCAGTATTTCTTCAACTACAAATCTCGAAGATGATTTATCGGTAACTTTAATTATATGATAACCAAAGTTCGTTTTAACCGGTTTTTGAATAACACCGGGTTGTCCTGAAAAACATGCTTCTTCAAATTCTTTTACCATCATTCCTTTACCAAACCATCCTAAATCCCCGCCTCTGGAACCGCTGCCGGGATCAGCCGAAATCTTTCTGGCTGTAGCTGCAAAATCGGCTCCGCCAATTAATGATTGATAAACTGAATCTGCTTTTGCTTTATCTGCTTCATCATTTGCTGATTTTTGAATTAAAATATGTGAAGCTCTTATAAAATTATCTTTGGATGATATAATGCCGTTCAACTTAAATAAACCATATCCAGCATTTGTTAAAACCGGACCTACAAGTTCACCCGGTGCTGATTTTGATAATTCCTGATACATAGCATTCGACATTTTAGTAACATCGAGGGTATCGAGACTGTAAGGTTTAACAGAATAAATATCTACATACGATTTAAAAGAAATAGTGTCAGCTTTTAATTTACCCAATACGCTTAATAGCTGGTTTTTTACAGTATTGGAATCGGTTTTAGTAGGTGTTGTACTGAAAAACACGTATTTAAAAGCTCTTCTTTCATCAGTTTTATAATCTTCTTTATGTTCATTAAAAAAAGATTGAATATCCTCATCAGTAACTGTAATATCGTTATCACTGAAACTTTTTGAATCAACAGCAGCATATTCAACATTCATACGCATTGTCTGATCAATAAACTGCCTTCTTACTTCATCGTCGGAAACTAATACCGAAGCCCCTAAATAACTCATCAGTTTCTGCTGTATTAACTGCTGACGGATTTGGTTTTCAAGCTGTATGAGTATTTGTTTATTCTGCGGATCTTTTATTGCCTGAAAATAAGCCTGTCTGTTAAAGTTGCCTGTTGAATCAACAAATCCTTGTTTAAGAAATTCTGGCGGATTTTCGCCTAAAACGATTTCTTCAATTTCTTCGTTAGAAACTGTTATTCCGAATTCTTTTATTTTTTCATCAATAAGTCTTTGCGAAACAAGTGCATCCCATACATAATCCCTGAAATCTTCCATTTGTTCTTCAGGTACTTTTTGTCCTGTCTGTGCTTCCTGATTTTTTATAAAATTATCTACCATTTCACTGAATTCCTGCTGTGTTACAGGAACCCCGTTTATCGAACCGATTTCCATTGTTTGCTGGCTTCTTATATCGGTCACTTTCGAATCCGAAATAACCATAAAAAGCACAAATAAACCGCCGACGGTAATTATAAACCAGGAGGCAAGACCTCTCATCCTAGCCATCATTCCCATAAATTACTATTCCTCCGTTATTACATAAATTAAGTTTGTAAAAATAGAAACAAAGCATAAGAAAAGCAATGAATATTACTTTTAAGATACAGCAGTGTTTCATTTACAGTAAAAGGTGCTTGTCTTAATCGAATTTTTCTTTTAGCTTTTTTGCCACTATAGGCGGCACAAAATCACTTACATCAGCTTTAAATTGTGCAAGATTACGGACAATTGTAGAATTTAAGTAAGTATATTTTTCGTGAGGCATCAAAAATATTGTCCTGAGATTTTCATCCATCTTTCTGTTCATTAATGCCATCTGAAATTCATATTCAAAATCGCTAACTGCCCGCAAGCCTCTAATAATTCCCATAGCTCCAATCTGATTAGCGTGATCAACTACAAGTCCGTCAAAAGAATCAACTACAACATTTCTGAAATCTTTCAAACTTTCAGTGAGCATTTCAACCCTTTCCTGAACTGTAAAAAGGTTTGTTTTGCCAGGATTTTTTGCTACAGTTACAACAATTTCATCAAATATATCAGTAGCTCTGTCAATAAGATCAATATGCCCGTTTGTTACCGGATCGAAAGTTCCGGGATAAATAGCTCGTTTAATCTGGTTCATTGCCTATCCAATATTTATCAAATATTTCTAATTCTCAAATTTGTAAATCAAACTGTCGCCAATTTTTTTAAAAGGCACAATTCCGAACGCTTCCGTATCCTTTTTTTCAGTTTGAATTGATCTTTCAATAATGAATATTCCGCCGGGATTTAAGAATTTTCTTTCAAGGAGATTCTCAGCAACAGTATGTATATCATCCTTAAAAAACGGCGGATCAGCTAATATAAGATCGTAAGTTTCATTGTCCGAAATCCGTGAAAATTTTACTGCATCCATCTTAAATATTCTGCAATTTTTTCCTGCTTCAAGGGACGAGATGTTTTCTTCAAGCATCTTTGCAACATTAAAATTCTGCTCTACAAAATGTACTTGTGCAGCTCCTCTGCTTAAAGTTTCAAGTCCCAACGAACCCGATCCTGCATAAATATCGCAAACTTTTATTTCATCAAACTCAATCTGATTATTCAATATGTTAAATAAAGTTTCCTTCACTTTATCTGTTGTGGGTCTTACCAATTTCGATTTAGGAAATTTTACCGTCCTTCCTTTATAAATACCGGAAATAATTCTCATTAAACCAGCCTGAAAGCTATACCTGCTGCAGAAACAAAAGAATTATTCTTATCAGAAAGCAATTCGCCTTTTTTTACGCTGCCTGATATCTTAATTTTCCTGAAAGGATTGTATCTTACAACATCGATATTAAAAATTTTTTCCAATTGAGCAGTAAAATTATCAGATACCAAATCACCGAATACGTAAATTTTCTCTATATCATTCACTTGAATATTTTTAGCGGCAATTTTTTCGCGGCAGCTGCTTATTTTATTCAGAATTTCGGCCGCATTTTTAAATTTATTCACCGAAAAATGAATCGGAAACGACCCTTTCAACACAGAAAACGAGAAATCTTTTTCGCCAAGAAATACCGTAGCTACTAATTTTTCAGTCCTGCTGCCTGTTTCCATTGCTATCAGCTGATTGGCAGCGGTATGAACATTATCTACATATTTAAGATTGAGATTATTACGGACGCAAAACTTATGGACTATTTTTACATATCTTTTAAATGCAGCAAAAATAATTATTTTAGCAGTTTCCGTTCCAATATTTTTAGGAATTTGCACTGGTTCTATCAGCATTTCTTCATTTGCAGTTTCGGGATAAAGAACAGAAAGCTCCCATTTTATATTTTCAAGAAGATCATCTTTTACAAGAGTTTCTTCATAGGGAAGTTCAATTATTCTGAAAAAATCGTGCGGGAAGGAAAAAGAAACGGAATTGCAATTTAAAGGTTTTCGTAAAATTATTTCGTTAAAAGAATTCTGGAGAACGGAGATGATTTTCGTTTCTTTCGAACCGAAATTTATAAACTCGCTGAAAAACTCCTCATCTGCATTCTCCAGATAAAAGCAATCATCCTTATAATTTACTTCAACAAGCTGAATTTTGCTTGAAGTAACATTTATTCCGGCATGATTCTGAAATAATGACATTTATGAAATTCTTATTCCCACGATGCAGTATTTTTTCTAGCATCGCTGGAAAGATCACCAACTGAACCGTATCCGTCAACATCTTCAATATAATAGCGGTTACCAATTGATATTACAGTATCAACCCGAAGCAAATTGCCTCTGCGGTCAATAACACTGTCCGGCTGAATAGAAGTATCAACTTGGACAATAAAACGTGATCTGGATTTAGGACTGTAAAAGAGCGAATCTGCTGAAAACTGTCCGTGTGCTAATATTTTAAATGGATTTGTCGATTTTCCGGTAACAGTATCTTTGCCGGCAATTGTTTTAGCAACAAAATCGTCATTTTTAATGAATTGAACAAGGCTGTCAAGATCATCGGTGAATTTTTTATTCTTTTTCTGCCAAAGAATTTGCGCCTGGCGGATATTGTCCATTCTTAATCTTGTTTCTTCCTTAAAATATTTCTCTTCTTTTAAAACTCTTTCAGGTTCAACAATTGCAACCATAATTAAAACGATAGTAAGAATCAGAATAACAACTCCTAATATCAGATGTACGTACAAGGGCTCAGTCCTTGAATTCATTTTTCCTCCGGGGGTTTCTCTTTTATTTTTACATCAATATATTTTTTAATTTTCTCAAACTTTGCCGGGCCTATTCCTTTTACATTTTGAATTTCTTCAATCTGCTTGAAATTCCCGTTCTGCGAACGATATTCAATTATTTTTTCTGCTGTTTTCTCACCGATTGAAGGCAATAAAACAAGTGTTTCTTTATCAGCCGTATTTATATCAACAGATTTTTCATACAGTTCCGGGAGTTTGTTATCCCTTTTTGATAAATTATCGTCCGTAAAATCCAAAAGTTCTTGTTCATAATCAACTTTTTTTTCTTTATTATCATTAATTTCATAAGAAATTTTATCATTTTTCTCTGCGGAATAAAATAAACTGTCTTGTTTTGCATAATTGAACAATTTTACATGACCTTCATTTTGAAAAAAGTCTGTATATTTAAAAACAGCTCCTGCAACAATTATGGCAGATAAAAACAACGCCACTTTCATTTCCTGACTGCTAAAACCATTATTCTCAAAAAATTGCTTTACTTTTTGCATTTTAACATTTATTCAGGCACTTTAATGTTTTTCATTTTTTGCAGTTCTGTAAGCAGTTCCTTTTCTTTCTGCGAAACACGGTCAGGTACAAAAATATTTATTTTAACAAGTTGATCGCCGGCACCATGACTGTTAAGGTGCTGAATTCCTTTTTCCCGCATTTTTAAATATTTGCCGGGCTGGGTACCTGGTTCAATTTTAAGTTTTGCTCTTCCTGTAAGAGTAGGAATTTCGACTTCGGTGCCAAGAACTGCTTCGGGATAGCTTATAAATAATTCGTAAATTATATTATCGCCGTCGCGTGTAAAAAATTCGTGTTTTTCTTCCTTAAAAATTACAATTATATCACCGGCATGTCCTCCGTTTTTACCTGAATTTCCTTCGCCTCTTAAAGTCATATAACTGTTATCGGTTACTCCTGCCGGTACAGAAATTTTTATTGTTGATTCCTGATACTCTCTTCCTTCGCCCGAACATTTTTTGCAGGCGTTACTTATAACCTTACCCGAACCGTTACAATTATGGCACGCAGAAATATTAACAAACTGACCGAAAAGCGAACGCGACACCTGTCTAATTTCACCTGTTCCGTTACAGACAGTACAAGTTTTAAATGACGAACTGTCCTGCGCTCCCGAACCTTTGCAGGCTGAACAAGTATGATATTTTTTTAACTTTATTTTTTTTGTAACACCTGTAGCTATTTCTTCCAAAGTAAGTTTTAGTGTTACCTTCAGGTCAGAACCCGGGATGCCTGATGATCTTCTTCCTGTACGGCGCGATTGCTGCCCTCCTCCGCTGAAAAAATCATCGAATATTGAAGAACCTCCGAAAGCGCCTCCGAATATATCGGAAAAATGAGAAAAAATATCGTTAGCGTTGTTAAATCCGTGAAAATCCTGCCCGCCTTTCAGACCGCTATGCCCGAATTTATCATACTTCGCTTTTTTTTCATCGTTGCTTAAAACTTCGTATGCTTCGGCAGCTTCCTTAAATTTTTCTTCGGCTTCTTTATTTCCAGGATTTCTGTCGGGATGAAACTGCATTGCAAGTTTACGGTAAGCTTTTTTTATATCATCTTTCGAAGCTTCTTTTCCTACCCCTAATATTTCGTAATAATCTCTTTTTGACATTTACTATTCCTTTTCAATAATCTTTAAGCAATCAGCTTTGCGATAATTCCTGACTTACAATTACTTTTGCGTGTTTAATTACTTTATCCTTAAGCATAAAACCAGGTTCGAGCACATCTAAAACTGTGTGTGCAGGAACATCTTCAGCAGGTTTCTGCATCAAAGCCTCGTGAAAATTAAAATCGAAAGGCTGACCTTTTGCTTCAATCTTTTTAACTCCCTGATCTTCCATAATTTTTATGAATTTCTGAAAAAGCAGTTTAATCCCTTCCTTAAACGAAGCTGTATTTCCTTCATCATCAATGTGTTCCATTGATCTTTCAAAATCGGTATAAACCGGCAAAACACTCAACACAAATGATTCCGAGGCATATTTTACAAAGTTCTGCAGTTCGTTTTCGGTTCTTCTTTTGTAATTTTCGAACTCTGCCGCCTTGCGCAAAAGTGTTTCTTTTAAATCTTTGTTTTCATTCTCCAATTCAGCAATCCTGCTGTTTTTAGTTTCCAGTTCGGCAAAAAGTAATTTTTCATTTTCATCTAAAACTTCTTTTACTTCAGCAGCACTATTTTCTTTATCCGAATCGGTTTTTAATTCCGGTTCGTTTTGCTGAACCTCTTCTTCATTAGCATTTGGTTCTTTGTTACTTTTCATTTTATCTTTTCCTTAATTATTTTTTACTTAAAACTTTCGAAAGTAATTCCGCTATGTATAAAACAGCGGCAATACTTCTGTTGTATTCCATCCTTTTCGGACCTATAATTCCTACTGTACCCGAAACACCGCTGAAATCGTATCTTTTAAGAATTGTACTGTATTCGCTTAATCTTTCTTCTTCATTTTCTTTGCCTATCGATACTAGCAGATCGCTATTGCCTATATTCTGCTTTTCCATTAAGTGAACAATTACTTCCTTATCCTCTATCAGTTCAATAATTCCCTGAAGATGTTCGTGATTTTCAAATTCGGGCTGGCGCAAAATATTTTTCGTTCCCGAAATTATTGTTTTTTCGCTTACCGGCAAATCGGTAAATATTTTATCAATCGATTCAAGAAAAACGCGTATTATCGGTCTGTGAGCTTCATCAACATCCTGAACACGCTCGGCAAATGTTTTCTTAATTTCACTGAACCGCAATCCCGAAAGTTTCTCATTAAGAAAATTCTGAATGAAATTCAGTTTCCCGGAATTCAGTTCCGCAATCATTTCTAGCGTAATTGTTTTAACCAATCCCGACTCGATGCTAATAACTACCAAAATTCTCGTTGATGAAATTTGAACTATCTGAATCCTTTGTAAAACCGCATCGTTAAAACTGGGATAAGTTATGCACGCAAGCTGATTTGTAATGTTGCTTAATATAATAGAAGTAATTCTTAAAATCTCATTTACTTCATCAGTTACATTGTCCAACCCCGATTCAATTATCTTTTTATCATCAATTTTTAATTTTGGCGGCTTCATCAAAGAATCCACATAAAACCTGTAACCTTTATCCGTTGGCACCCTTCCGGCAGAAGTATGCGGATGGTTCAAAAATCCAGTATCTTCCAGATCGGACATTATATTTCGTACCGTTGCCGGCGAAATATTAAGATCGTAATATTTGGCAATATTCCTGGAGCCTACAGGATTTGCCGTAAGAATAAACTGATGAATTACGTATCTTAATACAGATTTTTCGCGTTCTGTTAAATTATAAGATTCCATCTGAATAATTTAATTTTTAACTCGTAAAGATATTAAAAAAAAATCACTCATGCAGTTAATTAGATTTTATGTAATTCTGCCTCAGATTCTCAATTTTTCAAACCGTTATTACAGATTTTATTTTAAAAAGTTTCACTTTAAAATTATTGAGGTTATTTTTAGAAATTAAATAATATCTTTTTAGGGAGAATAATTTGAAAGCAGATTATAAATCAGCCGGAGTGGATTTGCAAGCCGGCGACGAAACCGTAAACCGCATTAAATCGTATGCTAAATCAACGTTTAACAAAAATGTACTTACCGGTATAGGTTTATTCGGTGCATTTTATGAACCTGATTTCAGCGGGTATAAAAATCCGGTATTGGTTTCGAGTGTTGACGGAGTTGGCACAAAACTGAAAGTAGCGTTTATGATGGATAAACACGATACAGTGGGACAGTGCCTTGTAAACCATTGCGTAAACGATATTGCCGTAGGCGGAGCAAAACCTCTTTTTTTCCTTGATTATATGGCATTCGGAAAATTAAACCCAGATGTAGCCGAACAGATTATTAAAGGATTTTCGGTTGCCTGCAAAGAAAATGAAATTGCACTGATAGGCGGTGAAACTGCCGAAATGCCCGGTCTTTACGATGCAAACGAATATGATATGTCCGGCACAATTGTAGGTGTTGTTGAAAAAAGCAAAGTTATTGACGGCAAAAAAGTTGCAAAAGGAAATGTTCTTATCGGATTTGCTTCCAACGGATTGCACACTAACGGTTATTCTCTCGCCCGTCATATTTTATTCCCGAAGTTAAACGTTGACTACAAGCCCGCAGAACTTGAAACGACGTTAGGCGAAGAATTACTGAGAGTGCATAAATCTTACCTGAAACTTATTGCTGAAATTAAAGAAAGAATTGACATCAAAGCCTTTTCGCATATTACCGGCGGCGGAATTATTGGAAACACTAAACGTGTTGTTCCTGAAGGATTAAAGATTAAAGTTGACTGGAATTCGTGGGAAATGCCTGAATTATTTAAGTTTATTCAGAAAACTGGCAATGTAAGCGACGAAGAAATGCGCGATGTATTTAATATAGGAATCGGGTTGATTGCAATTGCTGATAAAAATGATGTGAATAGAATTTTGGAAATTGCAAAATCGCAAAATGAAAAAGCTTTTATAATCGGAGAGATTGAATAAGCTTTTTTAGGATTTTTTTTCAAACTGGAGAATTATCAATCCGCTTGAATAAAATACAAAAATAAAGCACAAGGGATTACAGATTATTTTTTGTAAACACACTCGCAAAGTTCAAAACTGCAGTCCTTTATTTCGCAAGTTTATGTACTTTTTCTGCAGAGTTTTCGTTTCTATTTCAAAAGTACTTCGAATTGTAATAAATAGTTACTGTTGCTTCAAATCCCGGGTATGTAGTAACAATTATCCAGACTTCACTATTGGAGTCTGATTGAACACTAACAGGACATTCTGTTTTTAATGTCTTTACCGCGTATTCACTCTTCAATTAATAGCGTATTTGTATCACCCGAATCAAGAACCTTTAAAGATTCGATAGCTGATGCGCTTGCTTCAATAAATACAACCAATGGTTGGAAATTGCTGAATCGCATTTTTAAATAGACTATCACAAATATATCCTTCTCGACATTATATTTGCACTAATTAAAAATATTTTAATAATTAACGATTATAAGCGAATAAAATATTGCTGTAAAAAGAATTATTTTCTTAAATAAAGATAAAAATAATCTTTAAAATTGACTGATATAATAATTTGAAAAATTAATTATTTCAGGCGGGAAAAATATTATGGGCAATTCGGATATATTAAGCCGGTTTCTGCTAATTCAAAATTCGGTTATTGAGTTAAATGACAAAGATGAAATAAAAAATCTGATATGCAGCGGACTTTCAGACTTACCCGGAATAAAGGATATTAAGATTTTATGTGAAAACATTTCATCGGGCAATGAGGATATCCGTAAATATGAATTAGCAAAAGGTTGTAATTTAATATATACCATTTCCAACAATAAATTATTCGATCCTTTCGAAAAATATGTTACAGCATTTTGTAAAACACTTTCGATAATTCTACAAAATAAAAACTGTGGTAAAGATATAACTGAAAACTCAGGCGATGGGAAAAATAATGATATCGAAATTGAATTGATTAATTGCAAAGAAAAATATCAGCGGATATTCAACAATGTTCAGGATATATATTTCGAGTTATCTGAAGATGGAACTGTTCTTGAAATAAGTCCCGCAATCTCAACTCTATCAAAAGGTCTTATTAATAAAGATGAAATGTTAAATAAAAATTTGTTAGAATATTATGCAGATATTTCTGATAGAGAAAAACTAAGAACTCAATTGTATAAGAACGGATATGTAAAAGATTTCGAACTGGGTATGAGAAATAAGGATGAAAATATTGTTTATGTTGAATTATCAGCAAAAGTTGTTGACGATAAAAGCAAAAGTTCTATAAAAATAGTTGGTAATCTTCACGATATTACAAAAAGAAAAGAAACCGAAACCAAACTTAAAAAAAGCCAAGAAAAATTCAGTCGGGTTTTTAGAGCTATGCCCGAAGCAATTGCGCTTTCGAGGCTTGAAGACGGCGTTTTTTGTATGGTAAATGATAAATTTTTAAGTTATACTCATTATACCGAAGAAGAAGTTATAGGCAAAACTTCAAGAGACTTGAAAATGTATGAAAACCCGGAAGACGGATTAAAATTTTACCAAACAATTTTAAATAATGGTTATGTTGAAAACTATTTTACAAAATACAGAATTAAATCAGGAGAAATAATTGACGGACTTGTTTCTGCTTCAGTAGTAGAAGCTGATAACAATAAATTTATTTTAATAATTATGAGGGATGTTAGCCACTGGAAAAAAACCGAACAGAAACTGCTGGAAAGCGAAAAGAACTACAGAGAATTAATTGACGGAATGAATGAAACCGTTTGGGTAATAAATTTTAAAGGGGAATTGTTAGATGTAAATAAAACGGCAATTATGCAGCTGGGTTACGCAAAAAAGGAATTGCTTGAAATTGGGCTTGAAGGGATAGATGCTTCAATAAGTAAAGAAAATATCAAAGCATTAGCACGAGCAATGCCAAAAGATGAAATGCAGATATTCGAATCGGTTCACAAAACAAAGGATGGTAAACAAATTCCCGTAGAAGTATATTCAAGTTTAATCAGCTATTACAGCGAACAGGCAATCCTTAGTATTGCCCGCGATATAACTGAAAGAAAAAAAGCAGAAGAACTTATTAAAAAAGAAAGAGAACAGCTCCTTTCAATATTCAACGGTATTGACGAGGTAGTTTATATTACTGATCCAGAGACCAATGAGATTTTATATGTGAATAAATTTTTTCAGAATATGCTTCCGCGACCTTGTTTAGGCAGAATTTGCTATGAGGAATTTCAAGGACTTAATTCCCCTTGCGAATTTTGTACAAGTAAAATAATATTAGAAAATAAGTACGAACCCTACAAATGGGAATTTTACAATAAAAATCTTAATAAATATTTCTCGATTACAGATAGAATAATAAGATGGTCTGACGGACGCGATGTCAGGTTCGAATTAGCAATAGATATTACTGAACAGAAAGTAGCAGAACAGAATCTTTTAATAGCAAAAGAAAAAGCTGAAAAAGCAGATAACTTGAAATCGGAATTTCTCGCTCAAATGTCGCACGAGATACGATCACCAATAAATACAATACTCAATTCTGTTTCGTTAATTAAGGAAGACTTGAACGGATATGGCGGTGAAATTAAAGAAATTTTCCCGATTATTGACGCTGCCGGCAGCCGGATAATTAAAACTATCGATGCAATATTAAATATGTCGGAATTACAACTCGGTATTTATGAACCTAATCTGAAAAAATGGAATTTGGTTGAAGATATTTTAAATATGCTTGTTCGCGAGTTCAAACATCTTGCCGAAATAAAAAGCTTGAACTTTTTATTTGAAATACAAACCCATAATACAGATGTTTATGTTGACCAGTACAGCGCAACACAAATATTTTCTAATCTGATAGATAATGCTATTAAATATACTCAAAACGGCAGCATAACAGTATCAGTTTATAAAAATCATAAAAATAATATTTCAGTGGATGTAGCAGATACAGGAATTGGAATAAGCGAAGAATTTCTTCCGCATATTTTTTCGCCTTTTAGTCAGGAAGAACAAGGTTATTCGCGTAAATATGAGGGAAATGGTTTAGGATTAGCTTTAATTAGTAAATACTGTTCTTTTAATAATGCCGAAATATCGGTAAAAAGTAAGAAGAACCAAGGTTCCGTTTTTACAGTTGAATTCAAGTAAGCATATTTTTAAATATTTATTATGTTGAAAATTTTGATATCTTTGTATGAATTATTAGCTGAAAACTGATAAAATAAATCGAAAAAATTTTTATGGCTGTTTCAAAATCATCTGTAACAAATAATAACAGAAAAAAAGAGTCGGAAATAGACAGTGCGGAAGATTTTGAGCAAATAATTAATAAGGAATGTTTCAGGTTAATATTTGATAATTCCTTAACGGGAATTGTACTTGTTGGTTTAGATCTTAAATTCCGACAGCTTAATAAAGCTTTTTGTAATTTCCTTGGTTACAATGAAAAAGAGCTTCTTAATCTAACTTTTCAAGATATTACTTTCTCTGAAGACAGACCAGAAGGCGGTAATAAAATAAGTAAATTGGTCTCCGGTGAAATAGATTCGTTTCAAATGGAAAAGCGCTACTTTCGAAAAGACGGACAAATTGTTTGGGGCATTGCAAATGTTTCGTTAGTACGAGATTCAAAGAATAATCCGGTTCATTATTTAGCACAAATTTTAGATATTAATGACCGTAAAATTGCAGAAATGAAGTTGCAGGAACAGGAAATACTGTATCGTAATCTTTCAGACTCAGGACGAGCATTAATTTGGTTATCCGGCACAGATAAACTATGTTATTATTTTAACAAAATATGGCTTGATTTTACAGGAAGAACATTACAACAGGAAATGGGAAACGGATGGACGGAAGGAGTTCATCCCGAAGATTTTCAAAGGTGTTTGGATATTTATACCAGCGCGTTTGACCGCCGCGAAAGTTTCAGTATGGAATACCGGTT
The DNA here is from genome assembly GCA_012719345.1 of Ignavibacteria bacterium. GTDB lineage: Bacteria > Bacteroidota > Ignavibacteria > Ignavibacteriales > Melioribacteraceae > JAAYAN01. Next base: position 11,485 of record JAAYAN010000200.1, on the reverse strand, counting down.
GCGAAGATTTGATGGAAGTTACCGTTGGATTATTGATGATGGAAGTCCCCGTTACAACAGTAATGGAGAATTTTTAGGATATATTGGTCACTGCCTGGATATTACAGATCGAAAGATTGCTGAAGAAGAATTACAAAAAAGTCACGATTTATTTCTTAAACTAACATCGCTAGTTCCAGGAGTTGTTTACCAATACAGGTTGTATCCGGATGGACGCACTTGTTTCCCTGTTGCAAGCCCGGGAATGAATTTGATTTATGAATTAAATCCTGAAGAAGTTCGCGAGGATGCCACACCTGTTGCAAGCAGATTGCATCCTGATGACCTTGATATGATAATGGAAACAATTTATGAATCGGCAAGAACATTAAAACCTTTTTACTGCGAATATCGCGTTATACTGCCAAAACAGGGACTTAGATGGAGATTATCGCAAGCTCACCCAGAACGATTGCAGGACGGAAGCACTTTGTGGCACGGGATTATTTCAGATATTACTGACCGGAAACTTAAGGAAGAAGAACTTAAACAGGAAAGAAATTTCAATAAAAATATAACAGAAACTAGTCCTGTTGGAATTACCAGATTGGATCGAAATGGAAGAATAATTTTTGCTAATCCTCGTGCAGAGCAAATTCTCGGACTTACAAGAGACTCATTAACGGAAATAAAATACAATGCTACTGAATTTAAAATAACAGATTTTAACGGAAAAAGTTTACCTGACGAGGAATTACCATTTAATTTAGTCAAATTCAATCTTAAACCTGTAAATAATATTCAACATTCGATACGATGGACAAACGGAAATGAAGTAATTTTATCTATAAATGCTGTTCCGATATTTGATGACAAAAAAGAATTTGACGGAATAATTTCATCTATTGAAGACATTACCGAGATAAAGAAAGCAGAAACTCTGTTGCGAAGAAGTGAAGAAAAATTTAAAAAAGCATTTTTAACTTCGCCGGACTCAATAAATATTAATCGTTTGGAAGATGGAATGTTTGTTTCTATTAACCAAGGGTTTACAAGAAATATGGGTTATACAGAACAAGAAGTTGCTGGTAAGACTACAATTGAAATAAACCTTTGGGATGATTTATCCGATAGAGAATTACTGGTTAACAGTTTAAAACTAAACGGAATGGTTGAAAATTTTGTGGCAAAATTCAGGACCAAATCAGGCGAAATAAAATATGGAATGATGTCGGCAAGAGTAATTGATTTTGAGGGTATCCCGCATCTTTTAAGTATTACGAGAGATATTACAGAAATAAAAAGAATTGAGAAGGAATTAAACGAAGCACGAGCTATGTTAAAAGCCGCTCTCGATCAAAGTTCCGCAGGAGTTGCGATTGTTGATGCGCCTGATGGGAAATTAAGATATGTAAACGACGCAGGTTTGCTTATTCTTGGTGGCAGCCAAAATGAAATTATGGAAGGAGTTGGAATTGAAGAATATAGTTCCAGTTGGCATCTTGTTGATTTTGACGGAAGGCAGTTAAATAAAGATGAAGTTCCGCTTGCAAGAGCAATTATGTTTGGCGAAACCAACTCCAAAGAATTTATTATTCGAAGAAGTTATAAAGATGATCGTATAGTTTTGGCAAACGCTGCTCCAATAAAAAATGAAAATGGAGGAATAATATCCGGTATTGTTGTTTTTGTTGATATTACCGACCGCAAACTTGCCGAACAGGAAATTATTAAAGCTAAAGAGAAAGCCGAAAGTGCCGACAAATTGAAATCCGAATTTCTCGCGCAAATGTCGCACGAAATACGATCGCCAATTAATACAATCTTAAATTCTGTAACGCTTTTAAGAGAAGAACTTAATGATGCTGATGAAGATATAAAATCAATTTTCCCGATTTTAGATTCCGCCGGAGTTCGAATAATTAAAACAATTGATTCAATCCTTAATATGTCCGAGCTTCAACTTGGAATTTACGAACCTCATTTAAAGGAAGTAAATATTCAGCAAGATATACTTGACCTTGTTTACGCTGAATTTAAGCATTTAGTCGAAATGAAAAATTTGGAATTTCTTTATTCTTCAGAAACCGATGAAACAAAACTAATTGTTGATGAATACAGTACCGGACAAATATTCAGAAATTTACTGGATAATGCAGTAAAGTATACAAACGAGGGCAGCATTTCCGTTAAAATTTTCAGAAACGAATCAGGCTTGCTTTCAGTGGATATAATGGATACAGGTGTTGGAATCAGCAAAGAATTTTTAGAAACAATCTTTACTCAATTCCGGCAGGAAGAGCAAGGCTATACCCGAAAATATGATGGAAACGGACTTGGTTTAGCTCTGGTAAAAAAATATTGCGATATAAACAATGCTCAAATATCCGTTAGAAGTAAAAAACGCTACGGCTCAGTATTTACGGTTGAATTCAGAAATAGTGTGCAGCAATAATTTTCCAAGCTAATTCAATCTGAAATCATTCCGTTTAACTTTAAAAATTTCCCTGTGTAGCTTTCCGGATTTTCCGCAATTTCTTCCGGAGTACCTGCAGCAACAATATATCCGCCTTTATCACCTGCCTCGGGACCAAGATCAATAATATAATCGGCGCATTTAATTACATCGAGGTTGTGCTCTATTATTACAACCGAATTTCCGTTTTCAACCAGCATATTAAAACAATTAAGCAGCTTGCTTATATCGTGAAAATGAAGTCCGGTTGTTGGTTCATCGAAAATGAACAGCATATTTTTATTAATCTTTTGATTATATAAATGCTGTGCAAGCTTCACTCTTTGAGCTTCTCCGCCTGACAGAGTGTTCGAAGGCTGTCCGAGTTTGATATAACCAAGTCCAACATCCGAAAGAACTTTTAAAAATCCTGCAATTTTATTGTGCTGGCTGAAAAAATCCAAAGCTTCCGAAACATTCATATTAAGTATTTCAACAATATTTTTACCTTTGTACATAACATCAAGCACTTCTTTTTTAAAACGAGTGCCTTTGCAGTCTTCACACTCAAGGTAAAGGTCTGCAAGAAATTGCATTTCAATTTTTACAAATCCGTCCCCTTCGCAGGTTTCGCATCTTCCGCCAGGAACATTGAACGAAAAGAATCCCGGTTTGTATCCTCTCTGTTTTGATAAAGGCATAGAGGCAAAAAGTTCGCGGATATGTTCGTAACCTTTCACATAGCTTATAGGATTCGATCTTGGCGATTTCCCGATTGGAGACTGGTCAATAATTTCAATATCCGAAATATAACGGGTTCCGTTTATCGAATCGTACTTGCCGATTTTAGGAGGATTTTTACCAAGCAATTTGGCTATGCCGCCATATAAAATATCATGAACCAGCGTGCTTTTTCCCGAGCCGCTTACTCCTGTAACAACAACCATTTTTTTCAGAGGAATATCAACGTTCACGTTTTTTAAATTATTTTCACGGGCATTTCTTATAAGCAATAGTTCAGTTTCTTCGGTTCTTCTGCTTTCGGGAAGAGGAATACTTTTTTTTCCGGAAAGATATTGACCTGTAAGCGAATTATCGCATTTTATAATTTCCTGATATGTGTTTTGCGCCATTATTTCGCCGCCGTAAATTCCCGCTTTAGGTCCCATATCTATAATAAAATCGGCAGCTTTCATCATTTCGGCATCGTGTTCCACCACCAAAACAGTATTTCCAAGATCGCGCAGGTTTTTAAGCAGCTTAATAAGTTTTTCATTGTCCCGCGGATGCAAACCGATGCTTGGCTCATCTAAAACATAAAGAGTGCCGATAAGTGCCGAACCGAGCGAAGTAGCAAGATTTATTCTCTGAGTTTCGCCTCCGGATAATGTGTTGCTTAATCGGTTTAAAGTAAGATAACCCAGTCCCACGTCATTTAAAAAGTTTAATCTTTTTTGAATTTCTTTTAATATTCTTCCCCCGACTGCTGTTTCGTAATCGGTAAGTTTAAGATTATTAAAAAAGCTGCAGGCCGATTCAATTGATAATTCCACAATATCCATTATCGACATATCCGAAATTTTTACCTGAAGAGCTTCCCTCCGTAAACGCGAACCTTTACAGGCACTGCACTTTGTATATCCCCTGTATTTGCTTAACAAAATCCGGATATGCATTTTATAAGTGTCCCGCTCAAGCATTTCAAAAAACTTATTGATTCCGGTAAAACCTTCGTACCCGTTTTTAATAAGTTCTTTTTGTACATTGCTTAATTCTTCGTATGGAATATGTGTAGTAATTCCTTTTGAAGGAGCCGTTCTTAACAAATCTCTTGCAAATTTTCCGAACTTAACCCCCCGCCAAGGTGCAATTGCTCCTTCTAAAATGCTTAACTGAGGATTAGGAATCACAAGGTCCATATCAATTCCCATAACCCGCCCAAATCCCTGGCATACAGGGCAGGCACCAAAAGGATTATTGAACGAAAAAAAACGCGGTTCAGGCTCTTCGTAACGTATCCCGCAACATTCGTAAAATTTATTAAAATGTTTTGTTTCGTGTGTATCGCTGCCGATAAGAACCAATCTATCTTCGCCTTCCTTAAAAGTCGTTTCAATTGAGTCCGAAAAAAGTTCACGCATTCTGCCTTTTTGTATAGTCAAACGGTCTATTATAACATAAACCCCTTCTTTCGATTTTGGTAATTTTTCAGCTTCATTAAGATTAATTAGACTTTTATTTTGATAGATTCTGAAGAAACCTTTTTTTATGAGCAATTCGAACTCTTCTTTTACTTTTCTGCCTTCATGTGTTCGCAGCGGAAATCCCAGCAGAAACTTTTGGCCTTCATTCTGCTCTTCCAGCCAGCTTGTTACCGAAGCAACCGAATCTTTTTGTACTATTTTTCCGCAATTGAAGCAGAATGTTTTTCCTATCCGGGCATACAAAAGACGCAAAAAATCATAAATTTCTGTACTTGTGCCTACTGTCGATCGCGGGTTTCGGGAACCGCTTTTCTGTTCGATTGCAACAGCCGGCGAAATACCGTAAATAAAATCTACATCCGGTTTGTTTATTCTTTCTAAAAATTGCCTTGCATAAGAAGAAAGACTTTCAACATACCGCCGCTGTCCTTCTGCGTATATAGTATCGAAAACAAGCGAAGATTTTCCGCTTCCGCTAACTCCGGTTACAACAATAAGCTTATTTCTAGGAAGTTCAAGCGAAATGTTTTTAAGATTATGCTCTCTTGCTCCTTGAATAATGATTTTATCTTTGGGATATTTTGAATAATCTTTTGCCGGCATAATTTTACCAATTTATTAAACATCAAAATTACAAAAATTAAAACTTTTGCTGAAACAATTTAATAAACTTGTAAATAGTTCAGCCATTCTTTACCTTTTGAGCGTAATGAATTTTTATTATAAGTTTTAGAATACAATGGATTATCAGCTAAAAGTATCTGCCTCGAGGAAATTCCTTATTGCCGAAGTAAATGTAAATATGTCCAGCCGTTTAGGAAACATCATTGCAGGCGAAGCTGTTGCTTTCGGAAAGAAAAAATATCTCAAAAGGATTTTATATGATTTGCGAAAAGTAAGAAACAAAGAAGACGTTCATTTGAAATATAAATTTGTTAATTCGGATATGCCAAAACCGGGCAATGGCTATTTCGAAAAAAGTGCTATTCTTGTTTCTCCGGATGATGCATCGCATAATACAATTGTTTCGTTTATGAAATCTTGCGGTTTCAATGTAATGAAATTTGAAGATGAACAGAAAGCTGTTCAATGGCTTGAAACACAATAATAATTCTGCTCAATTGAATTACTAATTTCGTTTACTTCTTTTTCCTCAAAATGAACCTTCCTGATATTTTTACGTCATAGTGTATCCACTTTAAATAAGATTAGGAAATTGAATGAAAGAAAACAAGAATAAGGTTTGTCCTGTTGAATCAGCCGGAGCTCTTGATAATCCGCTGCGAAGATTTTTGCAGAACCCGGAGAAAATATTAAAACCATACTTAAAGGAAAATGATAAAGCACTTGATCTGGGGTGCGGACCTGGATTTTTTTCGATTGAAATGGCAAAGATTGTCGGTGAAAAAGGTAAAGTAATTTCAGCCGATTTGCAGGATGGGATGCTTGAAAAAGTTAAAAAGAAAATTTTTGGAACAAATTTGGAGCAAAGAATTATTTTATATAAATGCAAATCCAATAAAATTGGACTTAAAGAAAAAGTTGATTTTATACTTGCCTTTTTTATGATTCATGAAGTTCCGGATCAGGATAAAATGTTTAACGAGCTGAAAGAAATACTAACAAAGGCTGGTAAATTACTTATTGTTGAACCTAATTTTCACGTTTCGAAAAAAGCTTTTTCGGAGATGATTATTAAACTTGAGAAATTAGGTTTTAAAGTTATTGAAAAGCCGAAAATGCTTTTTTGCAGATCAGTGCTGCTTATTTTATAAACAACAAAGGCTGCTTTCTGCAGCCTTTTTCTGAATATTATTGCATATTATGATAGACTGATTGAACGTCATCATCTTCTTCCAATGCGTCAATAAGTTCTTCAATTTCTTTTTGCTGTTCTTCGTTAAGTTCTTTCATATTATTAGGGATGTACTGAACTTCTGTAGCGGTAATTTCATAGTTTCTTTCTTCAAGTGCTTTTTGCATACTTCCGTAATCGTGAAATGAAGTGTAGATATAAATGAATTCATCGTCATAAGAAAGTTCATCCAATCCAAAATCAATAAGTTCAAGTTCAAAAGAATCAATATCTTCAACTTTCGATTTCTCAATTTTTAGCAAGCCTTTTTTTTCAAACATAAATGTAATGCTGCCGGCATTACCAAGTGAACCTTCATATTTCCTAAATAAATGACGGACACTTGCAACGGTTCTATTAGGATTATTAGTTGCAGTTTCTATAATCATTGCTACACCGTGCGGTCCATACCCCTCATAAATAATTTCTTCGTAACCCGATGTATCTTTAGAAGAAGCTCTTTTTATTGCAGCTTCTACTTTATCTTTTGGCATATTTACACTTTTCGCATTCTGTATTGCCATTCGTAGTTTTGAATTTGATTTTGGATCCGAGCCAGCGGCTTTTACGGCAATTTCAATATCTTTTCTTATCCTGTTAAATGCTTTCGACATTTTTGCATAGCGGGCAAACATCGTGTGCTTTCTTGTTTCAAATATTCTTCCCATCGGAATATCCTGTAATAATTTTAATAAAACTGGTTTTTTAAATTTAACAATTATTTTTAAGGAAAAATAATTCTTTTTTCAGAAAATTATGCAGTGTTTAAAAACAAAAAAGCCCTCAATTCGAGGGCTCTTTACAGTTATATTCGTTTTTAAACTATCTTAACGTCTTTAGCTTGAGGACCTTTTTGTCCTTGGCTGACTTCAAACTCAACACTCTGACCTTCCTCAAGAGATTTGTATCCGTCGGCAACTATAGACTGATAATGAACAAATACGTCTTCTCCACTAGCTTGTGAAATGAATCCGTAACCTTTTGAACTGTTGAACCATTTAACGGTTCCTTTGATGCGCTCTGCCATAAACAGTGCTCCTTAAAAATAATTATAAAAAAAATAGTAAATTGAGCAGAGCTTTGAAGCGGGAAAAAACAATAATACTTAAAGATACTGTCAATTATTACTTAAAAAAGAGTTTATTAAACTCTTGCGGAGAGTCAGGGATTCGAACCCCGGAAGGACTTACATCCTTAACGGTTTTCAAGACCGCCGCATTCAACCACTCTGCCAACTCTCCAATTCAATAAATAAAAAACACAAAATACAATAAACACGGACTTTTAATATACAGTATAATAAAAGAAAAACAAAATATTTTTTTGGTAACTTATCTTAAGTTTTTAATATTAAGTTTAAAATTATTAAAATTACTTTGTAAAAAAAATTGTGATGATGAAAAAAACAGCTTTTGCAGAAAAAAACAGAATTATTGAATCGCTGGCGAAAAGAAATATTGTTCCTGTTTCGTCTTCCGAAAAACAGTATAATTTCGAAATAATTTTCGGCAATAAAAAAGAAAAATGCAGCCTGAATATTTATTTTGGCAAAAGCGGTGTAAAAAAAGTTCTTCAAGGTAAAAAAGACAGCGAAATTTACGATTGCATTTCCGAAGTTCTGGGAATTCAAAAGGCAGAAGAAAAACCCCGGCTTTATCCAAGCAATTATATAGGGTCGGATGAATCGGGCAAAGGTGATTTTTTCGGACCTCTGGTAGTAGCAGCAGTTTATCTTAACCAAGATTTACAGAAAAATATTTCAGGTCTCGGAGTTCAGGACAGTAAAAATCTTTCCCCATTACAGATTGAAAAACTAGGAAAAAAATTACTGGATATTCTTGCCGGTAATTATTCGACAGAGATTTTAACTCCAACGGATTATAATCAAAAATATTCTGCGTATAAAAATCTTAACAGTCTTTTAGAATCTCTTCATGTTCAAGCTATCGGCAATCTGTTAGAAAAGAAGAAACCTGAACAGATAATTATAGATGAGTTTTCGAAAAAAGCAGTTACATTTGACAATAAATACAATTTGACCGGAATTGAAGTAATTCAAAGAACTAAAGCGGAAGAATTTCAAGCTGTAGCTGCAGCGTCGATTATTGCAAGATATAAATTCGATTGCTGGTTTAAAGAACAGGAAAACTTGGGAATTATACTGCCGAAAGGAGCATCAAATGCAGTTGATGAAGCCGCTGCAAAATACTATAAAAAATACGGAGATGCTTTTTTTGAAAAATATGCTAAATTGCATTTTAAAAATTTTATTAAGATGAAGAATATCAAAATTTGAGGCAAAGATGTCATCCGAAAAAAAAATAAGGAAAATCGGAATTTTAACCGGCGGCGGTGATTGTCCCGGACTTAATGCCGTAATCAGAGGGGTTACAAAACCCGCATTCGATTTCGGGTTGAAGGTTATGGGTATTTTCGACGGATTTGAAGGTTTGGTTGAGGGAAAAGCAAACGAGCTTTATGATAAAGATGTTTCGGGAATATTGAACAGAGGAGGAACTATTCTCGGATCTTCAAATAAAGGAGACCCTTTTCACTGGCCGGAAATGTATGACGGCGAAATTAAAATAGTTGACAGATCACAAAAAGCTTTAGATAATTATAACGCTTGGGATTTGGATGCAGTTATAGCAATAGGCGGTGACGGGACAATGAACATTGCCCAAAGATTGCGTGAAATGGGAATGAATATTGTAGGTGTACCCAAAACCATCGATAACGATTTACAGGCAACTGATCTTACATTCGGACACGATTCAGCAGTTTTTGTTGTTGCCGAAGCGCTCGACAGGCTACACACAACCGCATCATCTCATCATCGGGTTATGGTAATAGAAGTGATGGGCAGATATGCCGGATGGATTGCTCTTAACGGAGGTCTTGCCGGCGGAGCCGATATAATTTTAATACCTGAAATTCCTTTTGAATGGCAATACGTTTACGATAAAGTTATTTCCAGAAATATGCGCGGAAAAAGGTTCAGTATTATTTGTGTTGCCGAAGGAGCAAAACCGCTTGGCGAAGAAATGAAAATTAAAGAAATAGATAACAAAAGAACCGATGCAATACGGCTTGGCGGAATAGGCGAATATGTTTCAAACAAGATATCGCAAGAGACGGGATTGGAAACAAGATTTACAGTTTTAGGACATTTGCAGCGGGGTGGAATTCCCACTCCGTTCGACAGAATTCTTTCAACAAAATTCGGAACTTCGGCTATTGAATTGGTAATGGAGAGAAAATTCGGCAGAATGGTTGCTCTGAAAGGCGATAGAATTATAGATATTGATATCAGGGATGCAATTGCTCATCAAAAACTTGTAGAACCCGATAATCAGGCTGTGAAAGCTGCAAAAGCCGTAGGAGTTTCTTTCGGGACAAAATACTTATAATTTTTCTTGCTTTTTTTTTAATATTGGATTATGTTAGAACTCGTTCTTTTGGAAAGTTCTTAAAAAAAAAGGGGTCGTAGTTCAGTTGGTTAGAACGCCTGCCTGTCACGCAGGAGGTCGCGAGTTCGAGTCTCGTCGGCCCCGCTCTTAAAGCCTTGTAGATAATAATTTGCAAGGTTTTTTAGTTTTAAACGGAAGAAAAATGAAATGGTATACATACATTCTATATTCAAAATCAATTGATAAGTTTTATACAGGACACACACAAATTTTATTGCAAAGATTAGACCGGCACAATTCCGGCTGGGGGAAGTTCTCATCAAGAGGAATCCCTTGGGAACTTGTATATTTTGAAGAATTCGAAGAAAAGAACACTGCAATAAAACGGGAAAATGAAATAAAAAGGAAGAAAAGCAGAAGATATATTGAGGAATTAGTTTCAAAAGCAGGAGGTCGTCCCGATTAATCGGGAAGTCTCGTCGGCCCCGCTCTTAAAGCCTTGTAGATAATAATTTGCAAGGTTTTTTAGTTTTAAACGAAAAATAATGAATTGGCGTACATACATCTATTGTCCGCTACTATCCCCCTATGACAGATTTGTAAACCAAAAGTAAGAAGTAAGAGCCGATGATTTATGAAACCCAAATCCGTTATTATAGAAATATTTCTAATGAACGTCAATTAAAAGAACAAACATTTTTAATATGTACTTTTCTCTTGATATCCCGATTCAAAGCATCGGGACAGGTACCAGTACCAAAAAGACTACAGAAGCACCATCTTAAAACTCTTTCGCTACGGGGAAATAAAAGAACTCGTAACTTCGTTCCTCAGACAGCTTTTCTTTCTTTTCCCTTCGCTTCTCTCGTTTTCCGGGCGATGGTTCTTCCGATGTCTTTTTTTTCAAAACATTTGGGATTATTCAATTTCTTCAAAGTACTTTTGTGAAACTAAGCAAAAACAAGTTTTCAGGCAAATGGGAAATCAGTTCTAAGTTTTAAGCTATAAGTTATAAGTAAAAGCAGGGAGTCAAGGCAATCAGATCTTTAGGTTTTTCTTGCTCTTACATCTTTACCGTAATGACCCCGGCAGGGTCAAACGACTGTAGGAACCAGTAAAAAACTAAAAAACTTCGACCTTGAAGGGGTCGCACAGTTTCCTTTTCATTTCATTTTCTACAGACGTTAGATGCCTCCGGCATCGGCAAATGGGAAAATCACGATTTCAGGAGTTTAGGCTGTTAGGTTTTTAGGTTTTAATCTTACTCTTCCCGTAAAAAACACGGGACAGGTTCCATCTTAATCATAATCTCTGCACCCAACAACAGCTTTAAACCTGCCTGCCGGTTTGCAAACAAGGCTTTGTACTGGTAAGGCACGGCATTATACATTACGCTTTGCCCCCTTTATGTTAAAAACAAACCCGCCGCTTTTTGGTTAGCGGCTGTTATGATACTAACCTGAGTTCGATATAAAAAAAACAAATAAGGAATTAATTAAGAAATAAGAATGTTTAGCTCGTAGAGCATTTTATTAAAAACTCTATGAAAAACATAACAAAAATCTACTGCGAAATCGATGAT